>DAHVXI010000026.1:0-19268 GCA_027356795.1 Chloroflexota bacterium | reverse complement strand
CAGGGTCACCCCGCTCATCCGAGGCACGGTGGCCCACAGCCCTCCCAGGCGGGTCATGTCGCGGGTGCCGGTCCGCTCCTGGAGCTGCCCGACCAGGATGAAGAGGGCGCCCGTGGTGATCCCGTGGGCGACCATGGTCATCACCACCCCTTGGAGCGCCAGCTCGTTCCAGGCGAAGACCCCCAGCAGCACGAACCCCATGTGGCCGATGCTGGAGTAGGCGACCAGCCGCTTGAGGTCCTTCTGTCCGTAGGCCAGGAGGGCCCCGTAGAGGATCCCTACCACCGCCAGGGCCAGGGCGAAGGTGGCGAATCCAAAGGCGGCGCCGGGGAAGAGGGGCACCACGAACCTGAGCAGGCCGTAGCCGCCCGTCTTGGACATCACCCCCGCGAGGATCACCGTGGCGGCCGTGGGGGATTGGGTGTAGGCGTCGGGCTGCCAGCTGTGGAAGGGCACCACCGGCAGCTTCACGGTGAAGGCGATGAAGAAGCCCAGCATCAGCCAGCTGGCCAGGGGCGCAGCCACCGGCGTTCCCAGCAGCTGCGAGTAATCGAAGGTGAAGGTCCCGGTGCTCTGGCCGTGGACGAAGACGAGCCCCAGGATGGCCAGCAGCATCAGCAGGCCACTCACCTGGGTGAAGATGAAGAACTTGACCGCCGCGTAGAAGCGTCGCTCGTAGCCCCAGTAGAAGAGAAAGTAGCTGGGGACCAGCATCATCTCCCAGAAGTAGTAGAAGAGAAACAGGTCGAGGGCGATGAACACGCCGGTGATGCCGAACAGCACCCACAGCAGGTTGAAGTGGAAGAAGCCGACCCGATCCTGGATCTCGTTCCAGGAAGCCACCACCGACACCAGGCCGAGGAAGGCGGTGAGTCCCACCATCAGCAGGCTCAACCCGTCCATCGCCAGGTGGAAGCTGATGCCCGTTTGGGGTATCCAGGGCACGTTCAGCTCTTCCAGCCAGGGGCCCTGGGGGGAGAGCCCCAGCTGGCCGGCGTGCACCCCGATGTAGATGACGATGGCCAGCTGGGCTGCCAGGGCCAGCAGGGAGACCCAGCGGGACCACCGGGGATCCCAGCGGCCGAGGAGCCACGCCAGGATGGCGCCCGCTGCCGGAGCGATGAGGAGCCAGATCAGTATCATTGGAACGCCCCTATTCCGATGATGAGCGCGGCGCCGAAGGCGATACCCATGGCGTACCAGCGCAGCTGCCCGCCCTGGGTGGCGCTGAGCAGCCGCCAGGCGATCTGGTTTGCCCAGGCGATACCCTGGTAGGCCAGGTCGATGAAGTCGTCCCTGTTGAAGTTGGCCAGCCACACCACGGGGCGGACGAACAGCCGGTCGTACAGACGGTCGAAGCCCCAGCCCGCCAACCACCAGCGGCGCAGGGGATCGCCCCATGGGGTGCCAGCCAGGCGCGCCGCGAGGGCAGGGCTTCGGAGGAAGAAGAGATAGGCCAGGTAGATCCCGACCAGTGTTGCCACCACCGCGGCGGCGGTCAGGCCGATCTCCAGGGCCGGGTCGGCGTGGACCAGGGTCGCCGGCGGCAGGGAGTGGCTCAGGAAGCTGGAGAAGAAGGCCACGTTGACCTGGGTGTAGGGGATCTCGATGTAGCCCGCGACGATGGCCAGGATGGCCAGGATCACCAGGGGGATCTGCATCTGGGGGCCCGGCCTCCAGGCGGGTCGCTCCCTCAGTTCGCCGTAGAAGACCAGGAACACTATTCGGAAGCTGTAGAGGGCGGTCAGCAGGGCGCTCACCAGTCCGGCCGCCCAGAGCCAGGGATTGCCTCTATCGGAGAACCAGGTCTGGTAGAGGATCAGCTCTTTGCTGAAGAAACCCGCGGTGATTATCGGGAAGGCTGCCAGGGAGGCCGCACCCGCCAGGAAGGTCCAGAAGGTCAGGGGTAGTTCCCGGCGTAGACCGCCCATCCTGAACATGTTCTGCTCGTGGTGCAGGGCCAGGATCACCACGCCCGCACCCATGAACAGCAGTGCCTTGAAGAATGCGTGGGTCATGAATTGGAATATGGCGGCGCTCCAGGCGCCCACCCCCAGGGCCAGGAACATCAGTCCGACCTGGCTGATGGTGGAGTAGGCCAGGGCCCGCTTGATGTCCATCTGCACCAGGGCGCTGAAGCCCGCGTACAGCAGGGTAACGGCGCCGATCACCGCCACCGTCAGCATCACCGCGGGTGCCAGGGAGAAGATCGTGTTGGTGCGGGCGATCAGGTAGACGCCGGCCGTCACCATGGTGGCGGCGTGGATCAGGGCGCTCACCGGAGTGGGACCCGCCATGGCGTCGGGCAACCAGGTTTGCAGCGGCAGTTGAGCCGACTTCCCCAGGGCGCCGCCCATGAGAAGGGCAGCGGCCGCGACGGCGAGGACGTACCCCTGGGGCCACTGCTGGGCCGCACGGGCCAGCAGCTCCTGGATTCGGAAGGCGCCCAGGCTGGTGAACAGCAGGAAGATGCCGATGATGAAGGCCGTGTCGCCCACACGGGTCACCACGAAGGCCTTGCGGGCCGCCCTTACGTTTGCCGGGTCTCGATACCAGAAGCCGATCAGCAGGTAGGAGCAGAGCCCCACCCCCTCCCATCCCAGGAAGAGGAACAGGATGTTGTCCGCCAGCACCAGGGTCAGCATGGAGCCGACGAACAGGTTCATGTAGGCGAAGAAGCGGCTGTACCCCTCCTCTTCGGCCATGTACTGGGTGGAGTAGAGGTGGATCAGAAAGCCGACGAAGGTGACCACCAGCATCATCACCAGCGACAGGGCGTCCAGGTAGAAGGCGATGGTCGGTGTGAAGTTGGGGCCCACCTGCATCCAGGTCCAGAGGGTCTGGGTGTAGGCGTAGCCCGGAGGCGGGGTGCTCAGGAAGCGGGCCGCCACCGTGAAGGCCAGGGCCATGGATAGTCCGACGGAGCCGACTCCTACGAAGGCCACAGCTCGGGGTGTCAGCCTAGGACCCACCAGCGCCAGCAGCAGGAAGCCGGCGAAGGGCAGGATGGGAACCAAGAACAGCAGATCCAGCATGTCAGCCCCGCATCTTGCTGGCAGCCTGGCTATCCAGGGTCTTGAAGCGATCGTAGAGCTGGAGAACCAGGGCCAGCCCCACCGACACCTCCGCAGCCGCCATGCTCAGAATGAAGATGAACATCACCTGGCCGTCGGCCTGCCCCCAACGGTACCCCGCCACCACGAAGGCCAGCCCCGCGGCGTTCAGCATGATCTCGAGGGAGAGCAGGACGAAGAGGATGTTCCTGCGCATCAGCACCCCGGCCAGCCCCAACACGAAGAGGACGGCCGCCACTATGAGGCCCTGCTCCATGGGAACCGTGGCCATTACTCCTCCTCCCCCGGCCCGCCGCTCGGTTGTCCCGGCACCTTCCGGCCCAGGTGGTAGGCACCGACCAGCCCCGCCAGCAGCAGCAGGGAGGCCAGCTCGACCCCCAGCAGGTAGGGTCCGAAGAGGGTGATCCCCACCTGTTTCGGGTCCACGATCCGAACGCCGGCCGCCTGGCCGTCGGTGGCGACCAGTATGTAGATCAGCTCCCCCAACAGGATGGCCGCCAGGATCGCCGGCCCGATCAGCATCCGCGGACTGAGGAACCACCGACCCTCCTCCTGAATGGACTCCGGGGTCAGTCCCAGCATCATGATCGCGAAGACGAACAGCACCATGATGGCCCCGGCGTAGACGATCACCTCCAGGGCAGCCACGAACGGGGCGCCCAGGACGAAGAAGATCACCGCCACTGCCAGCAGCGACACGATCAGGTAGATGAGCGCATGCACCGCGTTCAGTCGGGTGATGGCCATCAGGGTGGCGGCGATGGCGATCACCGCGGAGGCGTAAAAGACTTCATTCATAGCATCTCTCGCGACACTTTCCGTAGGAGTTGCTCATGCTCCTGACGGGCATCAGCACGAAGCAGGAGGGCTTCCGGTGGGTTAGGCCGATGTAGGGCGGGGCCCTGTGCCCCGCCGCCTGGCGGGCGATGGTAGGCCGGCGGCAGGGCAGAGCGCCCTGCCCTACGCCTTTTTCGGAAGAGCTGGCTCGTACAGTCATGGCATCAGGCTCCGCACGTCCACCGGCGGCAGCTCCTCTATGCCCTCGCCCTTGCCCTTGCCTCCGACGGCCAGGCCCGCCACCCGATAGAAGTTGTAGCCGGGATACTTCCCCTCTCCGCTGATCAGCAGATCCTCCTTCTCGTAGACCATGTTCTGCCGGTGGTATTCGCTCATCTCGAAGTCGGGCGTGAGCTGGATGGCGTAGGTGGGGCAGGCCTCCTCGCAGTAGCCGCAGAAGATGCAGCGGGAGAAGTTGATTCGGAACCAGGCGGGGTAACGCCTGCCGGTCTCGTCTTCCGTCGCCTGGAGAGCGATGCAGTCCACAGGGCAGGCCACGGCGCAGAGGTAGCAGGCGACGCAGCGCTCGGCACCGTCGGGATCCCGGGAGAGGACGATCCGTCCCTTGTATCGGGGTGCCAGGTAGGCCTTCTGCTCCGGGTATTGAATGGTCTCCCGCCGGTGAAAGGCGTGCAGGAAGACCCGCCACAAGGTTTCGAGGACGCTCAGCATGGCCTTCTATCCTCTTCTGTAGAGACGCGACATGTCGCGTCTCCGAAATGAGAGTCTTTACCCCTGCACCGCCAACACCACAGCCCCGGTGACCGCCAGGTTGAGCAGCGACACGGGCAGCAGCACTTTCCATCCAAGGCGCATCAGCTGGTCGTAGCGCGGGCGCGGCAGCCCCGCCCGCAACAGGATGAAGAAGCTGATGAAGAAGAAGCTCTTGATGGCAAACCAGAGGGGCTCGGGCAGCAGAGGCCCCTTCCATCCGCCCATGAACAGCACCGTTATCATGGCCGAGACCAGGGCGATGCCCAGGTACTCGCCGACGAAGAACATGCCGAACTTCATGCCGGAGTACTCCGCGTGGAAGCCCGCGGTCAGCTCGCTATCGGCCTCGGGCAGGTCGAAGGGCAACCGGCGGGTCTCGGCGGCGCCTGCGATCAGGAACACCAGGAAGCCGAAGAACTGGGGCCCGATGAACCAGTACCGGGTCTGGGCGTTCACGATATCCATCAGGCTGAAGGAGCCCGTCTGGATGACCACGCCCATCAGCGACAGCCCCATGAACACCTCGTAGCTGACCATCTGGGCGGAGCCTCGAAGACCGCCCAGCAGGGGGTACTTGCTGTTGGAGGACCACCCGCCCAGCACCACGCTGTAGACGCCCATGGAGGACATCGCCAGGAAGAAGAGCAGCCCGATGTTCAGGTCCGCCACCTGGATGTAGGAGGCGAAGGGGATGACCGCGAAGGTCATCAGCACCGCGACCATGATGATGGCGGGGGCCAGCACGAAGACGAACTTGTCGGCGAAGGGTGGGATCCAGTCCTCCTTGGTGAACAGCTTGATCATGTCGGCCACCACCTGCAGCAGCCCGAAGGGACCGACTCGGTTGGGGCCGAAGCGGTCCTGCCACACCGACAGCAATCGGCGCTCGTACCAGGTCAGCAGGGCAGCGACGGCGATCACCACTACCAGGACGCCGAACACCACGACCAGCGCGTACCCGACCTCGTTCAGCACTTATCCGTTGCCCTTCGTTGCCTCTGTTCGGCCATTTGGTGCGTCGTTCCTCAGGTAGGGCGGGGGCTTGTCCCCCGCCGCCGGGACAAACAGAATAGACATGATGATCAGGACAGGGAGATTACCTGTAGACCATAATCCTATTCATCCTGTTTTAGTCCGCCCTGGCATTCCAGTACCGGGCGGCGGGGTACAAGACCCCGCCCTACGCCACTAAGACGCGTGGATCGCTTCTATCCACGCCGGCAGACTAATCCCTAACGTGCCCGGTAGCCCGACGGGCAGACCGGCGACCCCCGCCGGCAGGCTGGGAACGATCTTCACGGTGAGCCGCCGGGGAGTGCCCCCCAGCGGCAGCTCCACCTCCTGGCCCTCCTGCAGCCCTCGGGCTGTGGCCTCCTCGACGTTCAAGGCCAGGTAGGGGCGAGGCGCCCTCTCCGCCACGCCGGGCGACAGGATGCTCATCTCCTCCGATCCAAAGATGTGGTAGAGGGGCACCGCCAGCCACCGGCCGGGGCGAGGCTGGAAGGCAGGCGGCAGCTCCGTGAAGGGGGCCGCTTCCTCGGCTGCCGCCGGCTCGATCAGCCGCCGGCCCGGGTCGCCCCCCACCAGCGGGCCCCCCACCTCGCTCTGGAACTTGTTGAGTGCCTGGACCGAGTTCCAGCCCGGCGCCCAGAAGCGGGGGATCAGGGCAGCGGGGGGCTGTCCCTGGAACCCCTCCATGGAGAACACCAGGGCCGAGTCGGGGTCCTCCGGCGGCTTGGGCTCGCTCACGTCGACGTCGGCCGTCATGGCGGTGCGACCGCTGAAGCGCTGGTGCTGGCGGGCGACCTTCTGCCCCGCGATCCGGAAGGTGGCCGGTGGCGCGATCTCCGCCACGGGGGCGAAGAAGGGCATCGCCTCGACCATGGCGGCGGTGACGTCGTCCAGACTGCGCCAGCCCTCCACCTCTCGCCGGCCGGCGGCCACCATCGCGTCCCGCAGCCAGCGCCAGCTTTCCTGGATCTCTCCTTGAGGCACGAAGAGCTGGAAGAAGCGCTGGGCGCGCCCCTCGCTGTTCACCAGGGTGCCGTCGGCCTCGGCGAAGGTGGCGGCCGGCAGCGCCACCTCGGCCTTCCGGACCGTGCCGCTGGCCAGTTGGTCCAGGACGATCAGCTGCCGCGCCGCCGCCAGGAAGCCGTCCACCTGGGAAGCATCGGCCCGGCGGTAGAGGTCGTTCTCCAGGACGATGACGGCGTCGACCCCACCCTCCTGCACCGCCCGGAAGGCTGCCTCGAGGCTGTTGCCACCCATCAGGCCAAGCCCCAGGCTGTTGCACTCGGGCACCGTGAAGGAGAGGGAGGCCGGGCGACCCTGTGTCCTGAGGGCCCACGCCACGTTGGCGGCTGCCTGCAGGATCGTCTCGCTGCCGTTGCTGGTGCCGGAGACCACCAGCGGCCGTTCGGCCTCCATCAGCGCCTTGGCGATGGTCCCGGCCAGGCTCCGCGCCTCCGCGGGCAATCCGGCGGGTAGCCGCTGCCCGCCGGCTGCTGCTGCCACGGCAAAGCCGAGGCGGGCTACGTCGTCGGGTGCCGCGTAGTAGCTTTGCGTGGCTATCTCGTCCAGCTTGGTGCCGCAGGTGGTGGCCAGGAAGAAGGGGCCCTTCGTCTGCTGGATGGCCTCCCGCACGGCGGCGTCGTGCCAGAGGGCGATGCCCAGCTTCTGGGGGATCTTCATCGGCTGCTGCCGGACCGACTGGCGAAGGGCCAGCGCCATCACCGGCGCCACGTTGGTGACGTCCTCCCCCAGCACCAGCACGGCGTCGGAGGATCTGATCTGCTCCAGCGACGGCGAGGGGGCCGGCCCGTTCCGCAATACCTCCAGCAGGGTGGAGACCAGGCGGGAGTCGCCGTCCGCCATGCCCTGGTAGAAGTTGTCGGGGCCCACCAGGGTCCGCAGGGCGAAGTTGGATTCCAGGGAGGCGCGGGGCGATCCGATCCCGATCACCCGCGCACTCCCGGACAGTATGGTTCCGACGCGCCGAATGGCGTCTTCCTTTTCCGCAACTTCGTGGGTGTTGGAGAGTGTGAATTGTTCTGGGGACACCCCAGACCCTGGCAGGCGCTGCGCCCTGGACCCGCCGGAAGAACGAAGCAGGGGTTGGCGGATCCGGAGGTCGCTATTGACGAACTCGTAGCCGTAGCGGCCCCGATCGCACAGGAAGTAGCCGTTCACCTGCCCGTTGTAGCGGTTCCGGATCACCCGTAGCTCCCCGTACCGCTCGCCGGGGATGGTGTTGCAGCCCAAGCCGCAGTTCACGCACACCGAGGGTGCCGTCTGCAGGTCCCACTTGCGGCTGTAGTGGCGCTTGAAGCTCTTATCGGTGAAGACGCCGGTCGGGCACACCTCCACCAGGTTGCCGCTGAACTCGTTCTCCAGGGTGCCATCCTCGTAGCGGCCGAAGTAGACCCAGTTGTGGGAGGCGAAGACGCCGAAATCACGCCCTCCGGCGTAATCGGCGTAGAAGCGGACGCACCGATAGCACTGGATGCAGCGGTTCATCTCGTGGTTGACGAAGGGACCCAGCTCCTGGTTGCGGTAGGTGCGCTTCTTGAAGCGGTAGCGGCGCTGGACGTGGCCCGTCATCACCGTCATATCCTGGAGATGGCACTCGCTCCCCTCGTCGCAGACGGGGCAGTCGTGGGGGTGGTTCTCCATCAGCCACTCGATGACGCTGGCCCGGAAGGCCACCGCGTCGGGATCGTCGATGGAGATGCGGGTGCCGTCGGTGGCCGGCGTC
Source organism: Chloroflexota bacterium (assembly GCA_027356795.1). Taxonomy (GTDB): domain Bacteria; phylum Chloroflexota; class UBA6077; order UBA6077; family UBA6077; genus JAJYNT01. The sequence goes on along the minus strand of DAHVXI010000026.1, from coordinate 10,889 downwards.
GTGCAGGCCATCACGATGCGCCCCCGGGTGTCCTTCTCGTCACGGAACTGCTTGACAGCGCACTGGCGGCAGGCCCCCACGGAGTGCATGGCGGGATGCCAGCAGAAGTAGGGCAGGTTGAACCCCAGGGATAGGCAGGCCTGGAGCAGGTTCTGTCCGTCCTTCACCTGGTATGGCCGGTTGTCCACGTAGATCGTCGCCATTACCTGCAGCCCCTCTTCTGCCTCATCTCCATGGGCATCGTTTCTCCTTGATGTGCCGCTCGAAGTCCTCGCGGAAGTACTTCAGGGCGCTCTGGAGCGGCTCCACCGCCCCCGGGGCCAGGGCGCAGAAGGTGTTACCCGGCCCCAGCCGCACGCACTGCTCCGCCAGCTCGTCCAGATCCTCCGGCTCCCCCTGCCCCCCTTCGATCGCTCCCAGCAGGTTGGCCACCCAGGGCAGCCCTTCCCGACAGGGGGTGCACCAGCCGCAGGACTCCTGGGCGAAGAACTGCTCCAGGTTCAGCACCATCCCCACCGGGCAGCTCCGGTCGTCCAGGACGATCATGGTGCCGGTCCCCATCCGGCTTCCCACCGCCTGTACCGAGCCGTAGTCCATCTTCACGTCCAGGTGCTGTTCGGTCAGAAAGTCGGTGGAAGCGCCTCCTGGCTGCACCCCTCGAAACTGGAGTCCCTCCCGCATGCCGCCAGCGTGCTCCTCCAGGATCTCCCGGATGGTGGTCCCCATGGGCAGCTCCCAGCTTCCCGGTCTCTTCACCTTGCCGCTCACCCCGTAGATCTTCGTCCCGCCGTCGGGGGAGAGACTCAGGCTCTTGTACCAGCCGGCCCCGTTGTTGACGATGTGGGGCACGTTGCACAGGGTCTCCACGTTGTTCACGATGGTGGGCTTCCCCCAAAGGCCGCTCACCTGGGGGAAGGGGGGCCTGGCCCGGGGTATGGCCCGTCTGCCCTCCAGGGAGTTCAGCAGCGCGCTCTCCTCGCCGCAGATGTAGCGGCCGGCGCTGGCGTGGAGGTAGAGATCCAGGCTGTAGCCGTGGCCGAGGATGTTCCTTCCCAGGTAGCCTGCGTCGTAGGCCTCGGCGATCGCCCTGGCAAGCCTCTCCGCCGCCAGGACGTACTCGCCCCGCAGGAAGATGTAGGCCACCTCCGCCTGGATGGCGTATGCCGCGACGATCATCCCCTCCACCAGTTGGTGGGGGTCTCCCTCCATCAACAGCCGGTCCTTGAAGGTGCCGGGCTCCATCTCGTCCGCGTTGGCCACCAGATACCTGGGGCGCGGGGCGTCCTCTCCCATGGGCACGACGCTCCACTTCACCCCTGTGGGGAAGCCGGCCCCGCCCCGGCCCCGCAGGTTGGAGTCCTTGACCAGCTGCTGCACCTCCAGGGGTGCCATGGTGGCCAGAGCCTTCCGCACGGCCTGGTAGCCGCCGGCTCGCTCGTATCCCCGCACATCCAGCGGCTCCTCGCCGGGCCGCATGTTCTTCGTGAGAGGTCGCTCCATCAGCGTTGCCTGGAAACCTCAGGAAGCAAACGTTTCACTACCTGTACTCCTCCAGGATCGCATCTATCTTCTCCGGCGTCAGATCCCCATAGAGCTGGTCGTCCACCATCATGGCCGGCGCATGGTCGCAGTCCCCCAGGCACACGATGGGCAGCAGGGTGTAGCGACCGTCGGCCGTGGTCTGTCCCAGGTCGATGCCGAGGCGCAGGCTTAGATGCTCCCGGAGACCGGGATAGCCCATGACCCAGCAGCTAACGCTGTTGCAGATCAGGATGACGTGTTTGCCCACCGGCTTCCGAAAGACCAGGTTGTAGAAGGTGGCCACGCTATCCAGCTCGGCCCTGGTCATCTGCAGCAGCCCGCCCAGGTCCCGGAGGGCCTCATCGGACATCCACCCCCGATGTCGCTGGAGGATCTTCATGGCGTCCACGGCGGCAGCCTGCGGCCGCAGGTAGTGGGCCGCCTCCGCCTCGATTTCCCGTCGCTCTTCTTCCGTCAGCATCGTCCTGTCCGCGCCAGTTGGTCTCGTCAGTTGCCTTTGTCGGTCCTGAGTCCTGAGGTTGACCTTGCCAGGACTCAGCCTGTTTTCGACATAGATCACATGTTCGAGTGATCGCACCTTAACAAGCGAGTGATGGGGCATGTCTCCTGCCTCCGTGACATGGCGGAGGTATGGAAACGTCTCAAGCCAAGCACCTGGGGAGCACCATCAAAGCCGTGCGCCCTCGACATGTGGGCGCTCTTCCTTTGGTTTATCCAGTCCTGGACGATCTCCAGGTGAGGTCGACCACTAACGATCTCATGCCTGGCCAGGCCGACATTGACCTGGGCCGGATCGTGGTCCTGCTTGCCCTCAATCGTCTCCTGGCTCCCCGACCTCTGTATCGGGTCGATGACTGGCTGGCTGAGACCGTCCTGCCCGAACTGTTGGACATCGTACCTGGACAGGTCTACGACAACCGCTTGGGACGGGCCTTGGATCGCCTCTACCCATACCTGGGGGAACTGTGGGCTCGTCTGGCTGGCCAAGCGGTCCGAGTCTACGATCTGGATCTGGGCGTTCTCCATTGGGATATCACCTCGATTTACTTCGAGGGAGCCTACACCGATAGCGAACTAGCGGCCTACGGCTACAGTCGGGATCATCGTCCCGATACCAAGCAGGTCAATCTGGAAGTGGACGTCACCCATGACGGCTATGTGCCCGTCTTGTACCAGTTGCTGCCCGGCAGCACGGCGGACATCACCCGCCCAACCAGCCACCTGGCAGCCCTGTTGCGCTTCCTGGCTCGACCCGAACTGGCACCTCGCCAGTTTCGTCCCATCCTGGTCAGCGACAGCAAGATGGTCTCTTCCGAGGCGGTGCTGGCCTGCCACCGCCACCATCTGTTCTATCTGGGGCCATTGGCGGACGGTACGGCGACGGATGTGTTGCTGCGCAGCGTCTCCACGAAGGAACTGACTGGCCATACCCTGGCCTACCGTCCCCAGCGGGTTCGTACCGACGATCCCAGTTTCTCGCCCTATCAGGGGGTCTGGCGCCCCTTCACCTTCGAGTACCGGGGTGAGCGGGTCACAGACCGGGCCTTGGTGCTCTGGAGTGCGGGCAAGCAGCAACTCGATGAGCAGAAACGTAAGACTTACCTGAAGAGACTGCTGGATGGCCTGGATCACATCCGGAAGCAGCTGGGCAGCCGACGCTACAAGCGGCGGGCCTATGTGGAGCAGCGGCTGGCCTCGCTCCAGCAGGGACAACCGGCCAAGAGCCTGGTGGACATCCATTTGACCGGCGAGGACGGGGACATGGAACTAAACTTCCAGGTCAACCCGCACAAGCTGGCCCGAGCCCGGGAGTTGGATGGGCGCTATGCCCTGGCTACCAACGCTGGGCACCTGGATGCCGAACAGGCGCTCCTGCTGTTCAAGGGTCAGGATGGCATCGAGAAACGGTTCAGGACCACCAAAGGGCCACTGATGGTTCATCCGCTCCTGGTCCACTCGGACCAGCGGATCGAAGGGCTGGTCTTGGTGACCCTGCTGGCATTGTTGGTGCGAGCGATACTGGAGCGAGCCTGTCGCCAGAGGGGGCTGGCGCTGACCGCCGACCGGCTGTTCCAGGAGTTCGGCCCTTTGCAGGCGGTGGACCTGACGTGGGCCGACGGGAGCCGCCAACGCCTAGCTTCGGAGATGACTCCGTTCCAGGCGGAGGTGCTCGACACCCTGGGCTGGCCAGGAGCGGAAGCCTACGCCAGTTTGAGCCCACTGGCGCGTTGACGCCCGCCTCGATAGGTCCGCCCCTTTCATCGGCAGGACCTTGGCCTGGGGGCAACGCCGTGCGTTGCCGTTAATCGAAGGGTCCGGGAACCACCGCTGGAAGTCCTCGGCGGATCGAGTCGAGACGACGCGGCCACATGTCAGGCGCCGGACGAGCCACCGAAGCCGTGCTTCGGGCGTCGGCGTCGGATGTGCTGGGCCGTCTCGGCGTCAGCCGAGCAGGTCCATAGGTTCCATTGGAGCTTGAGCCCTACACTCGGTTATTAATGTACAATCGTCACGGTTCAGAGCTTAGTTTCCTGTTGCCTGGCCCCCTCCTCCAGCGAGGAGAGGGTGTCGAAAGCAGGCTCAGCACTCAGCACTTCGTTCATCGGTCCACATCGGCCAGCACGAAATCGATGCTCCCCAGCGTCGCCAGCAGGTCCGCGATTGCGTAGCCCCGGCTGATCAGCGGGATCATCTGCAGGTGCGCGAAGGAGGGCGTGCGGATCCTCGTGCGATAGGAGACGGTGTTCCCGTCGCTGACCAGGTAGTAGGCGTTGCAGCCCTTGGGGGCCTCGACCATGTGGGTGGACTCGCCCGGCGGCACCACGGGACCCCAGCTCACGTTCAGGAAGTGGTCGATCAGGGTCTCGATGTCGTACATGGTCCGCTCCTTCTGCGGCGGTGTCGTGAGCGGGTTCTCGGACTTGTAGGGGCCGAAGGGCATGTTGTCCACGCACTGCCGGATGATACGGAGACTCTGGCGCATCTCCGCCACGCGCACCACCGCCCGGTCGTAGCAGTCGCCGTGGGTGGCGATGGGGATGTCGAACTCGAACTGGTCGTAGCCGGAGTAGGGACGCTTCTTGCGGAAGTCCCACTCCAGCCCGCAGGCCCGAAGACCCGGGCCGGTGACCCCCCACTCGATGGCCTCGTCCAGGGTGTACTGGCCAATCCCCTGGGTGCGGCCCTTGAAGATCCGGTTCCCCATCACTATGCGATCGTACTCGTCCAGGCGGGCCGGCATGTATCTGAGAAAACGCCGAACCATCCGATCCCAGCCGTTGGGCAGGTCCTGGGTTACCCCGCCGATCCGGAACCAGACCGGGTGCATGCGGGCGCCGCACACGGCCTCGACGATCTCCAGGATCCGCTCCCGGTCGGTGAACATGTAGAAGACCGGCGATAGCTGCCCCAGGTCCTGGGCGAAGGTGCCGTACCACACCAGGTGGCTTGCCAGGCGGAAGAGCTCCGCCATCATGACCCGGATCACCTTTGCCCTGTCCGGCACCTGAATGCCGGCGAGCTGCTCCAGGGCGGTCAGGTAGGCCAGCTCGTTCTGGACGCCGGCCAGGTAGTCGATCCGATCGGTGTAGGGGAGGTAGGTGTGCCACGACTGACGCTCGCCCATCTTCTCGGCCGCGCGATGGTGGAAGCCGATGTCGGGCACGGCGTCGACGATCTCCTCCCCATCCAGCTGCAGGACGATCCGGAAAGGGCCGTGGGTGCCCGGGTGCTGGGGGCCCATGTTGAGGAACATGAACTCCTCGCCCTCCCGGCGGCGCCGCATTCCCCAGTCCTCGGGGCGGAACTGGAGCGCTGCCTGCTCCACCTCTTCCCTCTGCTGACTCAGTTGATAGGGGCCGAGCTCGGTGGCCCGTGCAGGGTGGTCCTTGCGGAGGGGGTGCCCCTTCCAGGTGGTGGGCATCAGGATGCGCCTCAGCTTCGGATGGCCCTCGAAGATCACTCCAAACATGTCCCAGGCTTCGCGCTCGTACCAGTTGGCCGAAGACCAGATATCGGTGATGGTGCGCAGCGTAGGGTGCTCGCCCTTCAGCGGCACCTTGAGCCGCACGTCGGCGTTGCGGCCGTAGGACAGCAGCTGGTAGACGACGGTGAAATCGCCGTTCGGCAGGCTGCGCCGGTCGGCTCGGGTGCGCTCGTCGATTGCGGTGAGGTCGAAGAGGGTGCGGTAGGGCCGATCCGCCCCCGTCTTGAGATAGGTCAGCACCTCCCTGACCCTATCGCTGGATACCCAGAGGGTGGGGACCTCGTCCGCCGTGGGCTGGACCGTGAAGGTCTCCTCGCCGAACCGGCTCTGCAATTCCCGGACGATGTCGACGCTATCGCTCATGTCGCGGCGGTTTCACCGTTGTTCTCACCAGGAAGACACGAAGACACCAGGTTCACAAAGCCTTTCCGGTTCTATTCCTTCGTGTCTTCGTGCCTTGGTGGTGAATCGTGCCATCACACCTCGTTGGTTGGGCGCAGGTTGGTCACCTGCTGACGCTGGGGACGCCTCAGATCCCGCATGGCGGGCATCTCCGGACGCACCACCCCCTGAGGGCCGATCACCCAGCTCAGGGGTCGCTTCTCCTTCCCCACCAGGTCACGGAGCAGCAGCACCCCCTCCAGGAAGGTGTCGGGGCGGGGCGGGCAGCCCTGCACGTACACGTCCACCGGCAGGAACTTGTCGACCCCCTGGACGACGCTGTAGATGTCGTACATGCCCCCCGAGTTGGCGCAGGAGCCCATGGAGATGACCCAGCGGGGCTCCATCATCTGCTCGTAGAGCCGCTGGATTATGGGCGCCATCTTCAGGAAGACCGTCCCCGCGATCACCATCAGGTCGGCCTCTCGGGGCGTGCCCCGGATCACCTCGGCGCCGAAGCGAGCGATGTCGTACTTGCTGGTGATGGCGGTGGCCATCTCCACGTAGCAGCAGGAGAGCCCGAAGTTGAAGGGCCACATGGAGTTCTTGCGCCCCCAGGCCAGCAGGTCCTGGATTCGGGACAGTGCGACGTTGCGGCGAACCTGCTGCTCCGCAACCCGGTCGTCTCCGGCGAGGGCGGGACCGGTCGCTGCCCGGCTGAGCCACCACTGCATGGGTCGAGAGATCCTTTCTATCTGATGGTCTGCCCTCGCTCCCTGCGGGTTTCCCAGTTGAGGGCGCCCAACCGCCACAGGTAGACCAGGGCGGCGAACAGGATGGCGATGAAGACCAGCACCTCGATGTAGCCGGGCCAGTTGAGCTCGCGGACTGCCACGGCCCAGGCGAAGATGAAGGCCGCTTCCAGGTCGAAGATCACGAAGAACATGGCGACCAGGTAGTACTTGACGTCGAAGCGCTGCCGGGCGGAGCCGGTGGCGACGATGCCCGACTCGTAGGGCTGGCCGGTTTGAGGCTGCATGTGACGCGATCCCAGGACGTAGGACAGCCCCAACATGGCTCCCACCAGGAAGAGCACGGCGCCAAGGTAGACGACGAAAGGCCAGAGAGGGGCCGTCTGCATTACCTATATGCCTCCAGATCGCGACCGTGATCCGGTGGCCGACGCAGGCCACCCAGGGCTGCTCGCTGGACGTGAGATCCGAGCCATAACGAGGGCCTCCGCGGCACCGAACGGTGCCGGCCTTCTTCAGCTTCGCCCATCATCAGGCTGAGAGATCGAGTTTGTTGCCCAAGGACGATCGAGACGGTGGGAGAGGTCCCCGTTTAATACTTGCAACTTGTGGACCAACAACCTGGTTCCTCGTCGGTCTACCACAGTTCGTGAAGAAAAGCACATATGATCTCTCCATCCTGGTGCCGCGGCTTTCCTCTCGGCAGGATCGCTACGTGAGTCGACAGCGCGGCTCCCGGCAGAAGTCTCGACCGCGGCTTCCGGCCGTCGTTGGCTTCTTGCGTCCATCCGCCCGATGGCCTATCATTTCCTCTGCAAGTGAATAGTCCTCTTCGGCTGCTTCTGGGAGCAGGCGATTCCGGCGGTTGTTCCGGAATGGGGCTGGGCTTGGAAGGCAGCGGGCAGTGGCTCGTGGGACTCGGTGGCCGAGAGGTGACCTCAGTTATTGAGGCCACCCCTTGGGATCCGGCGTCCCGGCGGGCTATTTTGTTACCCTCGGATGGGGAGGTTGCGCGGGTGCTAGCGAGCAAGCAGGGTGTCGCCACTCTCTCCGTTGCCCTAAACGCATTGTTGGTTGTCCTCAAGCTGGCCGTGGGGCTCACCATCGGCTCGGTGGGAGTCATCTCGGAGGCGGTGCACTCCGGGATCGACCTGCTGGCCGCCCTCACGGCCCTGTTTGCCGTTCGGACCTCGTCTCGGCCGCCCGACGAGGAGCATCACTACGGCCATGGCAAGGTGGAGAGCCTGGCGGGAGCCGCAGAGGCGGTGATGATCTTCCTGGCGGCTCTCTTCATCATCAACGAGGCCGTTCAGAAGCTGCTGAACGGCGTCGAGCTGGAAACCGTCGACCTGGGCATTGCCGTCATGGTGGTGTCCACCGTGGGCAACCTGGTGGTCGCCCGATGGGTGATGCGGGTAGCCAGGAGCACCGACTCGGTGGCGTTGGAGGCCGACGGCTGGCACCACATGACCGACGTGCTGACCTCCCTGGGCGTGGCCCTGGGGTTGGTGGTCGTTCGGGTCACCAATCACTCCGAGCTGGACCCCCTGATCGCCATGGGGGTCGCCCTCTTCATCTGCAAGGCGGCCTACGACATCACGGCGCGCTCCGTGCGGGACCTGCTGGACACCAGCCTCCCCCAGGAGGAGCAGGCGCTGATCCGTGAGGCGCTGGAGACCCACAAGCCAGACGTGGTGAGCTACCATCGGGTCCGCTCCAGGAGGGTGGGGGCGGAGCGCCACGTGGACCTGCACCTGGTGGTGAGGCGCGACGCCACGGTCCAGCAGTCCCACGACCTGTGCGACCATCTGGAGGACCACCTGCGAGATGCCCTGGGGACCTCCACCTCCCTGGGCATTCACGTGGAGCCCTGCAGGGGGGAGTGTGGGGAGTGCCATTTCGACTGTCCGCCCGAGGAGGAGCAGAAGGCGGAGTAAGAGAGAGGCCGGCCGTCGCCTGGCGGGGGCAGAAAGCCGGATGCTATACTACAGGTAGATAGGGGATCAGGGGCCAGCGATTGGGGTGCGGGTGGATCCCGCGTCCCCAGACCCCCGAACCCCAGAACCGAAGCGAGGCAGCGATGAGCATCAGTCGCGAGGAAGTGGAACACGTCGCTTACCTGGCCAGGGTGGGGCTCACCGAGGAGGAGAAGGCGCGCCTTCAGGGCCAGCTGTCCGACATCCTGCACCACGTGGCCGTGATCAACCAGTTGAACACCGAGGCCATCCCCCCTACGGCTCAGGTGATCCCGCTTCAGAACGTTACGCGCGCCGATCGGCCGGAGCCGTGCTATCCGCCCGAGGCGATCCTGGCCAATGCCCCCAGGGCGGAGGATCACTACTTCAAGATCCCGCCGGTGCTGGAAGAGGATGCCTCCCTCGGCGGGCCCCCGGAGATCTGAGATCCGCTGGTAGAGACGCGACATGTCGCGTCTCTACGCCGGGATCGGCTTTCTGTTAAGGAGAACAACCTTGAAGCCCTACGAAGCGACCATCCACGAGGTCCACGACCTCCTGCGAACCCGGCGGATCTCTTCCGTGGAGCTGACCCGCTCCGTTCTGGAGAGGATAGAGGCCGTGGAATCGCTGGTGCACGCCTACGTCACCGTGACCCCCGAGGTGGCCCTGGAGGAGGCTCGCAAGGCCGACGAGCGGCGCGCGGCGGGCGAAGATACCCCTTTCCTGGGGGTTCCGGTGGCCCTGAAGGACGTGGTCTCCACGAAGGGCGTGCGCACCACCTGCAGCTCCAAGATGCTGGAGAACTTCGTGCCGATCTACGACGCCTACGTGGCCCAGCGGCTGAAGGCGTTGGGCGCGGTGCTGGTGGGCAAGACCAACATGGATGAGTTCGCCATGGGCTCCTCCACCGAGAACTCCGCCTTCTTCACTACCCTGAACCCCTGGGACCTGGCTCGAGTCCCGGGTGGATCCAGCGGTGGGTCGGCGGCTGCGGTGGCCGCCGACGAGGCGATCTTCGCCCTGGGGTCCGACACCGGGGGCTCCATCCGGCAGCCGGCCTCGCTCTGCGGAGTCGTGGGGATGAAGCCTACCTACGGGGCGGTCTCCCGCTTCGGGCTGGTGGCCTTCGCCTCCTCCCTGGATCAGATCGGGCCGCTGACCAAGGACGTCACCGACTGTGCCCTGGTGATGAACGCCATAGCGGGCTACGATCCCCAGGACTCCACATCTCTGAACTTCGCGGTGCCCGACTATACTCAGGCCCTGGCGCCGGAGCTGAAGGGGGTTAGGGTGGGCGTGCCGCGGGAGTACTTCGCCCAGGGGATCGAGCCGGAGGTGGAGAAGCTGGTGCGGGCGGCCATCGATCGGCTGAAGGATCTGGGAGCCGAGATAGGCGAGGTCTCCCTGCCCCACACCGGCTACGGGCTGGCCTCCTACTACATCATCGCCCCGGCGGAGTGCAGCGCCAACCTGGCCCGCTACGACGGCGTCAAGTACGGCTACTCGGCGCCCGACGCGGAGAGCATGTGGGACGGCTACTTCAAGACCCGGCAGCGGGGCTTCGGCCCCGAGGTCAAGCGGCGGATCATGCTGGGGACCTACGCCCTCAGCTCGGGCTACTACGATGCCTACTACCTGAAGGCCCAGAAGGTTCGGACCCTCATAAAGCGGGACTTCGACGAGGCCTTCGAGAAGTTCGACGTGCTGGTTGCTCCCACCTCCCCTTCCGTGGCCTTCAAGGTGGGGGAGAGGACCGACAACCCCCTGGCGATGTACGCCTCGGACGTCTGCACCATCCCGGTGAACCTGGCCGGGCTCCCCGGCATCTCGGTGCCCTGCGGCTTCTCCCAGGATCTCCCCGTGGGGCTGCAGCTGATCGCGAAGCCGCTGGGCGAGGAGATGATGCTGCGGGTCGCCTACGCCTACGAGCAGAGCACCGAATGGCGGAAGCGCAAACCGCAGCTCGTCTAACTCCCTCTCCCTCTGGGAGAGGGTCGGGGTGAGGGTGTCAGACTCAACTAGGCGTAGTCACACCACGAAAGTGGAGTGCCACGCCGGCCGCCACTATCCGGACCGGCCCCTGGCCTTCCAATGGCAGGGGAGACGGCTGGAGGTGGAGGAGGTCGAGCGGCAGTGGCGCAGCCAGGAGGCGGCCTACGGCAGCTCGATCCTCCACCATTATCGGGTCCGCACGGCCGAGGGCCGCTTCCACCTGACCTACGACAGCAAGAACGACGACTGGCAGGTAGCCAGAGATTAGGGGAGTTCAGG
>DAHVXI010000020.1:0-20002 GCA_027356795.1 Chloroflexota bacterium | reverse complement strand
GGCCCCTGCGTCTCATCACTTCTTGTCCTGGGAATTCCAGGGGATGAGGTAGCGTTCGGAGAGCGCCACCAGCCCGAAGAGAGCGATGCCCATGACGGACAGCACCACGATGGCGGCGAACACCCGGGCCGTCTGAAACTGGGAGGCCGAGCGCACCATGAAGTAGCCAAGACCGGCGCTGGCGCCCACCCATTCCCCGATCACGGCGCCGATGACGCTGACGGCGATCGCCACCTTGGTCCCGGACAAGATGAAGGGGAGAGAGGCCGGGAGCTGCGCCTTCAGGAAGATCTGCCGGCGGGAGGAACCGAGGGTGCGCAGCAGGTTCACCAGCTCGGCATCCACGGCCCGAAGGCCGTCCACCATGTTCACTACGATGGGGAAGAAGCAGATCAGGGCCACCACGATCACCTTGGGCAGCAGACCGTAGCCGAACCAGATCAACAGGATGGGCGCGATGGCTATCACAGGGATGGTCTGGGAGGCTATCACGAAGGGGTAGAGGGCCCGCTCCAGGGTGCGAGAGTAGGCGATGGCCACGGCCAGCGACGTGCCCACCAGGAAGGCGATGGCAAAGCCCACCAGCACCTCCTGCAGCGTGACCCAGCCGTGGCGAGCCAGCAGATCTCGGGAGCTGTAGATGGCAGCGCCGACGTCGGTGGGAGCGGGCAGCAGCCAGCGGGGCAGCTCCAGGATCGTGGCGGCCAGCTGCCAGGCCAGCAGAAGGGCCGCCACCAGGGCAGAGGGGGGCAGCCACTCCAGCAGGGTCTTGCCGGCGGCCGGCGGGGGAGTCCATTCGTTCTTGGGACCAAGGGCGCGAGGGATCTCCACGTCAGAGCCCCCTTCGCTCGCGAGCCAGCCGGCCGACCTCTTCAGCAGCCCCGCCCTCGCCGGCGCGGTCTCTCCTCCGGTCTTGGCCGGGCCATCCCAGCAGGTCCTCGTCCATCGCCTTGCGAGCCTCCTCGCGGATGGAGCCCAGCAGCTCGGCCTTCAGCCGGTTGAATCGGTCCGAAGTCACCAACTGGTACTCTCGAGGCCGTGGGAGGTCGACGTCCAGCACCAGCTTCACCCGCCCGGGACGGGCCGTCAGCACGTAGACGCGATCGGAGAGGAGCACCGCTTCGTCCACGTCGTGGGTGATGAACAGGATGGTCTTGTGAAGGCTGTCCCAGAGCCGGAGCAACCACTCCTGCATGTCGGAGCGGGTGAGGGCGTCCAGCGCCCCAAAGGGCTCGTCCAGCAGCATGATCGGCCGATCGGTCAGTACGGTCCGCAGGAAGGCAGCCCTCTGGCGCATACCGCCCGACAGCGTCGCCGGGTAGGCGTTCTCAAACCCCTGGAGGCCGAACAGCTCGAAATGGGCCAGCGCCCTCTTGCGGGCCATCGACCGAGGAACACCCTGGATCTCGAGCCCCAGAATGGTGTTGTCCAGGATCGACCTCCAGGGCATCAGCAGGTCCTTCTGGGGCATGTAGGCCGCCGCTCCGATCCGGTGGCCGGCCGGATGGCCGTCGAACCGGATGGAGCCGGAGGATGGTTCCTCCAGGCCGGCGATGACGTTGAGGAGGGTGCTCTTGCCGCAGCCGCTGGGGCCTATGAGGGTTACGAATTCCCCGTCGCGGGCGTGGAGATCGACCTCCTTCAACACGGGCAGGAGCCCCTGGCCAGTGGAGAAGTCGACGCTGACCCCCTCTAGCTCGATCTTCGGTTGGTTGGTCTCCGCGCTGCACACCCGGGTGTCCCCCACCGGAAACAGACAAAGAGAAAGGCGCCGGTCCGAATGCCAGCGCCTCTCGCGAGACTGTCGGTGAACCGTTTCCTACGCTGGCATTACCCAGGTCAGGTTCGACGGTCGGCGGCGGAATTCGGCCGCCATCTCAGCCCGGCTAACCCCGAGCCCCCGTATCGTATCCATCTACACCCTTCTTCAACTGGTGCCAGCGTAGCAGTTGCGCTCCCGCGGTGTCAAGCTGGCCGCAAAGTGGATGGTCCAGGCAACCTTCTTGCTCTATATACGAACGGGTTACCGCTGCAGGGGTCGGCCGGCCTCTTTTCACCTGCCCGCTTCTTCTTTGCGGCGCGAACCGCTACAATGGGGCGGCCGGTCCACCGAGAAGATGAGGATAGGGAGACGAGATTGTCTGCGGCGTTGCGCGGGAAGCTGGTAGTCGGACAGTCGGGCGGCTGCACCGCCGTCATCAACAGCAGCCTGGTGGGCGTCATCGAGGAGGCCCAACGGCAACCGGACGTCCTCGGCGTGTTGGGCACCCTTCACGGGGTGGAGGGGCTGCTGCGGGGCGAGTTGGTGGCGCTAGGGGGCGAGAGCAAGGCCACCCTTCAGCGGTTGAGGCGCACCCCATCGGCTGCGCTGGGCTCCTGTCGTTATAAGCTGCAGGAGGGCGATCTCGAGAGGATCATCCACGTCTTCCGGCAGCACGACGTCCGCTACTTCGTCTACATCGGCGGCAACGACTCCGCGGACACCTCCCACAAGATCTCCATCGCGGCAGCCGAGATGGGCTACGACCTTCGGATCATGGCGGTGCCCAAGACCATCGACAACGATCTCCCCATCACCGATCACTGCCCAGGCTACGGCTCCATCGCCCGCTTCGTGGCCCAGAGCGCCCTGGATGCCGGACTGGACACCGAGGCAATGAAGCGGTACGACCCGGTGAAGATCATCGAAGTGATGGGCCGCGACTCGGGGTGGGTCGCGGCGGCCGGCGCCCTCGGAAAGAAGAGCCTGCTGGACGCCCCTCACCTGATCTACGTGCCCGAGGTGGCCTTCGACGAAGAGAGGTTCCTGGAGGACGTGAAGGCGGTGCACCAGGAGATGGGGTTCGTGGTGACGGTGCTCACGGAGACCATCCGCGACCACCGGGGCCGGGTGGTCGGCAGCGAGGAGCCCTACTTCGTGGATCCCTTTGGCCATGGCTACTTCGAGAGCCCCGCCGCATACCTCTGCCGGTTGGTGGCCAGGGAGCTTGGACTCCGGACCCGATTCGACAAGCCGGGGACCATTCAGCGGATGTCCATGGCGCTGGCCTCCAGGGCCGACCTGGAGGAGGCCTATCTCGTCGGACAGCGAGCGGTGCAATACGCGACGGAGGGGCGAAGCGACCAGATGGTGGTACTGCTCAGGGAGCCGGGTTCTCGGTACCGCTGCTCCACCGATTCCGCCTCCCTGGAGGAGATCGCCAACACGGTGAAGCCCTTCCCAGCCGAGTACCTCAACGCCGAGGGAAACTTCGTCACTCAGGCCTACGTGGATTACGCGCTGCCCCTGATCGGCGATCCCCTGCTGGAATATGCCAGATTGGAGAAACGCCCCGCGCCGGGCTGGTAGCGGGGGAGCTGGCACAGCGAGTGCTTCGCCGCCTCTCGAAATGGGCATCCAACTGTTTTCGGGCTCGGCGAACCCAGAGCTGGCCAAGGGTATGGCCGGCAAACTGAGAATAGCGCTCGGCAAGAGGCTGCTGCAGCGGTTTCCGGACGGCGAGGTCAGTTTTCGGCTGGACGAGACCGTTCGAGGCCACGACGTCTACCTGCTGCAGTCCACCTGTCCCCCCGTGGACGAGCAGCTGGTGGAGCTGCTGATCATGATAGACGCCTGCCGCCGTGCAGCGGCGGGCCGGATCACCGCCCTCATCCCCTACTACGGCTACTCCAGGCAGGAGAAGAAGTCCAGAGGTCGGGAACCCATCACCGCTCGGCTGGTAGCCGACCTGCTGACGGTGGCCGGCGCCGACCGGGTCGTCTCCCTCGACCTGCACGCTCCGGCCATACAGGGCTTCTTCAACATCGGCATGGACCACCTGACGGCCGTGCCTCTCCTGATCGAGCACTTGCTGCGCCATCGTGAGCCGGACATGGTGGTGGTCTCTCCGGACACGGGCCGGGTAAAGCTGGCGGAGAAGTACGCCCGGGGGCTGGGGTTGCCCCTGGTGGTGCTTCACAAGGAGCGGCTGGGTGGCGCGGAGACCGAGGTGCACGCCGTGATCGGCGACGTCCACGATTTGCGGCCCATCGTCGTCGACGACATGATCACCACCGGGGGCACCATCGAGGGGGCGGTGCACGCTCTGCTGGAGGCCGGCGCCAGGCCGGAGATGACCGTAGCTGCCACCCACGGCCTGCTGGTGGACGGCGCCGTGGATCGCTTGCAGGATCCGGTCATCGCCCAGGTGGTGGTCACCGATACGGTGCCGGTGCCGCCGGAGAAGCGGCTGCCGAAGATGCACATCCTCTCCGTAGGCGGGTTGCTGGCCGAGGCCGTGCGCCGGCTCCACGAGAACCGCTCCATCAGCGAGCTGTTCCCTCCCCGCTACGATCACCATCCGGTGTGAGCGATGCCGGAGCTGCCTGAGGTGGAGACCATCAAGAACGACCTTCGGTCGCTGGTCCTCGGCCGGAGGATCGAGGGGGCCAAGGTGCTGGACCCCTCGCTGGTGAGGTACCCATCCGCTCCGGAGCTCGAGACCGGCCTGGCGGGAGAGCGCATCGTTGCCGTCGATCGGCGTGCCAAGTACCTGCTGCTGCGGCTCTCCTCGGGGCGGATCCTGGTGGTGCATCTCATCCTCACAGGGCAGTTGCTGCTGGTGGAGCCCGAGGCTCCGATGCAGAAATCGGCCCGGCTGATCCTGGAGCTGGACGATGGGCACCAGTTGCGGTTGGTGGACAGCCGCCGCCTGGCCAGGGTCAACCTGGTGGAGGAGCAGGAGCTGAACGTGCGGGTTCCCCTGGGGGAGCTGGGCCCCGAGGTCACCTCCGACCAGTTCACCCTGGAGTTCTTCCGCCGGGTGCTGCGGGGAACCCGCCGGCAGATCAAGGCGCTGCTGCTGGATCAGCGGGTGGTCTCCGGCCTAGGCAACATCTACACGGACGAATCCCTTTTCGCGGCCCGCATCCACCCGCTGCGGCCGGCCAACAGCCTCTCGCCCCAGGAGGTGGAGCGGCTGCACCACGCCATCCGCACCATCCTGCCGGAGGCGATCCGCCTGCGCGGCACCACCACCAGGTCCTATCGCGACGTGCTGGGTCGCAAGGGGGGCTACCAGGAGAAGCTGAAGGTGGTGGCTCGGGCCGGACAGCCTTGCGTCGGGTGCCCCGGCACCGTGGAGAAGGTCTGGGCGGCAGGTCGGGAGACCTACCTCTGTCCCTCTTGCCAGCGGCTCGTGGAAGCGGAAGAGAAGGCAGCCTAGTCCCAGGACCGAGGGCCGAGGACTGAGTGCCCCAACTCTAGGAGCCGGCATCGTCCCTGATGCCGGCGGTCGATGAGGGCCGCCTGGGTCAGGGACGACCCCGACTCCTAGCCTTCGGATCACGCGTGACGGAGCACTAGGCTGCAAGACCTGGGTGCTGACTGCTGATAGCTGATAGCTGACTGCTTCGGTCAGTGGGCCTGCCGCCAGCCCTCGCGGTAGTAGCCCGGCAGGACGGGCTGGATCAGGCTGTTGGGCAGGAGCTGCTGCCGCGGCATGTCCGCCGGGAAGACGAAGAGGGCCCGCAGGGTGGGACCGTCCAGGAATCGGGTCGGCACCGACGGCTTCAGGTCGTTGGGGTTGAGCCGGGCCTGAGAGGCCATCACGAAGCCCCAGTCGCCGAAAGCGGGGACGTTGGCGTGGTAGGGCGCCACCTGGGGCCACACCTCCTGCATCGAGGCGTAGATGCACCAGTAGGCCTGGGACGCGAAGTAGGGGGAGGTCGCCTGGGTGACAAAGACCCCACCCACCGCCAGCCGGCGAGCCGCCAGCCGGTAGAACTCCACGGTGTAGAGCTTCTGGATGTTCTCGTTGCGGGGGTCGGGGAGGTCGGCCAGGATGACGCCGTAGAAGCCGGCGTCATCCTCCAGGAACTTGAAGGCGTCGGCGTTCACGATCCGCACCCTGGGATCGGAGAGTGAGCCCTGGTTGAGCTTCGTAAGGTCCGGCTGGGTCTGGAACAGCTTCGTTATCTGACCATCCAGATCCACCACCGTCACCCGCTTCACGTCAGGGTACTTGAGCAGCTCCCGCACCGCCAGCCCGTCGCCGCCTCCCAGCACCAGCACCTCCGAACGGTCCCGGGCAGCGGCCATGGCGGGATGGACCAGGGACTCGTGGTAGCGGTACTCGTCCAGGGAGCTGAACTGGAGGTTGCCGTCCAGGAAGAGCCGGAGGTCGTCCCTCCAGCGGGTGATTGTGATGTGCTGGTATGGGGACTGGGCGGAGTAGACGACGGGATCCCGGTAGAGCTGCTGCTCCAGCTGCTCCCACAGGGCGTCGCTGTGGCCGAGCCCCGTGCCCAGCAACCCGGCCACCGCCAGCAGCAGTGCGGCGGCGTACCGGCGCTCCGGCAGCTGCCGCCAAGCCGTGCCCAGCACCATGCCGGCTACCCCAACGTTGAGCAGCCCCACCACCAGGGCAGTACGGATAAGCCCCAGGTAGGGGAGCAGCAGCAGCGGGAAGGCCAGGGAACCGAGGAGGCCTCCCAGGTAGTCGAAGGAGAGCACGTTGGCGATGTTGACCCGCAGGGTGTACTTCTCGGAGAGAAGGCGGGTGAGGATCGGGATCTCGAGGCCCACCAGGATGCCGATGGCGGCGATCACCCCGTACATGATCGGTCCGTAGACGGATCTGAGGCTGCCGTAGGTGAAGTAGAGCAGCAGGGCTGAGGTGCCCCCGACGGCCCCGACCAGCAGCTCGATGGCGATGAAGGTGAGCAGCAGGTTGCGGTGCAACCGTCGGGAGAGATAGGACCCCACCCCCATGGAGGTGAGGAAGAGCCCGATGGTGACGGAGAACTGGTATATGGAGTCGCCCAGCAGGTAGGAGCTGATGGTGGCGATCATCAACTCGTACACGATGGCGCAGGCGGCTATGACGAAGACGGAAAACAGCAGAGGCAGGGGACGCGCCTCGCCCCCTGCCCGCGGATCGTTGATGGTTTCTCGCATGGGAAGCCCTCAGCGATCAGCAGCCAGCGGTCAGCGTTCAGCCGAAAGGTGGCTGACATCTGATGGCTGATGGCTGATCGCTAGTAGTTACCGGATCGCCGCGTAGATGATGATGGCCATGCCGATCATGACACCGGCAACCACGACCCCCGCGGCCACGTTTCCCTTCTTGATCTCCTCGTGGTACGCCACGGGGTCGAAGATGTCGAAGATCCGGAAGGCCGCGATGAGAAGTATGACGCCGATAAAGGCCCAGACGATCGATGACGCGATGGACGACAATACCGCAGTTGCATCCATGGACTTACTTACCTCCACTTCCTCCGCGAATTCCGCCGCCGCCGAAGCTACCGCCGCTGCTCCTGCTCGGGGATCTGGGGGCAGGGCTGGTGGGACTCGAGGACCCGGAGTTGCTCGAAGTGCTCCGGTCCCAGCCCCCCCGGTTCCATCCGCCGCCACCGATGAAGATGGGCGGTCCAAAGGAGGGGCCGAAGAAACCGCCGTACCCTCGGGGTGTGCAGGCGTTGGCGAACGCCGAGAACCAGATGGCTATGATGAGGACAAAGACTGCGATGAGAACCACTCGGCTACTCATGGGTTACGCCTCCGCGCACGCAAAGTCGATCACCGAGCGGGTGTGCACGATGGTCAACTCGCCAGGAAAGGTGTGGTAGGTGACGAGGGTGGCACTCCGACCCTCCAACTGCCATTCCAGACAAGTCACCGCGCTTCCGGCCTCATCCGAGGATGGGAAAGCGTACCGCAGGCGGCCCGGGCCGGGGAGAGCCAGCAGGGCGACCTCCTCTTGGAACTCGGTCGGGGAGCAGCGATGCCGCCACAGGTCGAACCGATAGGAAAGGGTTTCCCGTTCCTCCACCCAATGAGACCCGTCTCTCGCCCCGATGGTTTCGGCATGCCCCGGCAGACGGTCCAGACCCGGCCTCGGGCAGGCCAGCATCTCGCACAGCAGCCTGCCGCCGGTCTCGATTTCCAGGAAGTGGCTGCTGCCGATGATGGCCAGGCTGATCCTGCCGCCCGGTAGGTCGATGGTCCGCTCGGCCAGGACACGGACGACCCCCCTGGGTGCCGCGGAGTCGAAGAGATAGAAAGTCAGATCCGTCGAGCGTTGGTCGACATAACCTGGCAGGGTCGTGCAGTCCGGCCTCAGATCATTGCTCCCGGCCGCGGCAGCGACTGCCGAACGAGCGGTTTCGCCGCCACGCCGAGCGCGGCAAAGCGTCGCCTCCGAAGGACAGCCGAGTCCCTTCGTCTCGCTCGGGGCCACAGGGGAAGAACCCTGCTCGGTTACCCCTCGGGGTTTCCCGGGTAGATGGTTATCTGGTAGGGCTTGATGGTCTCGCCGATGGAACAATGGATGGTCCCAGTCATCTGCGACTGGTCCTCTCTCACCTCGTTGTCCCCCCATCTCTCGATGGAAAGCTGTTTGCCGCTCTCGCTCTCGTAGTCCCAGTACTCCACCCTTTCCGTTGTGGACAGCTTCGACTTCTTCTTGAGTATGGCGTTGGCGAAGCCGTACTCCGTGCGGTGGTACTCCTCCTCCTGGTAGGAGAGGGGATCCGAGGGCGGCATGTGGGGGTGGAACGGGACGTCGTGATAGAGGGTTAGGGCCAGCCCTTCGTCCTCGACGACGCCCAGCCAATACTTGTCCTGGGGGTTCACCAGGAGAAAGTCCCACCAGACATCCCCCCCGTCGCCGTGGTACTCGATCCTCTGCTCGACGAAGTAGTCCTCGTCGTGGTAGGACACTACGTCGCCCACCTGGAGGGTCTGGGGCGTGCGCTCCTCGATCTTCTCGGGCTCTTTCTCCATGCCAAAGAACTTACGCCAGCTCATGGGGAGTTCCTCCGGGGCAACTATCGGGCACTTTGGGTGATCGGGCACTTTGGGTGAAAGGATACCACCTTCCAAGGTCAAGTCAAGGTAGGCAGAAGCATCACCACACCGCGACCCGGCCGGGGGTAGGCCGCTGCCTACCTCCGTCACACCTTTGGACCCTGGAAGCGAAGAGAAGGTTTCGCCGGCGGCCGCCTGGACGGCTCGAGACGCAGCCATGCATTGCGAGGGGGCCTGACGGTTTGGTATAATTCCAGCTGGCGGGGCGACTCGCGCATGGTGAGGGTAGCCAAGTGGTTTAAGGCGCCAGGTTGTGGCCCTGGAGATCGTGGGTTCGAATCCCATTCCTCACCCCAAGCTCACCTTCTTGCGCCCGTAGCTCAGCGGATTAGAGCACTGGTCTTCGGAACCAGGTGTCGGGGGTTCGAATCCCTCCGGGCGTACCCTGAATAGAGGCCTACCAGGAGCCATGGCTGACAGATCGGCCATGGCTGTTGCTTTTCTGCCGGTGAGGGCCGCAGCCGCCGAAGGTGAAGGTGGAGGGCCGAACAGTGAGTGGGCTCCTGGGGATGCTGAGCGATTCCACTTGACCGAAGCGCCGCAACAGGGTAGAGTGCTAGGGTAGATCGTGCGAACGGGCGTGGCTCAACTGGCAGAGCAGCGGTCTCCAAAACCGCCGGTTGGGGGTTCGAGTCCCTCCGCCCGTGCCTCTAAGAACGCGAAAGGCGACCCGCTTAGCGGGTCGCCTTTCTCTACGTCCTCAGCCTCTCGTCGCGATGCTATTCGATCGGGGCGAGGGGCTCCTTCGGGATATCCGCGGAGGGGGCGTGGCCGTTGCTCTTTTTCAAGAGGCCCGGGATCAGTCCCTCCAGGAGGTCGATGGGCAGCGGGAAGATGATGGTGGAGTTCTTCTCCACCGCGATCTCCGTCAGGGTCTGCATGTAGCGCAGCTGGAGCGCCGCCGGTGTCCGGTTGAGCTGGTCGGCCGCGTCGGCCAGCCTGGCAGAGGCGTCGAACTCGCCCTGGGCGTGGATGATCTTGGCCCTCTTCTCTCGTTCTGCCTCGGCCTGCTTGGCCATTGCCCGCTGCATCGCCTGGGGCAGCTCCACGTCCTTGACTTCCACTGTGCTGACCTTGATCCCCCAGGGCTCCGTCTGCTCGTCGATGATCTGCTGCAGGTGGCGGTTGACCTTGTCCCGCTGCGCCAGCAGCTCGTCCATGTCCGACTGGCCCAGGACGGCCCGAAGCGTGGTCTGGGCGATCTGAGAGGTGGCCCGGATGTAATCCAGCACCTTCACGACTGCCTGGTTGGGGTCCACGACCCGGAAGTAGATTACCGCGTTCACCTTGATGGTGACGTTGTCCCGGGTGATCACCTCCTGGGCGGGAACCTCCATGGTGACCACGCGGAGATCGATCTTCTGCATCTTGTCGATCCCCGGGATGATGAAGAACAGCCCCGGCCCCTTCGCGCCGATCAGCCGGCCGAGGCGAAAAATGACCCCCCGCTCGTACTCCTGGACCACCTTGACCGCGGAGGCCACGAGGATGAAGGCGAAGACGAGCAGGAAGATCAGGCCTGTGCCCGCAGTGGAGATGAAACTCATCCGTGATACCCCTTTCTTTGCCTGTAACGGCGCCGTGGGCGCCATCGGGAGCGAGAAGCCTCTGTAGTGTTATGGGCAGAGCCCTCAACTCTACGTGGATCTTATCATAGATGGGGAAGCATAGCTTGACAACCGGACAGGCCGAGCGTGGCCGTAGGGGAATCTTCCATCATGGAAGGAACCGCTTGCGGCGCATGACGATGCTCTGCACGATCCCGATGCAGACCAGATTGGTGATCAGAGAGCTGCCGCCGTAGCTGATGAAGGGGAGCGGGATGCCGGTGACCGGCATGAGGCGGAGGTTGGCCGCCACGTTCACGGTGATGCTGAACAGCAGCGTCATGGCTATGCCGGTGGCGGCCATGCGGCCGAAACTGTCCCGGGCGATGCCGGCGATCCGCAGGATCCGAAGCAGCAGCGCGGCGAAGAGAAAGAAGAGCGCTACGGCCCCGACGAACCCCAACTCCTCGGCCAGGACCGAGAAGATGAAGTCGGAGTACTGGATCCGCAGGAAGTGCCCCTGGCTCTGGGTGCCCGCCAGGAAACCCCGACCGAACATGCCGCCCGACCCGATGCTGATCTGAGCCTGGATGATGTTGTAGCCCTGGCCCCACGGATCGCTCTCCGGGTGAAGGAAGATGGTGATGCGGTCCCGCATGTAGTCTTTCAGCATGGACCAGATGAGGGGCACCGAGGCTACCGCCGCTGCCGCCGTGAACAGCAGGTAGCCGACCCGGACCCCTGCGGCGATCGCCATCAGGAACCAGATCATCAGGAAGGTGGTGGAGGTCCCCAGGTCCGGCTGGGCGTACACCAGGGCCACGGGGGGCACGGCCAGGAGGAAGGAGGCGACGAAGTGGCGAAAGGCCCGAACGTCCGCCTGGTGATCGGCGAAGTAGCGAGCCAGGGCCAGCACCAGGGCGGGCTTCGCCAGCTCGGAGGGCTGGAGTGGAAAGATCTTGAGATCGATCCAGCGTTGAGACCCGTATTCAGCCTGCCCGTGGGCCGTGAAGAGCACCACCCCCAGCAGCACGATGGACGCACCGTAGATGAAGTAGGCGCTGGCGTAGAGGATCCGGTAGTCCATGGAGGCGACCAACACCAGGAGCAGGAGGCCGGCGACGGCGTAGCCCATCTGCTTGGTGACGTAGCTGCTGAAGGAGATGGTTTCGTTATTGGTGGAGGGGAAGGTGGAGCTGTAGACCAGCGCCATGCCGTAGGCCAGGATCACCAGCAGGATCACCAGCATCAGGTAATCGGCGTAGCGCCATCGCTTCATTATCGACCGCATCGGTCCGTCCGCAACCTCTATCGGGCCCGCTGTGGGGTGGGCGTCGCTACCGGTTCCGAGTGGTTGAAGTATCGCTTGAAGATCTGCATGGCCACGGGGAAGGCATCGCTGGGACCGCCGCCTTTCTGGAGGAACACGGTCACCGTCACCTGTGGGTCGTCGTAGGGGGCGTAGGCCGTGAACCAGCCGTGGGTGGGCATGATCCCCTTGGCGTCCTTGGGGCCGGGGAATTCGGCCGTTCCCGTCTTGCCCGCGATCTTCAGAGCCGGGACGTTGAACGCCTTGGTGTCGTCGTTCCGGGGCACCCGCTCCATCCCCTGGCGAATGAGGCTCAGGTTGGTCTCGCTCACATCCAGCTTCCGGATCTCCACCGGGTCCACATCGCGGATGAGATTGTCCTCGGCGTCACGGATGGAGGCGACCAGTCGAGGTTCTAGAAGACGGCCCCCGTTGGCGATGGCATTGGTGACGTTTGCGACCTGGAGGGGAGTAGCCAGCACGAAGCCCTGCCCGATGGACATGTTGTAGGTGTCGCCCTTCAGCCACTCCTCCCCCCAGGTGTCCTGCTTCCACTGCGCGGTGGGGACGAGCCCATCCACCTCTCCCGGCAGGTCAATGCCGGTGGGGGCGCCGTACCCCATCAGCCGGGCCCACTTGGCGAGCCTCTCGTTGCCCAGACCCTCGAACTTCTGGCCCGGGTTGCCCCCTCCCAGGGAGAAGTAGTAGACGTCGCAGGAGTTGGCCAGGCCGGTGACGAAATCCTGCAGGCCGTGAACCCCCCAGCAGGGGAGGCGGGTGGAGAGGGCCGGGTTGTACTGGTTAGGAATAATGAGCGCACCCTCGCACAGGATCTTCGTATTGGCGTTGGCCACGCCCTCCTGGAGGGAGCCCGCGGCCGTCACCAGCTTGAAGACGGACCCCGGGGCGAAGGTGCCGCTGATGGCGTAGTTGATCATCGGCTTGAGGGGATCGTTCATCACCCTCTCCAGCTCCGAGGGGCGGACCTTTCCCGAGAAGAGGTTGTCGTCGTAGCTGGGCAGACTGACCATGGAGAGGATCTGCCCGTTCCGGGGATCCATCACGATGGCCACGGCCGAGTCGGCCTTCTTCTTCACCATCGCGTCCGCCAGGATCTTCTCCACGTCCTTCTGCAGCTGTACGTCGACGCTGAGGGTCAGGTTGTGGCCGGGATCCGGGCTGTCGATGCGGAGGTCGTTGACGGGCCGCTCGGTGGCGTCCACCTCGTACAGCTTCTCTCCCGGTTTGCCCCGCAGATCCTTCTCGTAGGTAGCCTCGATGCCGGCAGCCCCGATCCGGTCGTCTCCCCGGTATTCGGCCTCCTTGTCGTTCTGGCGGGCGGCCAGCTGCTCCTCCGTGATGGGGAGCATGTACCCCAGAAGGTGGGAGAGCAGGGGACCGTAGGGGTAGAGGCGGCTGGACTCGGGCAGGACGATGACCCCCGGCAGCCGCAGGTGCCGCTCTTCAACCCGCAGGACGACGTCGCGCTCCACGTCCGACTTGATGATCACCGGGGTGAAGTCGTCCCCCTTCCGCTTGCTCACCTTGTCGGCGATGTCGGCAGGGGCAACGCTGAGGAGCCCGCTCAACTCCGAGTACACCCGGCCGGGATCGTCCTTGGGCAGGGCGGCGGGGACGATGGAGACCTGGAAGCTAGGGGTGTTGGCCGCGACGATCTGGTGGTTTCGATCGTAGATTACCCCGCGGGGGGCATCCACGGGGCTCACCCGAAAACGGTTGATATCCGCCAGTTGGCGGAAGCTGTGGCCCTCCACGATCTGGAGCCTCCACAGCTGGGCCAGCAGCAGGCTGAAGGCCAGCACTATCCCGATCCGCAGGAGAAGAAGCCTCCAATCGATGCCATGTTTCTTCTGCGGGTCCTGGCTGCTCGGGAGGGAGATCCATTTGACGGGTCCAGAGGCTACCATCGTATCTGCTCCTCGCCTTCCGCGGAGGGTCCGAGCTTCTTCACCAAGGCGAAGGCCACCGGTGCCAGTATGGCGTTGAGGAAAGCCCCCGGCACCGTCTGGAGGGCCAGGGTGCTGACCCACTCGACGCTCCAGCCCGCGGCTTGAAGGGTCAACATGATAATGCTGTGATAGAAGACCGTGGCCAGAAACACCGCGACCAGGGGGATAATCAGGTTGGCTCGGTAGATGTTGGCCTCGCCCAGGCCGGTGGCTAGCCCGATGAGCCCCATGGCGATGGTGGCGGTGCCGAAGGGAATGGCGGAGAGCAGGTCTATCAGCATGCCGCCCAGCAGGCCACCGATGAGCCCCTCCTCAACGCCCCGGCTCACGCTGTAGGTGACCACCAGCAGCAGCACCAGATCCGGTCTCGCTGTGAAGAGCGTGAGCTTGGCGCCC
This sequence comes from Chloroflexota bacterium, assembly GCA_027356795.1. Taxonomy (GTDB): domain Bacteria; phylum Chloroflexota; class UBA6077; order UBA6077; family UBA6077; genus JAJYNT01. The sequence continues at coordinate 5,929 of DAHVXI010000020.1, read as the reverse complement.
AGGGTGGCCTGAAAGACGGCCGCCACCAGCAGGGCTGCGGCGAGGATCCCGATCCTTCGCGAGTGCACCCGGCCTCCCACAAAAAGGGCTGCGTCTTGGGGTTTCGTGACCTCGGCCCTGAAGGGCCGGGTTACCACAGCCCCGCTTAACCCGGCCCTTCAGGGCCGGAGCGGTAATCAGTTCTTCGGAAAATCGAGAATGGCGTAGATGCGTTCCAGCTTGGAGGTGTCGACGGCGGGCTCCAGGATGGCCTCCTGGAACATCTCGATGTTCCGCTTCTGGACCCGCACTACCTTCCCGATGGGCAGCCCCTCGGGGAGACTGCCCCCGACCCCCGAGGTGATCACCAGGTCGCCGGTCTGGATCAGCTCCTGTTGAAGGATGTGTCTCATGATTAGGCCTCCTTCCTTGCGACCGCCGACGATGCCGCTGGCTCGAGAGACCGGATCCTGAACCCTGGCGGCCACCGAGCTGCTCACGTCGGTCACCAGCAGCACGAAGGCCGCGGTCGGCTGCACCCGGATCACCCGCCCCACCAGACCTCGCCAGGTGATGATGGCGGTATCCTCGCGGATGCCGTCGTTGCTCCCCTTGTCTATGATGATGGTGTTCAGTATGCCGGTGGCATCGGTGCCCAGCATGCGGACCGGCAGCAGCTGCAGCTGAGGTCGGGTTTGCTTGAACCCCAGGAGCTTACGGAGATCCTCGTTCTCTTGCTCCAACTCCCCCATTCGCACCAGCTCGAAGTTGAGGCGGTCGATCTCCTCCTTCTGCTGCTGCGACGTGCCGCGAAGGCTGCCGATGCTGCCGACGGTCCCGAAGAAGTCGGAGAAGGAGTTGGCGAAGCCACTGATGTAGAATGATAGGGGGGCCAGCAGCTGGCTGCCGAAGTCCTGCGCTCTACTCGCACTGGCGGGTTGGAAGACAAGGAATAGTGCCGCCACCGCGGCTAGAGCGCTCGCCCACCAAGGTATAGGCTTGCGATCCAACAGCCGTACCTCTCTGCCGTCGGGTGGCTATCGGCGCCGCGGGCTCTTGTTGTCCTGGACGTCTACCAGCACCTTTCGGAGCATGTCCAGATCTTCCAGCACCCTGCCGGTCCCGCGCACCACTGCCTGGAGGGGGTCCTCCGCGATGTGGACCTGGATGCCGGTTCTTTCAGCGATCAACCGATCCATGCCGGGCAGCAGCGCGCCGCCGCCCGCCAGGGTGATGCCTCTAGTCATCATGTCGGCCACCAGTTCCGGAGGGGTCTCTTCGATAGTCTCGGTCACCGCTTCGACGACGCTGTTCACCGAGCTCGATATCGCCTCGCGGATCTCGGAGCTGGTCAGCTGTATCTCGCCCGGCAGCCCTGTGAGGACGTCCCGGCCCCGGACCGTGATGGTGCGGTCGTCGGTGCTGGGATGGGCGCTGCCGGTGGTGATCTTGATCTCCTCGGCCATCCGCTCCCCAATCATCAGGTTGTGGCGCTGGCGCACGTAACCCACGATATCCTGGTCCAATTCGTCGCCCGCGATGCGGATGGAGCGGAGGGACACCATGCCGCCGAGAGAGATGACCGCCACCTCGGTGGTTCCACCGCCGATATCCACGATCAGGCTGCCCGAGGGCTCGGTGATGGGTAGCCCGGACCCGATGGCCGCCGCCATCGGCTCCTCGATCAGCAGAGCCTCCCGCGCGCCCGCACTGCAGGTGGCGTCGTGGACCGCCCGCCGTTCCACCTCCGTGACTCCGCTGGGGATCCCGACCACGACCCGCGGTCTTGGAATGAGGGTGAACTCCTCGTGGACCCGGCCGATGAAGTAGTGGAGCATCTGCTCGGTCACGTCGAAGTCGGATATGACTCCGTCCTTGAGTGGCCGGATAGCGACGATATTGGCGGGGGTGCGGCCCACCATTAGCTTGGCCCCGGCCCCGATGGCCAACACCCTCCTGGTCTTCTTGTTGATGGCGACCACTGAAGGCTCGTTGATGACGACCCCTTTTCCACGTACCAGAACCAGGGTGTTGGCGGTTCCCAGGTCGATCCCTATGTCCCTGGACATAAGGCCCAGGATGGCGTTGAGGGGGCTGAACACGGACTCCTCCCAGTGTCGAGTAACGGAGGTATGAGGCTGATCGGGGCGATACGGGGCGGCCGGCCAAGCGGCTGAGCGCACGCGCGCTGCCCCATCACGTTGATCAAGAGCGACCTGGATACTATACCATGCTGCCGAAGGGCGGACAAGAAAGAAGCAAAGGCCCTGCACCGGGGGAGTCGGCCGCCGATCCAGGGCAAAGAAGTGCCCCGAGCGACCTTTCTGCGTCCGTTCGCTTGGTTCCCTTCGTCCGCTCGGGCTTCCGCCCTTGTCGGCCGCCAGTCACCCGCGCTCGGATCTCCGACCGGCCCGCTCTGACGGCCTCTCGGGCTTCCGCCCTGCTGGCTCCGTCAGCCGTCCCGTTTCGGAGTCCCGAACCTCGCTCCGGATCCTGCGTTTCGGGTTTCCCCGCTCCGCCGATTTCCCTTGCTCCGTTCGGTGCCACTTACCGGATCTCTCGGGGCAAGAGAGACTATAGGACACCCATAGGGGCAAGTCAATTCCCAAAGAGTGGGTTTCGAGCAGTCTCCCCGCGTTGGCTGTGGTTAGCGAGGGTTTGCTGTGGTAACAGGTCAACCCCTCCCCGTTTCGGGGAGGGGTACCAAAACCCCCTTCCCGATGCGGGAAGGGGGCAGGGGGTTGGGTCTTCTCCAGATTAGGCCTTGGCCAGGGCCTGATCCAGATCGCCGAGGATGTCCTGGACGTCCTCGATCCCCACGGAGAGCCGGACGAAGTCGTCGGTTACGCCGGCTTCCAGCCGCTGCTCCGTGGTGAGCTGCTGGTGGGTGGTGCTGGCCGGATGGATCACCAGGGACTTGGCGTCCCCCACGTTGGCCAGGAGCGACAGCAGCTTGACTCCGTCGATGAACCGCTTGCCGGCCTCCAGGCCCCCTCTGATGCCGAAGCCCATGATGCCGCCGGCCATCCCCTTCCGGAGGTACTTCTGGGCCAGTCCGTGGTTGGGGTGGGAGGTCAGGCCCGGATAGGCCACCCAGGACACCTTGGGGTGCTCTTCCAGGAACCGGGCCACCTTGAGGGCGTTGGCCGAGTGCCTATCCATCCGGAGCGAGAGAGTTTCCAGCCCCTGGAGGAAGAGGAATGCGTTGAAGGGGCTCAGCGCCGGCCCGAGGTCCCGCAGAAGCTGGACCCGCGCCTTGGCAATGTAGGCGGCTGGGCCGAAGCTCTGGGTGTAGCTCACCCCGTGATAGCTGGGATCGGGGTCCACCAGCTCGGAGAACTTCCCGTTGCTCCAGTCGAAGCGTCCGGAGTCGACGATGACCCCACCGATGGAGGTGCCGTGGCCCCCGATGTACTTGGTGGCCGAATGGACCACCACGTCGGCGCCATAGTCGAAGGGGCGGCACAGGTAGGGGGTGGCGAAGGTGCTGTCCACGATCAGGGGAACGCCCGCCTCGTGGGCGATCCTGGCCACCGGCTCGATATCCAGCACGTCCATCTTGGGGTTCCCGATGGTCTCGGCATAGAGCGCCTTGGTCTTGGGGGTGATGGCGCGCCGGAAGTTCTCGGGATCGGCGGCATCGACGAACCGGGTCGTTATCCCCAGCTTGTGCAGGGTGACTGCAAACAGGTTGTAAGTCCCGCCGTAAAGGGTGCTGGAGGAAACCAGCTCGTCGCCCGCCCGCAGGATGTTCAGCAGGGCGATCGTCTCGGCCGCTTGGCCCGAGGCGAGGGCCAGTGCCCCGACCCCGCCCTCCAGCAGCGCCATCCGCTGCTCGAAGACGTCGGTGGTGGGGTTCATGATGCGGGTGTAGATGTTGCCGGCCTTCTCCAGCGCGAAGAGGCTGGCCGCGTGATCGGCGTTCTCGAAGACGTAGGATGTGGTCTGGTAGATGGGTACCGCCCGGGCCCCGGTAGTGGGGTCGGGCACATGGCCTCCATGGAGGGCCAGGGTATCAAAGCGCCAGGACTGCTCGCTCATGTTGATCTCCTTCCAAAACGCGCCACCTGGGCAATGGGGATTGTCGTGTTGACCGATCGACTTACTCGACTATAGTGGAAAGTGGCGCCAGTATAGGGCCGACGGGGTCCACTGTCAACAGCTTCGTCTCCGGTGACCTGGATGCAGCAAGGCTCCCTCAGTCGAAGCCGAGCCCTCGCTCCTTCATGCTGAGCCAGCGATCGCCGCGGCCGACGACCAGGTGGTCCAGCACCGCAACGTCCAGCAGCTTCCCGGCCTCCACGGCCTGGCGCGTCACCTGGATGTCGTCGCGAGAGGGGGAGGGATCCCCGGAGGGGTGGTTGTGGACGAGGATGATCGCGGCGCAGTTCTGGCGGAGGGCCTCCTTGAACAGCTCCCCCACCCGGATGAGGGAGCTGTTGAGGCTGCCCTTGTACACCTCGTGGCTGCCGAGGACGTGGTTCTTGGTGTTCAGCAGCAGGACCCGAAGATGCTCCTGCTCCAGGAGCCCCATGTCCAGCACCAGTTGGGCGGCGTCGGCGGGGCAGCGGATGATGGGGCGATCCAGGTCCGGAGCGGTCAGCAGCCTTCTGCCCAGCTCCAGGCAGGCCTTCAGCTCCAGTGCCCGGACCCGGCCGATGCCGGGCACACGACACAGATCCTCCACCGAGGCCCTGGCCAGCCCCGCCACCCCCTGGAAGCGGTGGAGCAGCGCCTGCGCCACCTGGAGGACGTTGTGGCCGGATGTCCCGCTGCCGATCAGGATGGCGAGCAGCTCGTGGTTGGAGAGGGAGGTAGCGCCAAGATTGGCCAGCCGCTCACGGGGGCGGTCCTCGGGGAGCAGCTCCTTCACGCCCAGGTGATACTCCGCGCTCTCGGGAACAGCCATGGTCCACCTCCAACATAGATGTGGATCGACGGCAGTATAGCACAGCGGAGGTGGTATGATGTGGAAGAAAGACACTGAATCCGGGGGTGGCAGATGGTTTCTCCACAGTCGGTAAGGGTCGTCTTCATGGGGACGGGGCAGTTCGCCATCCCGTCCCTGGAGGCGCTGGTCGCGCACGGCTACCCTGTGGTGGGGGTGGTTTCGCAGCCGCCGCGGCCCGCCGGCCGGAATCGCAGGCTGACCCCGCCGCCGGTGATGGAAGCGGCGGAGAGGCTGGGGCTGCTGGTGCAGACGCCGAAGCGGCTGCGGGCGCCGGAGTCGGTGGTCGCCCTGGCCGATCTGCAGCCCGACCTGATCGTCGTGGCCGCCTACGGCCAGATCCTGCCCAGGACGGTGCTGGATCTGCCGCCGAAGGGCTGCCTCAACGTCCACGGCTCCCTGCTGCCCCGCTGGAGGGGAGCCTCGCCCATCCAGGCGGCGATCCTGGCCGGGGACGAGGCCAGCGGCGTTACCCTCATGCGGATGGACCCGGGGCTGGATACCGGGCCGATCCTGGCTCGCAGGTCGACACCCATCGAGGAGCAGGAGGCAGCGCCGGATCTGGAGGTGAGGCTGTCCAGCATGGGCGCGGATCTGCTGGTGGAGCTTCTCCCTAGCTACCTGCAGGGTTTGGTCGCTCCCGTGCCGCAGGAGGAGAGGCTGGCCACCTATGCCCCCATCATCAAGAAGGAGGACGGCCTGATCGATTGGTCGCGGGCGGCGGTGGAGATCTGGCGGGCCAGCCGGGCCTATCGGGCGTGGCCTGGGAGCTACAGCTTCTGGAACGGGCGTTTGCTGAAGGTCGCCGCTTGCCGGCCCGAGGGTGCGGGAGCTGCTGCCGGAGCGCCAGGGACGGTAGTGTCGCTGGAGTCCGGGCGAGAGGCGGGCGTGGCCACCGGCAGCGGTCTCCTGCGACTGGTCGAGGTGGCCCTGGAGGGGGGACGGCCGCTGCCGATCCGCGACTTCCTGCTGGGCCACCGGGACTTCGTGGGTAGCCGCCTC
>DAHVXI010000003.1:0-31410 GCA_027356795.1 Chloroflexota bacterium | reverse complement strand
GGACTGTTCAGCTGGGAGATCTACCTCCGGGATGCCGAGCTGGCCGTGGATTGGCTGCTCCAGCAGCAGAGCAGCTCCGAAACGCCAGCCAAGAGAAACCAAGGGGTAGAGGGTTGACGGATCCCACCCATTTCCTTTTTGCAACCTTTGCCGTCTCCGTCCTGGCCGGCGTCCTGGGGTCGCTGCTGGGACTCGGTGGCGGGATCATCGTGATCCCGGCGCTGACGCTGCTGTTTGGTGTCGACATCCGCTACGCCATCGGAGCGAGTATCGTCTCCGTGATAGCGACCTCCAGCGGCGCCACCGTCTCTCACCTCAAGGAGAGCATCGCCAACCTGCGGGTGGGCATGCTGCTGGAGACCGCCACCACCACCGGCGCCGTAGGCGGCGCCATGCTGGGGGCCTTCGTCACCGGCAGCATCCTCTACCTGATCTTCGCGGCGGTCCTCGCCTACTCGGCCGTTGCGATGTTTCACCGGCGCAACGCCGATAATACGCCCAATTTGGCCAACGATCGATGGTCACGGCGACTGAAGCTGAGAGGCCAGTTTCTGGACCGCGCCAACGGCCGGGTCCTGCGATATGGCGTGGTGGGGGTGCCTGCCGCCATGGCGTTGATGTGGATCGCCGGAGTGGTTTCGGGCCTGCTGGGCGTCGGCAGCGGCACTCTGAAGGTCCCCGCCATGGACCTAGCCATGAGGCTCCCCATGAAGGTATCCACGGCCACCAGCAACTTCATGATCGGTGTGACGGCGGCCGCGGGGGCCGCCGTTCACTTCGCCCACGGAGACATAGTACCGTTGGTCGCGGCGCCCGTGGCCCTGGGGGTCCTGGTGGGGGCCTCCGGCGGGGCACGGCTTCTGGGCCGGGTCCAGAGCCATTCGGTACGGTTGCTCTTCGTCCTGGTCCTAGTCGTCATCTCGGTGCAGATGGCCGCCAGGGGCCTGGGGCTCACGGCTTGAGAGGGAGGTCAGACCCGTTGGCTTACGCAAGAAGGACCCGGCCGTCGACGACGCTGGAGAGCGGCGACCGGGTTGCCGCCAAGGAAACCAAGGAACGGTTGCACCTGTTGGAGGATAGGGACCACGACCTTCAACTGGAGAAGGTGGTCGGCCACGTTCTGCGCTACGGATCCCTGGTGAGCGTCACAATCGTCGTGGTGGGCATCGCCATGATGGCGTGGTCCGCCCTGTTCCGTTCTCAGGGGCTTCCAGCGGTCCCGACGGCGGGGTATGCCGCCCCCTTCCGCAGCCCGGCCGGTCTGCTGGCCGACTTGCGAGCCGGGGACCCTTCCGCCATGATCAGCATCGGGCTGATGGTGCTGATCGCCACACCGGTCATCCGGGTGGCATCGACGGTGGTCTACTTCCTCCTCCATCGGGACAAGCCCTATCTGGCCATCACCAGCTTCGTCCTGCTGGTGCTGATCGCCGGCTTCCTCGTCGGAAGCGAGGGGTGAATTCGTAGTGCGGCACCTTGGTGCCGCTTTGGGAGGCGGCTTGACGCGGCGGGAATGCCGGGAGGGCGAGCCTCCTGGCGAGCCACCGGACAATCGCGAGGCCGGCTCGGCGGGAGCCTCGCCCTCCCGCAGAAACCCCTCGCCGTCGCGCTGCCCCCACCCTGGGCGTGCACGACGTTTCGCACCGCCTTGGTTTGGGGCGGTGCCAAGCCACCGCACCCCAGGTCAGATTCGGTAGGTCTCGAACAGCCTCTTGTCCGCCTCGCCCAGGACGTCGGCGAACACCTCCACGTAGGACTCCAAACCCGAGTTCTTCAGCTTCTTCTTCAGCAGCTCGTCCAGCTGGAAGAGGCCGGCCGCGTTCAGCATGTGCACCGTGATGCGGATCGGCTTGGTCTCCCCCTCCTCGATCTCCAGGTTGTCGATGGCGGCGGCGGAGACCGAGTGGATGTTCATGTGACCCGCCTCGAAGGCGATGCGGCTGCGCCCCTTGGCCATGTCCAGGGCATCACCCAGCCGGATCGTCCCCGCCTCGAGGGTCAGGGGGCGGCCGTCACTGCGGTGGTTCAATATGGCGTGCAGCACCTCGGAGACGATCACCCTTCTGGCGATCGGGAGATAGATCCCATCCAGTAGCTCCATCGCCTTCCCATGAGCGATGAACAGCCCCATCTCTTCGTGGTTGACCCGGTCTATGGACATCCCCACGTCGTGGAGCAGGGAGGCTAGGACCACCACCACCTCAGCATCCTCGTTGGTCAACTGGTGGTTCGTGACGACGCTGGGGACCAGACCACCGGCCATCAGCATGCGGAGCAGCCGGAGGGAGATGTTGACGACAATCTGCATGTGGATCGGGCCGTGGTCGCTCATCCCCAGCCGATCGACGGCGTTGATGTTCTGGCAGCGCCATATGGTGTGCAGGTCTTCGTCGGCGTTGATGCGGGCCAGAAGCTGCTGCAGGGTGGGGTTGTGCCGGGCGGGCAGCCGGATCATCTCCGAGGGATGGAGCGGCTCGGTGCCCACCGGCGTGGACTCCGGTTGAGGCAGCGGGAAACCCTCCACCCGACGGATCTCCGGTTTCGGTCCGGTCTCCTGAGCCATAGCTACACCTCCAGCTGCATACTGCCCCCTGGGCTTGCACCCATAGGCTACGACGAGGACAGTCAGGGATGCAAGGGCTTCAGGATCGCAGGATCGCTAGACCCCATCGGTGGAGAAGCTTCCCCCCCACTGGCCTGTCTCTTGCCGGATGTTGTCGTAGATGCCTCTAGAGATCGTTAACCAGACGTTAACATACCGTTGAAGGCCCGTTAAAGCGCACCCGATAGCATGATGGTCGAGACAAGAGGTAAAGATCTCCAAAGGAAAGAAGGAGCAGAAAGGAAAACATGCTAAGAGGATCGAGAGCATCTTCGGCTTCAACGACGATCTCTACGAGAGGATGGAGGGTCCTGCTGGCCGGAGCCTTCGCCGTGATGCTGATCGGAGCCGCGGCGTGCAGCGGGGGAGCCGCCCCGGTCACAGCACCCTCGAACACGGCCTCTCAGTCCGGGCAATCAGCGGCAGGGACCGGAGGATCGGCCAAGGAGATGACCGGGGCTGGAGCCACCTTCCCCTACCCCCTCTACTCCAAGTGGTTCGACGTCTACAACAAGAAGGCGGGCGTCCAGATCAACTACCAGTCGGTCGGTTCGGGCGCCGGCATCCAGCAGCTGTCCCAGCGGACCGTCGACTTCGGTGCCAGCGACGCCCCCATGACCGACGAGCAGCTCAAGGCAGCGCCCGGCGAGGTGCTGCACATCCCGACGGTGATGGGCGCCGTGGTAGTGACCTACAACCTGGCTGGGGTCGACAAGGGATTGAAGCTCACTCCTGACACCCTGTCGGGCATCTTCCTGGGCAGCGTCAAGAAGTGGAGCGATCCCAGGATCGCCGCCGATAACCCGAACGTCAAGCTGCCCGATGCGGACATCGCCGTGGTGCACCGGTCCGACGGCAGCGGCACCACCAACATCTTCACCGACTACCTGAGCACGGTGAGCCCCGAATGGAAGAGCAAGGTCGGCAAGAGCACCTCGGTCAATTGGCCGGTGGGCCTTGGGGCGAAGGGGAACGAGGGCGTCGCGGGCCAGGTGAAGCAGACCCCAGGATCGATCGGCTACGTGGAGCTGGCCTATGCGGTCCAGAACAAGCTACCCTACGCCTTCATGAAGAACCAGGCGGGCCAGTTTGTGGAGCCGACCCTGGAGTCCACGACGTCGGCGGCGGCAGGGTCCGCGTCCAACATGCCGGAGGACCTGCGGGTTTCGATCGTGAACGCCCCGGGCGAGAAGTCCTACCCCATAGCGGGCTACACCTACATCCTGGTCTACAAGGATCAGCAGGATCCGGCCAAGGGAAAGGCGCTGGTGGACTTCCTCTGGTGGGGGATCCACGACGGAGAGCAGTACGCCACGGGTCTGCTGTATGCACCACTGCCGAAAGAGGTGGTCACCAGGGACGAAGCCAAGATCAAGTCCATCGCCTCCCAGGGGAAGCCGCTGTACCAACAGTGACGGGGATAGGGGCGAGGGCTTAACTCCCCTCTCCCCCTGGGAGAGGGTCAGGGTGAGGACTGTCTGGTTGGCAACGTCTCAGCCCTCACCCGCCCTTCGGGCGGCCTCTCCCAGGGGGAGAGGCGACTTGGGAAGAGAGGTGCAATGACTGAAAACGCGGCTCGCGCAGTTCAAGTAGAGAAGCTTGGACTGAAGACCAGGGTGGGCAACAGGGGAGACACAGCCTTTCGTGGGGTCGTGACTCTCCTGGCCTGTGGCATTCTGGCCCTCGTGGCCTTGATGGTCATCAAGATGGCCGACGGCTCCATGCCGGCCATCCAACGGTTTGGCCTCGGGTTTCTCTGGGGCACCACCTGGGACCCGGTGGCCCAGGAGTTCGGGGCGCTGCCCTTCATCTTCGGCACCGTGGTTTCCTCGTCGATCGCCCTGCTCGTAGGAGGACCCATCGGCCTGGGCGCCGCCATCTACCTCTCGGAGCTGGCCCCAGACTGGCTGCGCAACCCGGTGTCCTTCCTGGTGGAGCTGCTGGCGGCGATACCCAGCGTGGTATACGGCCTCTGGGGGGTCTTCGTCATGGCACCCTGGCTGCGCTCAGCCCTGGAGCCCCTCCTGAGCCGAAGCCTCGGCTTCCTGCCACTCTTCCAGGGCCCCAGCTATGGCATAGGGATGCTGGCCGGCGGACTGATCCTGGCCATCATGATCCTCCCCACCATCACCGCTGTCTCCCGGGACGTGATGAGGGCAGTGCCCAGAACTCAGCGGGAGGGCATGCTGGCCCTGGGGGCGACCCCATGGGAAGTGATATGGGGAGCGGTCATGCCCTATGCCCGCTCCGGCATCCTTGGATCGGTGATCCTCGGGCTGGGCCGGGCCCTGGGAGAGACCATGGCCGTGACCATGGTGATCGGCAACCGTCCCGACATCTCCGCCTCCCTTTTCGCCCCCTCCTACACCATGGCCAGCGTCATCGCCAACGAGTTCAGCGAGGCCACCTACAACCTCTACCTATCGGCACTGATAGAGATCGGCCTCGCCCTCTTCGGAGTGACGCTCCTGCTGAACGCCCTGGCCAGGCTGCTCGTCTGGCGGACGGCTCGCATGCCGGCAGGAGGGGGATGATGTCAGAGAGAGGCTTGACGGTAACCAGGACCAGCCATCTTCGGCGCAGGGCCATCAATGGGGTCATGCTGGGGCTCACCCTCGCCAGCACCGGGCTGGCCATCGCCTTCCTATTCAGTGTGCTGGGATGGGTGCTGGTGCAGGGAGGGTCCGCCCTGAACCTGGACTTCTTCACCCAGCTGCCCAAGCCGGTGGGGGAGCCCGGCGGCGGGATGGGGAACGCCATCCTGGGCACCCTGATCCTGCTGGCCCTGGCATCGCTGATCGGGATCCCCATCGGCCTGGGAGCCGGCATCTACCTGGCCGAGTACGGCGGTGGGAGACTGGGAACGGCCATCCGTTTCCTCACGGACGTGCTGACCGGTGTCCCCTCCATAACCATCGGGATCTTCGCCTACACCATGGTGGTGCTGCCGATGCGCGGCTTCTCGACCCTGGCAGGTGGCTTTGCCCTGGCCATCATCATGATACCGACGGTGACTCGGGCCACCGAGGAGATGATGAAGCTGGTATCAGGGTCGCTGAGAGAGGCCTCGCTGGCCCTGGGGATACCCCAATGGAAAACGGTACTGAGGGTGGTGGTGCCGACGGCCATGGGCGGGATAGTCACGGGGGCGATGCTGGCCGTCGCCAGGGTGGCAGGCGAAACCGCCCCGCTGCTCTTTACCGCCTTCGGCAACCGCTTCTGGTCCACGGCTCTGGATCGCCCTATCGCGGCGCTACCGCTCCAGGTTTTCACCTACGCCCTATCCCCCTACGACGATTGGAGGGCTCAGGCATGGGCCGGGGCCTTCGTCCTGGTGGCCCTGGTGCTGGCGATCAACGTGGTGGCCCGTTTCTTCGCCCGCGGAATACGCAGTCAATGAGGTGGCGAATGTTGGATGTCAAACCCCGGATCTCGGAGAATCAGCCCCAGCTGCAGGGGGTGCAAGCGGCTGGCAAGCGGGTGGAGATCCAGGATCTGAGCGCCTGGTATGGGGAGAAGCTGGCCATCGAGGAGGTCAGCCTCTCCGTCGAGCCGAACAGGGTAACGGCCATCATCGGTCCCTCCGGCTGCGGCAAGTCGACGCTGATCCGCTGCATCAATCGGATGCACGAGGTAGTGCCGGGCGCTCGAGTGGCCGGAAGGGTGCTGCTGGACGATGAGGACATCTACGCGCCGGGGATCGATCCGGTGATGGTGCGCCGGCGCATCGGCATGGTGTTTCAGAAGGCGAATCCCTTCCCCACCATGTCGATCTTCGACAACGTGGCGGCCGGCCTCCGGCTGAACGGCCTCGCCAATCGGCGGGAGTTGCCTGCCATCGTGGAGAAGAGCCTGCGGCAGGCAGCCCTGTGGGACGAAGTGAAGGACAAGCTGAGCCAGCCCGGGACGGCTCTGTCCGGTGGCCAGCAGCAGCGGCTCTGCATCGCCCGCGCCCTGGCCGTCGAACCGGACGTGCTGCTGATGGACGAACCGGCCAGCGCCCTGGATCCCGTGGCCACCCTTCGGATCGAAGAGCTGATGCAGGAGTTGAAGCAGAGCTACACCATCGTCATCGTGACCCACAACATGCAGCAGGCGGCACGGGTATCCGACCACACAGCCTTCATGCTGGCGGGCGAAGAACGGGTGGGGAGGCTGATAGAGTTTGGCGAGACGAACCGGCTGTTCACCAACCCGAAAGACAGGCGAACCGAGGATTACATCACGGGGAGATTCGGATAGGGCATCAGGGAATGATTGATGCGGCAGATCCAACCGAGCTACACTGACGATGTGGCCGGACTCGACGTAGGGCGATCAACCGAGAAGCATCACAGGGAGGGAAAAGAGGCGATGACCACCACCCGAGCCACTTTCGACCGCCAACTGGCAGGGCTGAAGGACGACGTGCTGATCCTGGGCAGCATGGTGGACAAGGCCATCGCCCGCTCCGTCGACGCGCTCAAGCGTCGCGACAGGAACGAGGCGGAGGTGATCATCTCCGACGACATGAAGATCAACCGCAAGCGGTTCGAGATCGAGGAGAAGTGTCTACTGCTGCTGGCCACCCAACAGCCAATGGCCAGCGACCTGCGGGTGATCGCGGCCGCCATGCACATCATCACCGACCTGGAGCGGATGGCGGACCACGCGGAGGGGATCGCCAAGATCAACCTGATGCTGGGGGAAGAGCCACTGATCAAGCCGCTGGTCGATATCCCCCTGATGGCCGACAAGGCCCGGGAAATGCTGCGACGGAGTCTCGACGCCTTCGTGGCCCGAGACGTCGAGGGAGCGAAGCTGCTGGCCTCCGAGGATGATCAGGTGGACGCCCTGTACGACCGGGTCTATCGGGATCTGCTGCGGATAATGATCGATGATCCCAACACCATCACTCGAGCCACCTATCTCCTCTGGGTCGCCCACAACCTGGAGCGGATCGCCGACCGGGTAACCAACATCTGCGAGCGGGTGGTCTTCATGGTCACCGGCCAGATGGAGGAGACCAACGTGTCGAAGTACTGAGTGCTGCTATAATCCTATCGGAGGTGCAGCATCCAGTGGCGAAGATCCTGGTGGTGGACGACGAGCGGATCCTGCTGGATACCCTTCGGTACAACCTCTCCAAAGCCGGCTACGAGGTGAGGACCGCCGCCGACGGCGAGGCCGCCCTGAGGGTAGCCCGGCAGGAATCCCCGGACCTGGTCCTCCTGGACGTCATGCTCCCCAAGCTCGATGGCTTCGACGTGTGTCGCACTCTGCGGCAGGTAAGCTCGATCCCCATCCTCATGCTGACTGCCAGGGACGAGGAGATCGACAAGGTACTCGGCCTTGAACTGGGGGCAGACGACTACCTCACCAAGCCCTTCAGCATGCGAGAGTTGATGGCGAGGGTGAAGGCGCTGCTGCGACGGGCGGAGATGGTGCAGCCCGACGAGGAGCGCCCGACGGGCAAACCGCTGCGGGAAGGGGAGCTGGAAGTCGACCTCGTCTCCCACCAGGCTACCCGCGGCGGCAATCCTCTCCATCTGAAGCCCAAGGAGTTCGACCTGCTGGCCTTCCTGATGGGCCACCGAGGGCAGGCCTTCTCTCGAGATCAGCTGCTGCAGCAGGTGTGGGGATACGACTACGCCGGCGACACCCGAACGGTGGACGTCCACGTGCGATGGTTGAGGGAGAAGGTGGAGGTCAACCCTTCGAAGCCGGAGCTGATCGAAACGGTGAGGGGCGTTGGATATCGATTCAAAGGATAGAGAGGCGAGATCTCGCGTCTCTACACGGTTCATGCCCACCAGCCTCCGTTCCCGCATCGCCATAGCCTACGCCACCCTGATGATCCTGTGCGTAGGCGCCTTGAGTCTCTACCTGGTGGAGGTTGGCCAAGGCTCCTACATGGCCACCCTGCACCAGGGCGTGGAGGGTCAGGCGAAGCTGGTGGCCGTGGCCGTGCGCCCCTACCTGACCGACCATCGCCCAGAGGCCGAGATCGATGCCCTGGCCAAGCGGCTCGGCCAAGAGACCGGGGTCCGGGTTACCATCATCGACCGAACGGGGGTGGTGCTGGGGGATTCGGAGCACGACCCCCTCACCATGGAGAACCACGGCCAGCGGCCGGAGGTGCGGGCGGCCCTGGAGAGCGGCAGCGGCGAATCCCAGCGCCAGAGCGCCACGGTCGGCTACAACACCCTGTACGTAGCGGTTCCCATCCACGACGGCGACCAGCTGCTGGGGGTGGCACGCGTCGCTCTGCCCTTGGCGGAGGTCAACCAGGCTTCGCTCGAGATCGTCAGGGCCATAGGGCTGGGAGGGCTGGTGGCACTGGTGTTGGCCATCCTCCTGGCATTGGTCATCGCGCGGAGCGTCACCGGCCCCGTGGAGGAGCTGACCTCCGTGGCCGGCCGGGTCGCCGAGGGAGAGCTGGACCGGCGAGTTAGGGTCTACTCCCGGGATGAGGTGGGGCGGCTGGGCAGGGTCTTCGATCTGATGGCGGACAGACTCCAATCCACCATCAAGACCATCTCCTCGGAGAGGAACACCCTGGCAACCGTCCTCGCCACCATGGCCGATGGGATCCTGATCGTGGACCACCAGGGGCGGGTCGTGCAGGCCAATCGGGCGGCCGACCTGCTGCTGGGGGCGGCTACCTCCTCCCTGGAGGGGAGATCCTTCGTCGAGGCGCTGCGGGACCACGAGCTGAGCGCCGTCCTCCAGAGGTGCCTGCAGCAGGCAACCCCTCAGAGCGGGACGGCCGAGGTAGGGTCCGGCCGTAGATTCCTGCGGATCGTGGCGACCCCCCTGCGCGGGAAGCAGGAGGGGGCCCTGGCTCTGCTCCAGGATCTGACCGAGATCCGGCGAACGGAGGCCATTCGTCGCGACTTCGTCGCCAACGTCTCCCACGAGCTGCGGACGCCCCTGGCCTCCCTGAAGGCGCTGGTGGAAACCCTCGAGGAGGGCGCCCTCGACGAGCCCGAGGTGGCCCGAGACTTCCTCTCCAAGATGCACGTGGAGCTGGACGGACTCACCCAGGTGGTGAGCGAGCTGCTGGAGCTGTCCCGGATCGAGAGCGGGCGGGCAGCCCTGGCCCTCCGGCCCGAGGAGGTGGGGCCGATCGTGCGGGAAGCGGTGGAGCGGCTGGCTGCCCAGGGCGATCGGGCCGGCTTGAAGCTATCGATGCAGCTGCCTCCGTCGCTGCCCAGGGCCGTGGCGGATCGAGAGAGGATCCGCCAGCTACTGGTGAACCTGATCCACAACGCCGTCAAGTTCACCCCGGCGGGCGGTGAGATAGTCGTGGGTGCACGCCACGAAGGGGATCGGGTCCTGATTTCCGTTGCCGATACGGGCGTGGGCATCTCTTCGGAGGACCTTCCCCGCATCTTCGAGAGGTTTTACAAGGCCGATCGCTCACGATCCGGCGGCGGCACCGGGCTGGGACTGGCCATCGCCAAGCACCTGGTGGAGGCCCACGGCGGCCGGATCTGGGCCGAGAGCGTAGAGGGAAAGGGCTCCACCTTCACCTTCAGCCTGCCCACGGCCGAGAGTGCTGAGTCCTAGGGGCCGCAAACGACGGATGGCCATGACTGAAGAGGACCCCAGTCATGACCATCCTTGCCCTATCTAGAAGTTGTTACAGTCGGCTCCGCTTATCCCCGCCTTCCCGGGAAGCAGCACACTGGAGGAACAGGGTAGAACGAAGAGAAGGTCGTCTCTCTACTGGCTACCTCTCCGCAACAACGGGATTCCGTAGCGTACCCACACCCCCCACTTCAATCTCAACCACGTCTCCAGGCTCCAACAGGCCAACTCCTGGGGGTGTGCCGGTGAGGATGACATCGCCGGGCAGCAGGGTCATGCTCTTGGATATCCAGCTGATCAGCTTCGGCACCGAGTGGATCAACAGCTTGGTGCTGGAGGACTGGCGGACCTCACCGTTCACCCTAGACTCCACCTTCACGTCGCTGGGGGCCAGCCCCGGGGCGACAAAGGGACCCAGCGGGCAGAAGCTGTCGAAGGACTTTGACCTGGCATACTGGACCTCCTTCTTCTGGAGGTCCCTATCCGTCAGATCGTTGCCACAGGTGTAGCCGAAGACGTACTGGAGGGCATCCTCAGGCTCGACGTTCTTCGCCGTCTTTCCGATGATTACGGCCAGTTCAGCCTCGTGGCTGAGCCGCTGGGTAATGGCAGGCCTGACTATCGGCTCACCATGAGCAACAAGGGCAGTGGGAGCCTTCAGGAAAATCAAGGGATCGAAGGGCTGGATCTCCTTCAGTTCGTCGGCGTGGCCCACGTAGTTGTAGCCCACCGCCACTATCTTGCTGGGCGTGCAGGGAGGGAGGATCTTCACATCGCCCAAGGAGAACTGCTGCCCGTTGGGGCTGAACTCCCCCATCGGATCGCCGTCGATGGTAACGACGGTGTCCCCCTCCACAAGCCCATACCGGGCTGGGGAGCCGTTAGCAGAAAACCTCAACAGCTTCATCTCTAGCAAGCCTTCCTGACTATATCTCTTCGGCGGTGATAGGGTTCTTCAAGGTACCGACGCCCTCGATCTCGGTGATCATCAGGTCGCCGGGCTTCATGTAGGTGTGAGGGTTGCGGTCCTTGGCGAGGCCGCCTGGGCAGCCGGTAGCCACGACGTCTCCAGGCTCCAGCGTAAACACCTGGGAGCAGAAAGCCACCAACTGCGGGATGTTGTACACCAACTGGTTGGTGTTGGAGTTCTGGAGCACCCGATCGTTCACGGTCAACTTGACGCCCAGATTGTGGGGATCGGGCACCTCATCCTTGGTCACCAGGTAGGGGCCCATGGGGGCAAAGGTGTCGAAGGACTTGCCGCGCAGGTTCTGGCCGTCCTTCTTGGTCAGATCGCTGGCGCTCACGTCGTTGAAGGCCATGTAGCCCGCGATCACGTCGTAGGCCTGCGCCTCGGGGACGTGCTTGCACCGCTTGCCGACCACGAAGGCCAACTCCGCCTCGTAGCCCAGGGCCTGGGTCATTCGCGGATGGATCACTGGATCGAAGGGCCCAGTCACGGCATTGGCGTACTTTCCGAAGATGCGAGGCTCCGAAGGGGGCTGAATCCCCGTCTCGGCCAGCATGTCGTGGTAGTTGTGGGCGGCGCAGATCAGCTTGGCCGGCCGCAGGATCGGCGGGCCCAGCTTCACCTCGGCCTCGGCGTACACCACCTGTTCACCCCTCGGCCCCACTACCTCGGCCCCGGCGAGGAGCCACTCCCGCACCTCGGCCAGCACGGTCGCGGCGTCCTTCATGGCCCGATCGCCGGACTCCAGGAACAGCACCATCTCCGAGGGGATGAGGACGTCGGCCAGGGCGTAGGGTCTTGGCTCACCGTCTCGAGCCAGGCGACCCGCCAGGGCCATATTCAGATCGACGATCTTGTCGTCTAGTTTGGCTCCCAACCTGCTGACACGACCTGCATAGAAGGTTGCGAATCTCACCACTTACTCCTTTGAGTGATATGTGTCATCAAACGCGGACCACGATGGCCTCCGCCATCTCCCTGGTGCCTGCTCTACCCCCGAGATCGTAAGTAACATGGATGCCATCGCGAACAACCGCTGCCACGGCTGACTCGATCCTATTCGCGGCATCAACCTCGCCGAGGTGCCGAAGCATGAGAGCGCCGGTGAGGATCATGGCACCGGGGTTAACCTTGTCCAGCCCTGCATACTTGGGCACACTACCGTGGACGGACTCGAACACCGCGACGCCATCGCCGAAGTTCCCACCTGGGCCCATCCCCAACCCACCGGCCAGGGCCGCAGCCAGGTCCATCACAAGATCCCCGTACACGTTGGGCATCAGCAGTACATCGTACTGCTCGGGCTTCAAGACCAGTTGCATGCACATGTTGTCGACCATGCGCTCTTCAAACTCCACCTCCGGGTAATCCTGGGCCACCTGCTGGGCGGTCCGGAGGAAGAGGCCATCGGTAAGCTTCAGGATGTTTGCTTTGTGAAGGACGGTGACCTTCTTACGCCCCTCTTGTCGAGCATACTCGAAGGCGAAGCGGGATGCTCTCTCCGCCCCCCGGCGGGTGATGAACTTCAGCGCCACTGCCGCGTCCTCGCCCACCTTCTGTTCAACCCCCTGGAAGGTGTCCTCCATGCTCTCCCGGATCGCCACCAGGTCCACCTGTTCGAAGCGGGACCTGACGCCGGGATACAGCTTGGCCAACCGCAGGTTCGCGTAGAGGTCCAGCTCCTTGCGCAGGGTCATGTTGGGACTCGGGAAACCCTTGCCCACAACGTTGGTTAGAGGCCCCTTCAACGCCACCCGGTTGCGCCGGATGGACTCCAGGGTGACCGCCGGAACGGGGCTACCGTGCTCCGGGATCGCCACCTGGCCGCCGGGGGCTTCCTCCCACTCGATCTCGACTCCGGTAGCGTTGACGACCTGGATCGCCGCCGCCACCACCTCGGGACCGATCCCGTCCCCAGGTATATAGGTCACTCGGTACACTGTCTTGCTCCCAGCAAAGAATGGTCACACGATTGCCGTTCCGGGAATCGTGTTGCCTTGTGTGAAGCAGATCGCCGTTCTACGGCAGCTTCAGCATCAGCACGCTGCTAAACAGGAAATAGGTCGAGGCGACGTAGACCACCGGCACGGCCGTCAGTTGGATCAGATTCCGGACGCCGCCCAGCAGCAGCATCACCAGTATCAGCGCCGCCGTGCTGACGATGTAGCCCAGCGGCTCGAACAGCAACAGGTACGCGGCGGCGATGACCAAGGAGACGAGGGCCAACTGCCACCTCCCGCCCTCGACAGGTTTGTACGGGCTCCTGAGCGCTCGCACCATGACGGCGAGAGCGCAGAGCCCCATCAGCGTCGCCATGAGCCGCGGGTACATGGCCGGTCCGGGGTCCGCCGCATTGGCTGCGGACTGGAAACTCCCCGCGAGGACAAAGGCCACCACCGCCGTGGACAAGAATACGGCTCCGACCAGCAGTTCGCCTATCTTCATAGAAGTTGCCCTTCCAGTGCCGGGTTGGGGCCTGCACCAGGACCTTTCTTAGGGGTTTCCGGCCGCCAAGCTGAGCGAAGCGAAGCATCTTCATGAGCAGGACATAGGATCCTTCGCTTGCGCTCAGAATGGCAGGCAAGGGATGCTGAGACCTACCGCGGCTACTTCTTGGTAAGCCCGATCTCCTTCAGCAGCTCAGTGGTGTCCTTGAACTCCTTCTGGACGGAAGCCGTGAACTCCTCGGGCCCCATGTAACCGTTCATCTGGTTGGTGTTCTTCATGTATTCCAGCCAGCCCGGCTCGTCCATGGCCTTCTTGAAGTCGGTGTGCAGGGTGTCCAGCACCTCCTTGGAGATACCCTTCTTGGCGAAGATGCCCCGCCACTGGGTCAGGGTCACGCCGTAGCCCAACTCCTTGAAGGTTGGGGTGTCCTTCAGGGCCGGCAGCCGAGTGGCACCGGTATGCACCAGAGGGGTGGCCTGGCCGGCTTCCACAAAGGAGTAGATGCTCGCGGGCGCGGTGCTGACCGCATCCACGTGCCCGCCGAGACCCGCGGTGACCGACTGGGAGCCGCCATCGTAAGGCACCCACTTGAAGGTGAACCCCGCCAGCTTGGCGAAGAGCAGGGCCGTCAGATGCTGCCCGGAAGCGGTCCCATTGCCACCGATGGTCAGTTTGCCGGGGTTGTCCTTGGCGTACTGAATCATCTCCTTGACGTCCTTGAACCGGCCCGTCTTGGTGATCAGGATGAAGGGATCCTGCTGGGTTCGGATAATGAATTGAAAGTCGTCCAGGCTGAACTGGCCCTTCAGGTCGGTGTTGAGAACGCCGGTGATGGCTGCCGTGGTGGCACCGATGGTGTAACCGTCGGCGGGAGCAGCCTTCATCGCCGCGAACTGAACCCCGCCGCTACCGCCGGTCTTGGTGGTGACAACGATCGGTTGGCCCAAGAACTTCTCGGCGTTCTTGCCCAACTCGCGGGCCATCACGTCGGCCGGCGACCCGGCGCTGGAGGCGTTCAGAAGCTCGATGGGCTTGGAGGGATAGCCCTTGCCGGCTGCTTCCTTCGCGAGTGCGCCTTTGGACACGGCCGGCGCGGCCTGGGTGGGCTCGGACTTCTGACTCGACTGGGGGCTGGAGGATCCGGTGGAGGCTGCCGGTGCCGGTGAACCAGAGCAGGCGGCTGCGCCAAAAGCCAGCAGGAGAACCACTATCCAAGCAACCATAGACCGCTTGCGCATGATGTCCTTCCTTTCCCTTTCCGTTTTGGAGAATTGGGTTCCCAGTAGACTAGCTGTCACAGCCGACCCTCCATGGGGTCGGCCACCTCCTGGCCAAGCTCGACAGTGCGGGCTGCCATCTGTCGCCAGGCCTTGACCTCGCGATGGACCTGGTAGGCCAGAGAAGCCAGGGTTAGCCCAAGCACCACCGCGCTGATCGGCCGGCTGAAGAAGATGGCGAGGCCTTCGTCGGACACGATCAAGGAACGCCGGAAGTTGGTCTCCATCGTTGGTCCGAGCACCATTGCCAGCACGATAGGAGCAACAGGGAAGCCGAACTTGCGAAGCAGGTAGCCGAGTACGCCGAAGAACATGGCCACCCACACCTGGAACATCTCACCTGATTCCGCATAGGCCGCCAGCAAGCAGACGGCGAGCACGATCGGCATCATTATCGCCTTGGGAACGGCGACCACCTGAGTC
Organism: Chloroflexota bacterium; assembly: GCA_027356795.1. Taxonomy (GTDB): domain Bacteria; phylum Chloroflexota; class UBA6077; order UBA6077; family UBA6077; genus JAJYNT01. The sequence continues at coordinate 16,118 of DAHVXI010000003.1, read as the reverse complement.
CAGAGCTGCGTGCCGGCCAACCCGATAATGGTCATCATGATGTTGCCGATCATCAGGCTGGCGAAGAGCCCGTACACCAGAGGAGCCTGCTTCACGAACAGCATGGGGCCAGGCTGCAATCCCTGGATGGTGAGAGCGCCGATCATGATGGCGGTGGCAGCCGAACCGGGTATGCCCAGGGTCAGCAGTGGGACCAGGGCGCCGCTAACCACGGCGTTGTTGGCGGCCTCCGGGGCCGCCACCCCCTCCAAAACGCCGGTGCCAAACAGCTCAGGATGCTTGGAGGCTCGCCGCTCCTCGTTGTAGGCAATGAAGGAGGCGACGGCCTTACCCGAGCCGGGGAACAGGCCGATTACGAAGCCGATGATGCTTCCACGCACGATGGCTCCCCAGGTCCCCAAGGTCTCCTTGAGGGTTGGAAGAGCCCCGGATACCTTCATCGCGGACAGGTCCTTCTCCCAGATCTCCTCCATGGTCATCAGCACCTCGGAGATGGCAAAGAGGCCAACCAGACCGGCGATGAAAGGGATCCCCTCGAAGAACTGCATGGTGAAGGTGTAACGCGGGGTACCCGTGATGGGATCAATGCCGATGGAAGTGACGAGCAGACCGAAGGTGACCGTCATCAACCCCTTGACCACCGACCTGCCCGCAAGGCTCGCCACCACCGTCAGGCCGAAGACTGCCAGGGCAAAGTACTCAGGCGGGCCGAAACTGAGGGCCACGCTAGCCAGGGGCACGGCCACCACGATAAGGGCGACGGTGGTCACCAACCCGGCGATTCCGGAGGCGATGATGGAGATCCCCAGGGCTTTGGCAGGCTGGCCCTTCTGAGCCAACGGGTAACCGTCGAAGCAGGTCGGCGCGGCTCCCGCCTCTCCCGGAACGTTCAGGGTAATGGAGGTTATCCCGCCTCCGTACTCTGCCGCCCCGTACAGGGAGGTGAGGAAGATCAGACTGGTGAGCGGAGAGAGGGTGAAGGTAAAGGGCAGCATCAGGGCGATCGTCATGGAGGGGTTCAACCCCGGCAGCGCTCCCACCGCATAGCCCACCAGCGATCCGAGGAAGAGAGCGATCAGGTTCTGCCATTGAAGGGTAACCTGGAAACCGTTGAGCATCTGTTCAAGCATCTATCATATCCTGCCCCAGCTCTCGAGAGTGGACCCGGCGCCGCTAACAGTTGCTCTTAGCCTTTATTGCTGTCCCACCTCCTGGAAGAGATCTAGGGTGATGCCCTCAACGTGCGCACGCATTACCGCCTTGGCCCTCCGTGCATCTCCTTTCTCGATGGCATCGTAAAGCCTGACGTGCTGCTCATGGTATTTGAAGGGCAGACCTGCTCCGCTCAGCCCCTTCTTCTTGACCTCATACCAGATGGGTCCGCTCATTCTCTCGACGATGGGGGACATGGAAACATAGAGGATGTCGTTGTGAGCGGCCTTGGCAATGGCCAGGTGGAAGGCCCGGTCGCCGTCTACCGGGTGGCGCCCAGCCACCAGCTCCGCAGCCATGTCGTCCAGGATGGCCTTGATGCTCTTGAGATCCCCGTCGGTCCGCTTTCGGGCCGACAGCTCGGCAAGGCTTGGCTCAATGGCGAGCCGGGCCTCGAGAATCTCCAAGGGGCTGTCCTCCTTGGACAGGAGCAGCTCCGCGAACCCGTCGTGGGGCTGGGCCACGAAGGCCCCACCACCCGCCTTGATCCTGATGAGGCCTAGGGCCTGAAGGGCGCTGAGGGCCTCCCGCACGGAGGGGCGGCTGATGGCCAGCTGTTCCGAGAGCAGCCTCTCGGCGGGCAACCGATCGCCCGGTTTGTAGTGCCCTTCTTCGATCAGGGCACGGATCTGGTTCATCGCCTGGAGATAGACCTTCTGCGGGGTAATCGGCTTCAGGACCATTCCATCCTCCCAAGTTGCGGTGAACTAAGAGAAGCCGCATGCAGAATAACCACATGGTACCCTGGTTGTCAAGTGGCCAGACCAATCGACCAATTCTCGAAGCTGCAGGGTCCGCGAGCAGTACCGCCGGCTCTTGGGATCCCCACGGATCGACGCTATCACCGCCCTCATCCCGACCCCCTCCCCCGGGGAGAGGGAGCAATTGATCTCCCATCCTCCCGTCCCGGTTGCCTTGGCCGAGTCCGATTTACCCGGCTTCACCGTTTTGCTATACTGCACCGAAAGCTCCTGAGACATCCCTGTTCCCCACTCTGACTCTGTCAGCTCGACCGCCTAGTTGGGAGGATTCCTATGGCAGGTGGCGTCATGTTCTCCGAGTTGCACGTGCTCTCGGGGGAACGCCAGGACAGTTCTGACCTGGTTGGGGTCGCCACCGCTCCTGTCCTCTCCTTCTTCAAGCGACGCCGCGGACAGCTCTTCACCATCGTGGAGCCTAGCCTGACCGGCGCCGAGGCCGCCTGCCGGCGGCTGATAGAGGTGATTGAAGACGAGTATTTCCGCGATCCCTCCCGCACGGTCACCGGCGGCCTCCGACAGGCCCTGGTGGCGGCCAACGACGTCCTGCGCAGCGAGAACTCCAGGGCCACGCCGGACCGCCAACTGCGGGCCGGCCTCTCCTGCGCCGTGATCCGGGAGTCGGACGTTTACGTCGCCCAGGTGGCGCCCGCCAACGCCTTCGTCCTCCACGACGGCATGGTAAAGCGGGTCTTCAGCACCTACAGCGTGATCCCGGACGTCAGCAGCAACGGAACCAACCGGGCCTCGGATTCCCTGGGCGCGGGCCTGGATCCTCACGTCAACTTCGCCTACAGCCCGCTGGAGGAGGGCGACCTGGTGGTGCTCGCCTCCGGCGCCTACTGGAAGCTGGTCCCCGACCGATACATCCTGGACGCGGCCAAGCACGTGGATCCGGACATGGCGGCTTCAGAGCTATACGGCTGCTATCTGGCCCACGCCCGGCGCCCCACCACCTCCCTGATCGTCATCCGAATGTCGGAGCTGCCGGGCCGGCATCGCAGCAGCGAAAAGCAGGAGGAGAGCCGCCCGGCCCTGGTGGAGATGTCGGAGCTCTCCACGGTGGCGGAACGGCCCCCGGCCAGGACTCCCTCTGGAAACGGCCGGACGGCGGCAAAGGTAGCTCGGGAGCGAGAGAAGCCTGCTGCGCCGCCCCGCCCATCTCTTTGGGAGCGTCTGAGGCCGAAGCGCAAGAAGGCGGCGTCCCTCTACCCGCCCGGCCCTCCCCTGGAGGCCGTAGGCCGGACCTCGGTTCGGTTGAGGAGGCAGGGGCCGCAGAACTGGACCGATCGGCAGGGTCCCCCCTCCTGGCTGGTCAAGCTGATCCTGATGGGAGTGCTGGCGGCCATCCTCGTGCTGGCAGGCACGGCGGGGATCAACAGCTTCCGATCCTGGCAGTTGGGCGATCCGGTGGCGCTGGCCGGGCAGGCCCAGGAGAAGCGAACCGAGGCCGCTTCCGCCACCGATCCTGCTGCTGCCAGGACCCTCCTGGCCCAGTCCTACGACCTGTTCGACCGGTCGCTGCGGGCCAAGGAAGACGACTCGGTTCGCACCCAGGCGACCTCGGTGCTAGCCGACATGGACAAGATCGACAAGATCGTCAGGGTCACCCAGGTGAACACCCTTGTGGATTACGCTCCAATCGTCAACGACAAGGGCGACCCCACCCAGATGGTGGTGGACGGCAACAGCCTCTACGTCCTGGACGAGGGGTTGGATCGGCTGTACCAGTACAACCTGACGGCCGACGGCAACGGCGTGGAGGAGCCCGGCAAGCACCAGGTGTTGGTGAAGCGAGGGGACAAGCTGGACGGGGGCACCATCGGCGACCTGCTGGCCCTGACCTGGATGCCCGCGGGGCAGTTGAGAAGCTCTCCGGCCCTGTTCGGGCTGGAGAGCGGTCGCTCCCTCGTGGCGTACGATCCCAAGTCGGGGCTCTCCCGCATCGAGGTCTCGGAGAGCCAGAAGTGGGGCAGCATCCAGGCCATCAGCGGCTTCGCCGGTGGCCTCTACCTGCTGGATACGAAGCTGAAGGGGGTCTTCTACTACCCCCCCACCAAGAACGGTTACGAAAGCGAGCCCTACACCATCATCGACTCCCGCGCCAAGGTGGACCTCTCCAAGGCGGTGGATATCGCCCTGGACGGCAACCTGTACGTTCTCGAGGCCGCCGGTACCGTCAAGCGATTCAATCGGGAGGGCCGGCCCCTGGACTTCGCGGGTGAGCTGCCCGACGGTTCGATCAAGGGACCCAAGGCGCTGTTCGCCAGCGCCAATACCCGCTCCCTCTACCTGCTGGACACGGCCGGCGAGAGGATCATCCAGTTCTCGCCCGAGGGCAAGCTGCAGAGGCAGTTCAAGGCCGACGGCAAGAACGTCTCCTTCAAGGATCTGCGGGATCTCTTCGTGGACGAGGGGGCCCGAAAGATATATCTACTGGCACACAAATCGCTGTTCAGCTTCGCCCTACCGCCGATGCAGTAGGGGAGATCGTAGAGACGCGACACGTCGCGTCTCTACAGACCGCACCTATCAAGTGACGAAGAATGCGTATCCTGGGGATAGAGTCCTCCTGCGATGAAACGGCGGCATCGGTAGTGGCCGATGGCCGCCGTCTGGAATCTAACGTGGTGGCCTCCCAGATCGACCTCCACCGCAAGTACGGCGGGGTGATGCCCGAGGTCGCCTCCCGGGCCCACCTGCGGGCGATCATGCCCACCGTCGAGGAGGCGATGGAGGGGGCCCGGGTCGATTGGTCCAGGATCGCCGCCATCGCCGTCACCCGAGGCCCGGGGCTGGCCGGGTCGCTCCTGGTGGGGGTGAACGCGGCTAAAGCGATCTCCATGGCCAACGGGATACCCCTGGTGGGCGTGAACCACCTGGAGGGGCACATCTACTCCAACTGGATCATCACCGAGGGACCCTCCCCGGAGCCCTCCTTTCCCCTTCTCTGCCTCATCGTCTCCGGGGGCCACACCGATCTCTTCCTGATGACGGACCACGGGGTGTACCGGCGGCTGGGCAGCACCCTGGACGACGCCGCCGGCGAGGCCTTCGACAAGGTGGCCAGGATCCTGGGGGTGGGGTACCCCGGCGGACCTGCCATCCAGCGGGCGGCCGAGGGCGGCGACCCCGACGCCTTCCACTTTCCTCGGGCGTGGCTTGGAGACAGCTACGACTTCAGCTTCAGCGGTCTGAAGACCGCTCTGCTTCGCACCGTCCGGGGGCTGGAGCCGCCGCTGCCCGTGGCGGAGCTGGCGGCCGGCTTCCAGGAGGCGGTGGTGGACGTGCTGTCCGCCAAGGTGGCCAAGGCCGCCCGACAGTTCGAGGCCTCCCAGGTGGCGGTCTGCGGAGGGGTGGCCGCTAACCTGGCGCTTCGCCAGAGGGTGAAGGAGCGAGTGACCGTTCCGGTGCACATCCCGCCCATCTACCTCTGCACCGACAACGCTGCCATGATAGCCAGCGCCGGCTACTACCACTTCCGGGCCGGCCAGCGGGACGGTCTGGAGATGGACGTGTCTCCCAACCTGCCTCTGGCATAGACAGGTTGGGAATAACACTCATTTGGGGACACCCCAAAACCCGCCATGGGGCCTCGCCCCCGAACCCCCTCCACCCCGGGCAATTCACTAGCACTTGACCCCCAAGATTGCTACCACCGACCTCTTTTCGGGTACAAGACTTGCGGCATACGAACGCAAGGAATCCCCACATTGGATCTATAGGGGCGCAATTCGCAGATTCATCGAGCTCTCTGGAGCTCTATCGAGATTGAGACAGCTCCTGCCGTGTCTATCCCATTCCGTCGCATCCTAGTGCCAGTTGTGCGGTTGCGGGTCGGCGGCGTGTTCGCTAATATACCACTTAGCCGTTAGCACTCTACCCCGTTGAGTGCTAAAATGGATCCCACGAACGAACCTCAGCCATGAAGGCAATTCTTGAGAGTAAGGAGGTCTGAAGAGATGGCTATCGGACTCAAGCCCCTTGGTGACCGGGTGGTGGTCAAGCCCTCGTCTCGAGAGGAGGTAACCAAGAGCGGCATCGTCCTGCCCGACACCGCCAAGGAGAAGCCCCAGGAGGGCAGCGTGCTGGCGGCGGGGCCTGGCCGCCTGCTGGACAACGGCCAGAGGGCCGCTATGGAGCTGAAGGAGGGCGACAAGGTCCTCTTCGCCAAGTATGCGGGCACCGAGTTCAAGCGCGGCGACGAGGAGCTGTTGATCCTGAGCGAGAAGGACATCCTGGCGGTAGTGACCGAGTAATGCCCTTTCGAGCCCGCTCCCCGTGGGCTCCATCTAGTAGTGACGAAGGCTCTTGTCCTTCAGGAGGAATAGTACATGGCAAAGCAACTGAAGTTTGACGAGGAAGCCAGGTACGCCCTTAAGCGGGGCGTGGACGCCCTGGCCGACGCCGTCAAGATTACCCTCGGCCCCAAGGGACGCAACGTCGTTCTGGACAAGAAGTTCGGGGCCCCCACCATCACCAACGACGGCGTGACCATCGCCAAGGAGATCGAGCTCGCGGATCCCTTCGAGAACATGGGCGCCCAGATGGCCAAGGAAGCAGCCACCAAGACCAACGACGTGGCCGGCGACGGGACCACCACCGCTACCGTTCTGGCCCAGGCCATCGTGGCCGAAGGGCTGAAGAACGTGACCGCGGGCGCCAACCCGATGCTGATCAAGCGAGGGATCGATAAGAGCGTCGCCGCGGTAGTGGAAGAGCTGAAGGCCATGTCCACCCCGGTCAAGGGTCGAGAGGACATCGCCCAGGTGGCCGCCATCTCCGCCGCCGACGAGGAGATCGGCAACCTGATCGCCGAGGTGATGGACAAGGTCGGCAAGGACGGCGTCATCACCGTCGAGGAGTCCAAGGGTCTCCGCTTCGAGACCGAGTACACCGAGGGGATGCAGTTCGACCGAGGCTACATCTCCCCCTACTTCATCTCCAATCCCGATCGGATGGAATCGGTCCTGGACGATCCCTTCATCCTGATCACCGACAAGAAGATCTCCGCCATCGCCGACATCCTGCCGGTGCTGGAGAAGTTCCTCCAGGTCAGCAAGAACCTGCTGATCGTGGCCGAGGACGTTGAGGGCGAGGCCCTGGCCACCATGGTGGTGAACAAGCTGCGGGGCACCATCAACGTTCTGGCCGTCAAGGCCCCGGGCTTCGGCGATCGTCGCAAGGCGATGCTGGAGGATATCGCCACCCTGACCGGCGGCAAGGTGATCTCCGAGGAGATCGGCCGCAGGTTGGATGCCACCACGGTCCAGGATCTGGGTCGGGCGCGGCGGGTGGTGTCCAACAAGGACAACACCACCATCATCGAGGGCCACGGCGACGAGAAGGCCATCCAGGCCCGCATCAAGCAGATCAGGGCACAGATCGACGAGACCACGTCGGACTACGACCGCGAGAAGCTGCAGGAGCGGCTGGCCAAGCTGGCCGGCGGCGTGGCCGTGATCAAGGTGGGTGCCGCCACCGAGGTCGAGCTGAAGGAGAAGAAGCACCGGGTCGAGGACGCCCTGTCGGCGACCCGAGCGGCCGTCGAGGAGGGCATCGTCCCGGGCGGCGGCGTGGCCCTGGTCAACGCCATCTCCGGGCTGGACAAGGTCGCTGAGGAACTGAAGGGCCAGGGCGACTCCGAGACCGGCGTCGGCATCCTGCGCCGGGCCCTGGAGGAGCCGCTGCGGCGGATCGCCATCAACGCTGGCCGCGAGGGGTCGGTGGTGGTGGAGCGGGTCAAGAACTCGCCCCGGGGGATAGGCTACGACGCCCTGAAGAACGAGTACGCTCCCATGGCGGAAAGGGGCATCATCGACCCGCTGAAGGTGACCCGCGCTGCCCTGGAGAACGCGGCCTCCATCGCCTCGATGATCCTGACCACCGAGTCTCTGGTCACCGACATCCCTGAGAAGGAGAAGGGTCCGGCCATGCCTCCGGGCGGCATGGGCGGCATGGAGTACTAATCTCTTGTCGCGGATCGACCCCCGGGCGATCCCGAACCGTTTTCCCCACTTTGCAGGGGCCCCGACGTCGTCGGGGCCCCTGGTGCCGATCAGCTCACAGATCACCGGTAAAGCGCTACCAGCAGCCGGCCTTCGGCATCGGTGAAGAGGTAGACTTCCCCTCTTGCTCCAGCCTCCGACCACCCAACTCCAATCGTATCGGTCGGCCGGCGGGGCCCCCCGGCAAGCTGAGATCGGCCCGAGCGGCGCCCAGATCGCCCCTGGCTGCCGGTCTGATCACCTTGCCAGAGGATGCAATAGTGGATACACTTGTGGGAGATTGACATAGCTGATCCAGGCACGAGATCCACGGGCGGAGTGCTGGCTGCTCCAAATGCACGTCCTGAGGTGGCGTTGAGTCCGTTTCTGGGCCTTCACCATAACCTGCTGCTCATCTTCCTCACCTACGGCCTCGCCTTCTTCACCATGGGCGTAGCGGTGGTACTGGAATGGAAGAGCGACTCAGATCTTCCACTGACTCGAGCCCTGCCGGCTCTGGCCGCCTTTGCCTTCCTCCACGGCCTCATGGAGTGGACCCACATTCTGCTGATCGCTCCCACGGGGGAGTTGATCCATGGCAACGATCCTCCAGTGGAGATAGCACAACTGCTGCTTTTGAGCGGCTCCTACTTCTTTCTCCTCTGGTTCGGCATCGACCTGGTCACCAGCCTGAACCCGCACCGGATCCGTTGGCACTGGGCCGCCCTCCTGCTCTTTGGCCTCTGGGTGGGCACCGCTGCCCTTGCCGCATCGGCTGGCCTACCGGCGGCGGAATGGGTCGCCAGCGCCAACAGCCTTGCCCGCTACCTGCTGGGTCTCCCTGGAGGCATAGTGGTGGTCTGGGGGTTGCAGCGGCACCGGAAGATCTTCCGCGAGCTCAAGATGCCCCAAACGGCCAGGAACTGCTTCTGGGCCGGGGTTGGCTTCGCCCTGTACGCCCTCGCCACGGGGCTGGTGACCCCCCGAGCTCCCCTGCTGCCGGCCAGCTTGCTGAACTACGGCTCCTTCCAGGCCGCGACGGGCCTGCCGGTGCAGATCTTTCGCACCCTCCTGGCGCTGGTCCTGGCCTACTTCATAGTGCGGATACTGCGAGCCTACGACGAGGAGCGGGACCGCCGGCTGGAGAACGCCACCCGGGAGCGACACCTGGCGCAGCAGCAACTGCTGGAGGCACATCGACAGGCCGAGGAGCAGCTGCGGGTGTGGAACGAGACCCTCGAGGCGAGGGTGTTGGACCGGACCTCTCAACTGGAGCGGAAGAAGCGGGAGGCCGAGGCGCTCTATCAGATCGGCACCGAGATCTCGGCCTTCTTGGACCTACAAACCATTCTCAGTTCGGTGGTGGAGAAAGCCCGACGGTTTCTGGCAGCCGACCTGGCCGCCGTCGCGCTCCTGGACCCGGAGCACAACACCATCTCGATGCAATCCGTCAGTGGGACGAGAACGGAAGAGTTCAGCCGCCTGCGGCTGAGGCCCGGTCAAGGTCTAGCCGGCCAGGTAGTGGAGACGGGAGTAGCACTGGCCATCGACGACTACCTGATGAATCCTGAGTTTCAACATGTACCAGAGGTGGACACCGTGGTCTCCGCAGAGGAGCTTCGAGCCCACCTGGTGGTACCGCTAAAGGCAGGAGGCAGGATCCACGGGGCACTCTATGTGGCTAACCGGGGCGACCGCCGCTTCGAGGAGGACAGCTTGTGGATGCTGGAGCAGTTGGCGGTGTGTACTTCTATTGCCATCGAGAACTGCTGCCTCTACGACAAAGCCCAAGAGGTCGCCGTGCTGCAGGAACGAGAGAGAATCGGCAGGGAGATCCACGACGGCCTGGCCCAGGCCCTGGGCTGTCTGTCGATGCTGGCTCGCGCCGCTCAAAGCCGCCTGGAGCGGGCGAACGGCGAGACAACGGCCCGAGCCCGCTCGGACTTGCTGGAGATGGAGGAGCTCGCCCAGGAATCCTACCAGGATGCCCGCGAGGCGATCCTGGGGCTCCGGGTAAGCGCTTACGGCGGCCCGGGCCTGGTGGGCGCCCTGCGGGAGTACGTCCAACGCTTCAGCGAGCAGAGTGGCCTTGATACCCGCGTGGTGATCGGCGAGGGCTGGCCCTCCAACCTGCCGACCTCCGTGGAAATCCACGTCGTTCGCATTGTCCAAGAGGCGCTCTCCAACGTCCGCAAGCACGCCGCGGCTCAGCACGCCTGGGTCGAGTTGAAGTCGGACGGCAGCCGTGCCGAGATCGCGGTGCAGGACGACGGCCGAGGCTTCGACGCCGAGAGGTGTATAGAATGCAACGGCTGCCACTTCGACGAGGCAAAGTGCGGCAGTTGCGGTGGCTGCCACTTTGGTCTGCAGACCATGCGGGAGAGGGCCAGGATGATAGGCGGCGAACTGACGGTGCACAGCGCACCGGGCCAGGGGGCCCGGATGGAGCTGCGGCTGCCGCTGGAGGACAGCTGGAGAACAGGCGGCCGCCAGCGGGTCTCCCGCCTGGAGGGAGGCAGCCGATGAGGGAGCGCGGGAGAAGAGAATGGCCATGAAAGCCCGTCCCCTGCGGGTGCTGCTGGTGGACGACCAAGTGCTGTTCCGCAAGGGGTTACGCAGTATTCTCTCCGATTGGCTGGAGGTGCAGGTAGTGGGTGAAGCCTCCGACGGGTCGGAGGCTATCGCCCAGGCGGCTGCTCTGCGCCCGGACATCATTCTGATGGACGTTAACATGCCCACCATGAACGGGATTGAAGCCGCCAGACGCCTCCGGCGCCGGTCGCCTGAGGTGAGGCTGATCATGCTAACTATCTCCGAGCAAGACGAGCACCTCTTCGACGCCATCAAGGCGGGTGCCGACGGCTACCTGCTGAAGGATCTTAGGCCCGAGGTGCTGCGCGAGATGCTGTTGGCGGTAACCCGGGGGGAGGCGCCTCTCTCGCCGCTGATGGCCAAGAAGATCCTGGCGGAGTTTTCCCGACAGGCGCCGCTGGTGCCGGCTCCAAAGCCGACCGAGGATCTCACCTCCCGGGAGAGGGAGGTGCTGAGACTGGTGGCCGAGGGGGCAGACAACCGGACGATCGCCGATCGCCTTTGTCTGGCACCAGGAACGGCCAAGCGCCACATTCACAACATACTGTCGAAGCTCCAGGCCCGCAGCCGCAGCGAGGCGGTGGCCTTCGCTCGACACCACGGGATTCTCTCCCAGGAACCGACCCAATGACGGCCCTACGACTGGCCCGTATCGCTACCCGAGCGGCGGAAGCCTCTCTGTTCGGAACCCTGTTCCTACTTCCCCTGACCTTCTGGCCCCTGAGCTTCCAGACGTTCGTGGCCCCCAAGCTGCTGGTCCTGAGGGGATTGACGGTACTGGCGCTGGTATCCTGGGGTCTGGCCTCCCTGCTTCGGGGGCGGCTTCGCCTTTACCGTAACCCGCTCTTCCTGCCCCTGTCCGCCTACCTGGCCGTGAGCCTGCTGGCCACCCTCTTCTCGGTGGCGCCGCGCAACAGTTGGTTCGGCCAGAGCTACCGGGGCGACGGCCTGGTGACCCTGGCGACCTACGCTACCCTGTACTTCCTGGCGGTGCAACTGCTCCGGACTCGCCTTCACCTGCGGAGAGCCATCGCCTGGACCCTGGCCGGCGCGGTGCCTGTGGCGATCATGGGCATCTTGCAGTCATACAATTGGGACCCCAGCTTCTCGAACAGCCCCTGGCTCGGGACACGGGCATCCTCCACTCTGGGCAACCCCGACTTCCTGGGGGCCTATCTGGCGCTGGCCTGGCCCCTGCCGGTGGTGTGGCTTCTCTCGGGCGGGCCGCGCTGGCAACGGTTCCTGGCAGCCGTGGTCCTGGCGCTGCTCACTTCGGCCCTGGCCCTTTCGCACACCAGGGGAGCCTGGATAGGCTCGGCCGCGGGTGCCCTGGTGCTGCTCTTCTTCTTGAGGAGCCGGTTGAAGGCCCTGACCCCCTGGGTGGCCCTGGCTGTGCTGCTGGGGACGCTGCTGGTGGCCCCGGTGGACTTGGGGTGGCGCTCGCCCCTGCAGGGGCTGGTCCCCTCTTCCGGGCCACCGCCGGCGCCGCATCAGGACCAAACCTTGGCCAAGGCCCTGGCTTCCCTGGCCGCCCCGACCACCGACCGAAGCGCCCTGGCTCGCCTGCTGCTCTGGCAAGCGGCGCTGCCCCTGATAGAGGACTCCCCGCTCCTGGGCAGTGGACCCAACAGCTACGTGGCCGTCGCCACCCGATACGTCAGTCCGGCCTGGGTCACGCTGGCCGGGAACGAGGGCCTCTTCCCCGACAAGCCTCACAATCAGCTGTTGGAGGTAGCCGTGAGCAGCGGGCTGCCGGGGCTGGCGGCCTACCTCTGGCTGCTGGTTGCCCTGGCGCGCCTGGCCTGGAGCTGGCTCCGCCGTCGCCTCCACCACCCGGCCTATCCTCTCATGGCGGCGTTGACCTCGGCCTGGGTGGGCTACCTGGTGCAGGACATCTTCCTCTTCGACGTCTTGGATGCCGGGGCCCTTTTCTGGCTCTTCACGGCGCTGATTTCCACCGGCGGGAGGGTGCCGGCGCGACCCCGACGGATCAACCTGGCGTTGCCCGGGTCGATGCGCTCCGTGGCCGCCGGTTCCCTGCTGCTGGTCGGAGCTCTGGCCCTGGTGCTGGCGTGGCGCCCCTTCGGCGCCGACCTCTACCTTCGGGATGCCCTGCTGGCCTCGAAGGACGCCCACCATCTGTCCACCGCCATGCCGCTCTTCGAGAAATCGCTGGAGATGGATGGAGGCGACGAACTGGTACTGCTACAGTTCGCGGCCGCTCGTACCATGGAGGCCCGGTTCAACCCGCAGAAGCGGCTGGAATCCTCGCGACAGGCCATCTCGCTACTCAACGAGGCGATCGGGCTGAACCCCAGGCTGGCCCTGCTGTACCTGCACCGGGGGAGGGCCTGGGATCTGCAGCCCGGGCAGGAGCAGGCGGCGCTGTCCGATTACCGACGAGCGGCGGAGCTGTACCCCCACTACCCCGAGGCCAACATGGCGCTGGGCGACCTGCTGCACCGCCTGGGTCGACCGCAGGAGGCGGTGCTGGCGGGGGTGAGACTGCTGCAGGTGCGTCCGAAGGAACCGGACGTCTACTTCAATCTGGGTATCGACTACGCCGCCCTGCGCAACTGGGGCCAGGCCATAGCCGTGTGGCAAGAGGGGGAACGGCTGGCTCCCACGGACGCCGGTTTCCCCTTCCGCCTAGGCACCGCCTTCGAGGCCCAGGGCGACCTGCAGCGCGCCCGAGAGGCGTACCGGCAGGCCCTCGCCCTGGATCCCGCGCACGCGGATACTCAGAAGGCATTGGCTCGCCTAGGCCCACGGTAACCCGGCCACCGAGCAGCCGATCGACTCTGCACTCCCCATGTTGTAGCTCCCGAAAACCTCCGCCGACACCCGACTTCGTGCTGCCGCTCACGAAGATGTACCCGGGTGATACGCCTCGGCAGCGGAAAATGTACCCCAGGTACATCGACACCCCTCTGGCTCCTCTTTAGCATTGCCTCGGATAGCCAAAGGATACTTGGGCTCGTCGTGCCCGCGGGGTCATCACCAGGGAAACGGGTGGAGACCTGATTGGTGCTCGTCCTGTACCACCACGAGCTGTTCGCCAACGGGATCGTGGGTCTGCTGAGGGAGAAGGGCTTCTCCCCCATCGGCCTGGACGCCCGCTCCAAGGACGCACTGGAGCGGGTGCAGGCGTTGCGACCTCGGCTGATCCTGGTGGAGGACAACGACCCCGACAGCGTCTTCGCCACCAAGCTGAAGGAGATCCTGAAGCGGAACCCCGAGGTGGGGGTGATCCGCATCAACGTCGAGAGCAACCTGCTCAGCATCTACTCGGCCAGACAGGTGATGGCGACCGGTCCGGAGGACCTGTTCGACGCCATCGAACGGCTGGCCAACTGCTCGGTGCTGAACGAACGACAACAACAGCCAGTCTAGCTTCACCAGCTGGCAGAGGGGAGCCACTGTTGGACCAGCAGCAAGAGCTTGGCGTAGCGTTTCGCGAGGGGGGCGAGGCGGAACGGTTTCCTGCCCTCCGAGGGCGCCCTGTCTTGGTCGGCCTTTCGGTCCTGTTCCTCCTGGCCCTGTCCGCAGCGATCCTGCTGGCGGGCTGCACGGCCCAGGAATCCAAGCCCTCCAAGCCCGGTAGCTCGGCCGCACCGCCGGCTGCCGATGCCCAGGCGCAGAAACCAAGCAACGCTCCCTCCCAGCCGCAGCCCACGGCAGCGACCGGCGTGCAGCCGGTCGCTGCCCCCGGCGGGTCAACTGCCGGGGGGACTGGAATAGGCCCCGACATCCCTCACTCGGCTCAAGGGCGTTCCGACTGCCTGGCGTGCCACGCCCGGACGGTCATGTGGCCTGTGCCGGAAAGCCACGAGGGCAGCCAGAACGACAGCTGCCAGTCCTGCCACCGGCAGATTCCTGGCGGGGCACCGAAGATCGCCCACGCGATCGAGGGACGAACTGCCTGCGCCTCCTGCCACGCCGAGAAGTCGATCGCTCCCCTGCCTCCCAGCCACAGCAAGCGCACGGAAAAGACCTGCGGCATCTGCCACACCCAGACGGTTACGCCCACGACGATAGCCCACACCCTGGACGGCAAGACCGCCTGCGCCTCCTGCCACGCCGAGGACAAGCTGGTCGCCCTCCCAGCCTCCCATAAGGGGCGCACCGAGCAAACCTGCCAGCTGTGCCACACCGAGTCGACACAACCACCCGCGGCGCCCCATCTGACGGTGGACCGGCCGGTATGCTCCAGATGCCACTCGGACAAGAATCTCGGGGCGTTGCCCCCTAGCCACAGTAAGCGAACGGACAAGATGTGCAGCGCCTGCCACGAGCCCGTCTCCGGTGGTGTGCCGAAGATACCGCACAAGTTGGAAGGACGCACCGAGTGCGTGCTATGCCACGAAGCCGCCAAATGGTAGCTGTGCCGTGAGCAGCGACGTCACGGGGGAAGTACCCCCGCAGGAAACGGAGTCCAGACAGGAGCCAGGAATAAGCCCGGCCACCAAACGAATCGGACGTACCGTCCTTCGGCTGGTGATCGCCGCAGTGGTGCTGGCGGCAGCCCTGATGCTGCTAGGAGTTGTCGGTCTCACTCTGCCGGCGCTGGGAGCGAAGCTGAGCCTCCTGGTGGGGAGCCCTCTGGGCAACAGCTCTCAGGACTCGGGGCCGGCCGACGGCAGCTACCTGTATGCCCAGAACTGCGCCTCCTGCCACGGCCTGCAGGGGAGCCGCATCCCGGTGGCCCCCCTGGACTCCCGGCAGTTCATCGAAAGGCTCGGCCCTACCCTCGACCACTCCGTGTCCGAGGGGAAGGGCGCGATGCCGGCCTGGGGTCGGGAGCTGGGAGGTCCCTTGACCCCCCGGCAGGTGCAGGCGGTATCCAACTACCTGCGCTCTGGCCTCGGAGCACCCTCGCAGGCCTCCCTCCAGGGCAAGGATCTCTATGTGAAGAATTGTGCCTCCTGCCACGGGGAGAAGGGGAACCGGCTGCCCGGCCTCCCCCTGCACTCCAAGGAATACCTGGAGTCCCTGGGGCAGGCGAAACTGGTGGACGCCATCGCCCAGGGCAGCGGCATCATGCTGGCCTTTGGCGAGGAGAAGGGCGGGCCTCTGGGTCCCCCGCAGGTGCAGGCCATCGCCCAGTACCTGGTCAGCGCAGCGACGCCCACGGGCCCCGTGGAAACCGCCACCGCCAGGCCAGCTAGAAAGTGACCGAGTTGAGTAGAAGGACCCTCCGCCAGCTGTCTCCCCTCCTGCTCATTGCCGTGATGGCCTTGGGCAGCGGGTGCGCTGCCCAGCAGGTCCGCGCGGACCCCCAGCAGGGCAAGGAGTTGTACGCCCGAGAGTGCGCCTCCTGCCACGGCGACGCCGGCAACCGGATCCCCGCCGTTCCCCTGAACTCCCGGGACTTCGTGACCAGGATTGGACAGGGGGACCTGGCTGCCGCCATTCGGGGTGGCAAGGGCAGCATGCCCGCATGGGGCAAGGACAAGGGGGGGCCCCTGACCGACGATCAGGTGTCGGCCGTGGTCGCATACCTGCTCTCCAACGACGGGCTATCCGGGGGCTTCGAGGTCGGCAAGACGACCTACGCCAAAGCCTGCGC
>DAHVXI010000084.1:0-44910 GCA_027356795.1 Chloroflexota bacterium | reverse complement strand
CCCGACACGTCCATCTCTGGGTGGCCGCCGACCAGCAGCCGGTGGCCCTCGATCCGGATCAGCCTCCTGGTGCTCTCGTAGGGATCTGCCGCCTGAAGGCCGGCTTCGAGGATCGACAGGGCGATCTCTCGGCCGCGCCGGTTGCCGTGGGAGGTAAGCTGGTCCCAGTTCTTGATGATCACTCGGCAGCTCCTGGATCTAGGGTGCGAACGGCTGTGTGGGTTTGACAGCGCAGCGCAACCGGATTCTGCCAGGGATCGAGGTGCGGCACACTAATATACAACATGCTAGACCTGGCACGAGTTGGCGTGTCGCAGAGACGCGACATGTCGCGTCTCTGCAGGACGAACGACGTAACCGCTTTGGTCCGCTAGTTAGCGGTTCTCGCTTGTTTCCCTCCTGTAGTGCCACGAGGTACAATGTTCATGCTCCCGGTGGCGGAGAGCCTCAGCCGCCGGGACCGGCTGAAGTCTCCTCCCCGCGACCTGGACTCCACAGGCTTCGGGCGTGGGCGCCCTCGTTCCGAAGGGACGGACTGCCCCGTGACGCTGATCTTCATCTCCCTGGGCTGGCTGGTGGGGCTGTACCTGGGGCTGGTGGCTGGGGTCGAGGCGCCACCGGCTGGAGGATCCCCTCTCCAGTCGGCCGGGCCGCTCCTAATAGCCCTGGTGGCGCTGGCCGGGACGGCAGCCCTGCTGGGCAGAGAGGATGGCCGGCTGAGGGTCACCGCCCTGGCAATCGCGGTGGGCGTGCTGGGGATGGCGCGGGCCTCGAGCCTCCTCCCGGGGGAGGACCCGCTGTTGGCACGGGTGGGGTCCCCCGTGGTGGTCCAGGGGTCCGTGGCCGGCCGGCCGGAGCCACGGGACAGCTACCTTCAGCTGGTTCTGGAGGTGGACCAGCTGTGGCAGGGGGGCTCCCGAGAGCGGGTGCGGGGGCGGGTGCTGGTGCGCACCGATCGCTATCGCGAGTGGAGTTACGGCGACCGGGTGATGGCGGTGGGCCGTCTGGCTCCCGTGGATGCCGGCCCCCAATACTACGCCGGGTATCTGGACCGCCAGGGGATCCATACCGCCATGGAATACCCCACCTTGCGGTTGGTGGAGAGCCCGCCGGGCCCGGACCTTCTGCGGGCGGTCGACGGTCTCCGCGATCGGCTGGAGCAGCTGTGCGTCGCCCTCCTGCCCGAGCCCCAGGCCTC
The DNA here is from genome assembly GCA_027356795.1 of Chloroflexota bacterium. Lineage (GTDB taxonomy): Bacteria > Chloroflexota > UBA6077 > UBA6077 > UBA6077 > JAJYNT01. The sequence goes on along the minus strand of DAHVXI010000084.1, from coordinate 43,712 downwards.
GCTGCTGGCCGGCATCCTGGTTGGTGCTCGGGCGGGGATGCCGTCCGACTTCCGGGACGCCCTGAAGGTCACCAGCACCAGCCACATCGTCGCCGTGTCCGGCTTCAACGTGACCGTGGTGGCCGGCATCGCCCAGTTGGTGGCTCTCCGTTTCCTCGCGCGGCGAGAGGCCACTCTGCTGGCCATCGTGGCGGTGTGGCTCTACTCCCTGCTGACTGGGCTGCCACCCTCGGCCTTTCGGGCCGCTTTGATGGCCACCATGGGGCTGTCGGCGATCCTGGTCGGTCGGGGCGGGGACGCCCTCTCCTTTCTCCTCTTCTCGGCTGCCCTCATGGTGGGGCTGGATCCCTTCCTCCTCTACGACCTGGGTTTTCAGCTCTCCTTCCTGGCGACGGCCGGACTGGTGCTGCTGGAGCCGGTGTTGCGGGGCTGGCTCGGCCGGCTCCCGGGCTGGCTGGCCTCCTCCCTCTCGGTCACCCTGGCTGCCCAGCTGTTCACCCTCCCCGTCCTGGTGGGAAGCTTCCACACCCTGTCGCTGGTAAGCCCCCTCTCCAACCTGCTGGTCACACCGGTGTTGCCGGGCCTTATGGTGGTGGGCGGGCTGGCCGTGGGACTCGGCGCCATCTTCGAACCGCTGGGGCAGCTACTGGCCCCCATCGCCTGGCTCTACCTGACCTACATGGTGGAGGTGATCCGCTGGACGGCGCGGCTGCCGGGCGCTGCCCTCTCCACGGGGGCCCTGGGTCCCTGGATGGTGGGTGCTTACTACCTGCTGCTCCTGGCAGTTGCCCTGTGGCCCTTGGCGGAGATGAGGCGAACCCGGGACGCCGCCACGGCCCTGGCGGGCCGGACCCCTCGGTGGCTGCTGGTGGGAGGGGTAGCCGCTCTGCTCAGCCTCGGCGCCCTGGGCCTCTCAGACCGCCCGGATGGGAGGCTGCACCTCTACTTCCTGGACGTAGGCCAGGGCGACGCGACCCTGATCCGCGGCGGCACGGGCCACTGGATCCTGGTGGATGGTGGCCCCAGCCCGACGGCCATCACCGAGGCACTGGGGCGGCGGCAGGGCTTCCTGGATCGGGGACTGGATGCGGTGGTGCTGACCGGCTACGGCGACGACAAGCTGGCGGGGCTGCTGGAGGTGGTGCGCCGCTATCCCGTGGGGCTGGTGCTGCAGCCGGAGACCCCGCCCACGAAGGGGGCGGGCCGGGCCTGGGCGGAATTGCTGCGGGAGCGGGGCGTGCCGGCGGTGCGAGCCTCCGCCGGCCAGAGGATCCCTTTGGGCGAGGACGGCTGGCTGGAGGTAGTCTGGGCGGCAGGCGAGAAGGAGGCTGGGGAGGACGCGGCGCTGGCCCTGAAGTTGGTTTCCGGAGGGGTGAGTGTCCTGCTGCCGGGGGATCTGCCTCGGGCGACCCAGGCCGAGATCGCCCGAGGCTCGCCGGGCCGGGTGGAGCTGCTGCGGGTGCCCCGCCACGGGGCGGCGGGAGCCCTGGAGGAGGGCTTCCTCAAGAGCCTATCACCCAGGGCGGCGGTGGTTTCCGTCGCGGCCAACAACCGCTTCGGCCACCCCGCCGATGCCACCCTGGACCTCCTGAGGAACGCGACGGTCTTGAGGACCGACCTCAACGGGACCGTGGAGATGGCCATCGGCCGGGAGGGTTACGAGTTGTACGCGGACCGGTAGGGACAATTCCCGGGGGGATCGCCGGCGGGAGCCAGGTGATCCGAAAACAGCGTAGGGCAGGGCGCTCTGCCCTGCCGCCCAGTCCCTGCCATCGTCCGCCGGGCGGAGGGGCACAGGGCCCCTCCCTACAGAGGACTGAGCCACGACGAGCCGTTCTTCTTTCGTGGCGGCGCCCGGAGGAGCATGGGCAACTCCTGCGGTGTGGCGTCCCCGAGGAGCCCGAACAAACAAGGGGGCCGGGCTGCCTTCCGCGTTGGCAGCCCGGCCTTTGAAAGGGGAGAATGTGAAGCGTCTGCGGCAGGGAGAAGGATAACCCATGCAAGAGCCAGGTGGGTTAAGAGGGTGTTACCCAGTTGTAAAATCCCTGTTAATCCTCATAATCGCCCCGACGTAGGTGGATCGTAGAAAACGGGTCCGGGGCGCAGCGCCTGGCGGGGTTTGGGTGTCCCCAAGAATCCAAGAAATCCCTTTGCAGGAGTGCTCAGTGTATGGCCAGGGCGCGGCCGAGCGCGTAGGCCACCACCGCCACGATCAGGGCCACGGCCGTCATCTCCAGGCCGCTCTTCCACCAACTCCGTAGGGTGACGATGCTCTTGGAGGCGCCCACCGCGAAGTGCGCCACGATGCTCACCACCAGGGACACGATTATCCCCAGGGTGCCCGTCAGGAAGAAGAAGGGGATGACCGGCACGATGCCGCCGAGGCCGGTGGAAACCGATCCCACCACGGCCGCGAACTTGGGGTTGGGCAGCCGCTCCTCGGACAGACCTAGCTCCTCGTGGGCCAGGGTGCGCAGGAACTGCTCCGGCTTCTCCGCCATCCGTTCCACCAGGGTTCGGGATTCCTCCTCGGTGAAGCCCTTCAGCTGGTAGAACAGCTCCAGCTCCTCCCTCTCCTCCTCGGGGTTCTCCTCGATCTCCTGCCGCTCCCGAGTTATCTCTGCCTCGAAGACCTCCCGCTCGGCCTTGTTGGCCAGGTAGGCGCTGGCCCCCATGGAGAGGGCGCTGGACAGCACGCCGGCCAGACCGGCCACCACGATGAACTCGTTGTTGGAGCTGGCGGCGGCGACGCCCGAGACGATGCCGAAGACGGCGGTGAGGCCGTCGTTGACGCCGTAGATGGCATCTCCGATCCAGCTCCCTCCCTTCCCGTGCCACTTCTCGCGGCGCAGGATCGACTCCAGCCGTCCCTGCACCTCGTGGGCGGGGCCGGTCATGGCTCGCAGGGTTCGGGCGTGGGAGGATTCGTCCTGGGCCAGCTCCTGGAGGATCTGCCCGATGGCTTCGTCGCCCAGGGTGCGGGCCTGCGCCTCGTACTGGCGGACGTGCTCCTCTTCCGTCGTCTCGGCCTTACGCAGCGCCGTGTCCAGGTCCGCGGCCCTCGCCGTCAGGATGACCCCTCGGGATGGACCCACGGTGATCCCCCTGGCTGCCGGATCCTGGCCGCCCAGCTGCACGATCCGCTCGGACCATTTCTTGGCGTGGCGCTCCTCGGCCTCCGCTAGCTTGATCAGCAGCGCCTTGCGCCGCTGGTCCTGTTCCATGCTGGCCAGCTCGCGATAGGTGGCGGCTCCCTCCATCTCGGCCCGCCAGTTCCGCTCCAGGGTGGCGATGACCTGCTCGCTACCCTTCGATTGCTCGGTAAAGGGCATCCTCGTCGACCTCCAGTTCGGCGGTCTCTGCACTGCACACTACCCCTGGATCGTATCAGGAGGCCCTCTCCCTTGGCAAGCCGATGGCCCTTACCGTAGGGGACGGTGAACGCCCCTCGGTCTTAAGGCCGCATCCTCTGGATTACCTGGGCGCCCAGCTGGCGGCTCAGCTTCTCCACCTCGTGGGATGTGTGCTGCTCCTCGTGAAGGTTCTCCTCCAGCAGGGACATCACCTGGGTCTCCCCCAGGGCCCTGGCCATCCCCACCAACTCGGTGTAGGCGGCGATCTCGTAGTGATCTACCTTCAGCGACGTCTCCAGGCTGAACAGGTCGGCGATGGTCTGGCTGGCCCCCTGCTGCATGAACTGCTGGGCGTCTTGCCGGACGCAGTCTATGGCCCTGGAGGTGACGTTCATCGGTTGCACGCCCAGCAGCCGGAAGCATTCCTGCACCCGGACGATCTGCTGTTGCGTCTCGGGGATCTCGTCCCCGAACAGCTGCTTGATCCGGGGGTTCTGGCAGGCCTGCTCCATCTGGAGCAGCATCTGCAGCTTGATCTGCTCCGCCGAGTGAATGGCGCTCAACTGGTAGATGAAGAGGTCCCGCGGGCTCCGCAACGTCATAGCGAAGAGCTCCTTCCTCGTGATCTCGAGGACCGTTTCCCCGCACCGGAAAGTGCGGTCAGGGGGCCGGGCAAGAAGGGTGCCAGTTGCTCTACCCTCGCTGCATCGCCTGAACGATGGCTTCCGCCATCTCGGAGGTGCCCGCCGACCCGCCCAGGTCGCGGGTCACCCGCCTCTCCTCCTTCAGGACTGTCGTGAGCGCCCGCTCCACCCGATCCGCGGCCTCGACGTCTCCCAAGTGGTGCAGCATCATCACGCCGCTCAAGAGGGCCGCGGTGGGGTTTGCCTGGTTCAGTCCGGCTATCGTCGGCGCCGTCCCGTGCACCGGCTCGAACACCATGACCTCCGGACCGATGTTGGCCCCCGGGGCTACCCCGAGACCCCCCACCAGGCCGGCACAGAGGTCAGACAGTATGTCCCCGTAGAGGTTGGGAGCGACCAGGACGTCGTAGCTCTGGGGGAACTGCACCAGCTGCATGCACATGTTGTCGATGATCCGGTCCTCGAACTCTATCCGGGGGTAGGCTCGGGAAACCTCCCGCGCCGTCTCCAGGAACAGGCCGTCGGTCAGCTTCAGGATGTTCGCCTTGTGGATGGCGGTGACCTTGTGGCGTCCCTGCCGAACGGCGTAGTCGAAAGCGAGCCTCGCCACCCGCTCCGAGGCGCGGCGGGAGATGATCTTCGTCGCCTCGGCGACGTCGGGGGTGACCATGTGCTCGATCCCCATGTAGAGATCCTCGGTGTTCTCCCTCACCACGATCAGGTCGACGTCCTTGAAGAGGGTGTGGATCCCGGGGTATATCCGCGACGGCCGCAGGTTGGCGTACAGGTCGAACTCCTTGCGGAGGGCCACGTTCACGCTGGGGTAGATGCGAGGGGCTCCCGATCTCTTGCCACCCTGCGTCCAACAGACCGGGACGCTGAAGCCCTTCCCGATGGGGGTGGTGATCGGACCCTTCAGCGCCACCCTGTTGCGGTCGATGGAGTCCAGCACCAGGTCGGGAAGGGGGGTGCCGTACTGGTCCACGACGTGGGGACCCGCCTCCACTACCTCCCACTGGATCTCGACGCCGCTGACGTCCAGGACCCTCCGGGCGGCACCGATCACCTCGGGGCCTATCCCCTCGCCGGGGATCAAGGTCACTCTATGCATGGGATTGCCTCCATACCATGCCCACCTTGGGGCACACAGCTCGCCCAGTTCTGCCTGGGCCGTCGACTTACCTTCTACATCATTCGGACCAGGCCGGGCGATGAGAGCCAGAACGCGGTCCAGACGGGGGTGGACGGTAGCAGCACTTCTCAGGAGCGCCCCCTCCCGGGGCGCGACCCGCTTGGCCGGGGCTGGGTTCCGCCCCGGGGAGGGTCTCTTGCGGGGAAGTTGACGGACTCCGCTGTTGATGGCACAATGTATGCGCTCGTGTCATACCGCGTGTGCGCAGCCATGAAAGGAGGGCAGCATGGCACAGAGGACCAGACCCAGGATCACCATCACGGTGGACCCGGACATGTTGGAGCAGGTGGACAGCTACATCGAGGAACACGAAGGGGCGGATCGCAGCCGGATAGTGGACGAAGCCCTCCGCTGCTGGTACACCGGTGTCCTGCACGAGGCCCTGGTGAAACAGCACTCGGCTCCGAAGTCGCCGGACGAACTGGAGGAGCGAGCCGCCTGGAAGCGCATCCGCGAAGCTCAGATGCCCGGACTACGCCGCAAGTACCAACAGCATGGGGAGGCGTAGGCCGTGAGGGAGTTGCCGCCCCTGCGGGGTGAGATCTGGAACGTTTACACTCCAGGCCAGCCCACGGATCCGCATCAGCCCCGGCCAGCGCTGGTGGTCTCTGCCGACGAGCGGAACCAGGCGGAGGACGACGTTGTCGTGGTTCCCATCTTCACGCGAGGTGAGATCGGGCCCACCCGTGTTGCTATCCAGGCCGGGTTCGGCGGTCTGGACCACGATTCCGTCATCTTCTGCGAGGAGATCACGACCCTCGACGTGGAGTTGCTGGATGAGGGCCCCCTGGGAGATCGGGTGCCGGAGTCGCTGTTGCGTCGCGTGGTTCGGGCAGTTCGCATCGCCATAGGGGACGTGCCCATGCCCGGCGACTGACTGTCGCCTGCCGTGGGGAAGGATGACACGATAGGCCGAGGCCGCAAGACTTCTGGCACTGTCCTGCTGAGCGAGAGCGAAGTGTCTCTGTCGATTGTAGAGACGCGAGATCTCGCGTCTCTACAGGGGGGTGCCCAACAGAATGAAGGGCGCGGGCCAGGTCACGTGGCCAGTACGAGCCAGATCCCTGCCATAGAGATGAGGCAGCCCAGGGCCGTTTGCCAGGTCATCTTCTCACCCATCAGCAGCGACATGGGCGCGCCGAAAAGGGGGGCCGTCGAGGTGAGCGTGGCCGTCCTGGCTGCGCCGATGTGCTGAACGGCCAGCAGGAAGGTGATGGAGCTGAGCAGGCCGGCAATCCCGGCGGCTACAGTCCCCAGCAGCTGGTTTCCCCGGTACTCCCGCAGTTGGAGTCCGGGGCGGCTGAAGCTCGAGGCCAGCGTCAGCGCAGCCGTGGCGGCTATCAGCCGAATGGTGGTCGCCACGAGGCCGTCCACCCCCTGCACTCCGACCTTCACCAGCACGGTGGCGCAGGCCCAGAAAAGACCCGCCAGCAGTGCCAGCACGACTCCGAGCCTCTCGTTCTTCCTGGAGCCCGCCCCTGGTTTCGCCAGGAGGGCGCGGCTGGGGATCAGCACCAGCCCCACTCCCAGCACCACCAGCAACGTTCCCGCTACCAAGCCCGGGGTGACTCGCTCGCCCAACAGGGCGGCCGCCATGATGGCGGCGTAGATGGGGTAGGCGTTGGAAAGGAGGAGGCCCCGGGCGATGCCCACCAACCTGAGGCTGTAGAAGTAGATGGTATCGCCGATGCCCATACCCACCAGCACCGAGGCGACCAGGTAACCGATCGCGGGCAAAGGGACGTCGTCCATGGCCCCGAACCTGCCCGTGGCCAGCACAACTCCCAGTGCCAGCACTGTGGCTACCAGGGATCGGAAGGCGTTGAGCGAGAGTGCGTCGGTGCGAGATTGCAGGGCGCGAAGGAGGACGCTGACCAGGGCCCAACAGAAGGCCGAGGCCAGGCCGAATAGATCGCCGGTCATCTGGGAGTCCCAACCAGTCTGTCGCGGATAGCGCCACGCCGGGCGCGGGGAGCCTCGCCATTCTATCATAGAGAGTAGCGGCGCCACCGCACTCCACGTGGGCACGGTGTGTGCAGCGGCCGGTCACCGACGTAGCGGCGGCTGCCGCTCGATCCTATCGCGAGAGAAGGGGGAAGGTCATGGCCGAAAGCTCTGGAGCTCCGTTAGCGGAGCGCTACGTGGAGGTGCCCTCGCGGGCAGGGACCCTGAAGGGCATCCTGGTGATGCCTCGGGACGCCGCCGGAATAGTGCTCTTCGCCCACGGGAGCGGGAGCAGCCGCTTCAGCCCCCGCAACCGCTTCGTGGCCGGCGTCCTTCAAGAGGGTGGCATCGCCACCCTGCTGATGGACCTGCTCACCGAGGAGGAAGCCGAGGATCGGACCCGGGTCTTCGACATCGATCTGCTGACGGAGCGGCTGCTGGAGGCCACCGGTTGGGTGAGGCAGCAGCCCGAGACTCGTGGACTCCCCATCGGCTACTTTGGAGCCAGCACCGGTGCGGCGGCCGCCCTGAAGGCGGCGGCGAGGGAGGGCACCAGGATCGCGGCCGTCGTCTCACGGGGCGGGCGTCCCGATCTGGCCTCCGACGTCCTGCCCAGGGTGAAGGCGCCGACCCTGCTGATCGTCGGCGGGGACGACCAGCAGGTGGTGGATCTGAACCAGCAGGCCTACAACCTGCTGCCCGGCGAGGCGGAGCTGACGATCATCCCTGGAGCCACCCACCTGTTCGAGGAGCCGGGCGCTCTGGAGGAGGTGGCTCGGCTGGCTCGGGATTGGTTCAAGCGCCAGCTGCAGACCCAACGTCTACGGCGCGCCGCGTGATGTTGCCTGAGAGGGAGAAACAGGATGGACGGGATGGACGGGATGGAGAGCCCAACCTGGTGGTCCTGGCCATCCCGTTCATCCCGGCCGTCCCGGTTTCGTCGCCCCATCGCGGTTGACGCTGCTCCCGCCGCCAGATAAACTGCGGTCCGATCGTCGGCCTCCCCGATTCTTGCCGGCGCTGGAGATGGAACACCCCACTGGACCCTTCCGTCGTTGCCGTCATGTTTCTCCTCGGGCTACTCCTGGGCTTCGTAGGGCTCGGGGGGGCTGGTTTCGTTGCAGCCCTGCTCATCCTCCTCTTCCACGTTCCCGTGCATCTCTCCTTTGGGACCGCGCTGGGCGCGATGTTCGTCAGCGCCGCGGTAGGGGGCTGGAGCCATCTCCGCGAGGGGAACGTCGATCCGGTGGCCGGGGTGCAGATCGGTCTGGTGGGAGTGGTGGGAGCCTATCTCGGGGGCGGGCTGGCACTGTCCACCGGCGGGGACACTCTGAAGACCTTCGCCGGCGCCACCCTGATCCTCAACTCCACGATCATCTACCTGCGAACCCGAATGGCGCCCGATCCCAAGCCCTGGAAGAAGGCGGCGTCGGCGGCGGAGAGGTGGTGGCGGGAGTTCCCCGGATCGGCCCTCATCGGCTTCCTGTGCGGCTTCGGCTCGGGTTTCTTGAGCATCGGCACCGCTCCCTGGGTTCAGGTGGGGCTCCTGGTGCTGAAGGGCACCGACCTGCGAAGGACCGTGGGGACCACCATGTTCGCCCTCTCCTTCATGAGCTTCACCGGCGCCATCCGGTTCGCTCAGGGAGGTCAGATCACCCTCGAGTTGCTGGTCGGCGTGGTGTTGGGACTGTCTACCGGCAGCTTCGTCGGGGCCAAGTTCACCAGGCGAGCTTCCCGCCGCCTGGTCAGGGTGGCCATGATCGTCACCCCCATCATGGCCGGCTCCCTTCTGCTGGTGGCACCCTCGTAGCCCGGAACATGCGAGGAGAGGGATCGTCCCGGAAAAAGGAGCGGCCCGAAGGCAAGCCTCCGGGCCGCTTCCCCTCTATAGAGTCGCCCTGCCCCTGGTCAGCAGGTTCCAGACCAGGATGATGGCAGCTATCACCAGCGCTATCCACACTAGCCCGCCCAGATTGGCAAAGAAGAAGCCGACGATCCAGAACACTACCAGAGCGATGACTATGAACCAGAGAATTGCCTCGAGCAGACCGATCATGGTAATCCCTCCATCCCTGCGGTGGTGGCCCCGCATTCACGGGTTGGACGCATCAGCAGGAGTTGTGCCAGTTGACGTAGTGCTACAGCAAGGCCGTGTCCGAGGGGGTGCGATTATGGTATACTGGCACCGCGCCGGTCCTGGTCACAGTAGCTGCGGGAGCTACGCCGCGGCCGGCAAGCCGGGACGGGCGCGACAGTATTGCAGCTTCCCCTGGCGCCTCCCAGGGTCGCGTTGCTGATCAACTCCCCGTCGCGACCCGACCGCGCTCTCCGGCGACGAATACCTCCCGATTTCGGCAGGGGGACCACATGCGCAGCTTCCTCAGCGTGGCCGATTTGCCACGGGGCGATCTCACGAAGGTCCTGGAGCGGGCAGCCGTTCTCAAAGAGGAGACGCGACGGGGCCAGTGGCGTACCGAGCTTCAGGGAAAGACGGTGGCACTGCTCTTCCAGAAGCCATCGCTGCGGACCAGGGTGTCTTTCGAGCAGGGCATTCGCCAATTGGGAGGCTACGCCCTCTATCTATCTCCGGCCGAGGTCGGGCTGGGCGAGCGGGAGAGCGTGTCCGACGTGGCAAGGGTGCTGAGCCGCTACGTGGACTGCATCGTGGCTCGGACCAACCGGCACTCGGACCTGGAGTTGCTGGCTCGCTACGCCACGATACCCGTGGTGAACGCCCTGTCCGACTTCAGCCATCCCTGCCAGTGTCTTGCCGACCTTCTGACCGTCCGAGAGCAGAAGGGGCGATTGGCCGGCGTGACGATGGCCTACATTGGGGATGGCAACAACGTGCTGCACTCCCTCATTCTGGGGGCGGCCAAGGTGGGGCTGCACCTTCGGGTAGCCTGTCCCCGCGGCTACGAGCCGAGGGCCGACGTGGTGGAGTTGGCGGCGATCGATCGGGGTGCGACGGGAGCCACCCTCTCTTTTCTGGAGAGCCCTCAGGAAGCCGCCGCGGCTGCCGATATTCTCTATACAGACGTGTGGACCAGCATGGGCCAGGAGGTGGAGGCCCAGGCGCGAAGGGAAGCCTTTGCCGGCTATCGGATCGATGCCCTACTGCTGAGGCTGGCGAAGCCGGATGCCATCGTGATGCACGACCTGCCGGCCCATCGGGGCGAGGAGATCACCGACGAGGTGATCGATGGCCCCCAGTCGGCGGTCTTTGACCAGGCTGAGAATCGCCTACATGCCCAAAAGGGGCTGTTGTCCTGGCTCTTCGCCGGTTGAGACGGAGTAATCGGAATGGTCAATCCCTTCACCGCAACGGGCGGCTCGATATCCAGGGGGGCCGGCGGCCCCTCCCACGGGGATTCCAAGCGGGATTCCGCAGGAAAGGACCCGGGGGGAGGTGGCGGCTCGTTCGAGGAGGCGCTGAAGCGCGGCTCCGCCCACGGCTGGAAAGGGCGTTGGGAGCAGGCCGTCGAGGAGTATCGTCGCGCTCTGAAGCACTCCCCGAAAGACCGCTCGGCTCGCACCTACCTGGCTATGGCTCTCTACAAGTGCGGCCACCTCCAGGAGGGGCTGGAGCTCTACCAGGAGCTGTGGAAAGAGCAACCCTCCAACCTGCCGATGCTCCAAAGGATGGCCGAGGTGCAGGAGACCATGGGTGATCTGGGGGCCGCCGCGGAGAGCCACCAGAGCCTGGCCGAGATCCACACCCGCCGGCGCGCCCCGGAGGAGGCCTTCAAGGCCTGGCAGAAGGCAGCAGCGCTGAAGCCGGACGATCTCGCCCTCTGGAACTCCATGATGGAAGCGGCGGCCCTGGCGGGCGCGGTGGCCTCGATGATGCCCTCCTACCTGAAGCTGGCCAGGCGCCTCGCCCTGGAAGGCCGGTTCGAGGAGGCCATCGGGGTGGTGGAGCGTGGCCAGATCCTGGATCCCACCAATCTCTTGATGCTGCCGCTGCTGGCTGCCATCCGGGGTGCCCTGGCCTACTCCTGGCGAGCCGCGTCCCAGGGCGAGACCCCTACGCCGGAGGAGTTGGCGCGGTTGATTCCGGACATCCCCTCCTTGGGGGAGCCCCCTCCACAGGAGGCTTACGAGCCTTCGGCGCCCCCTCCACCAGAGGCGTCGGCCCGGCTCGGGCAAGAGGCGACTGCTTCCACGGAGGAGACGGAGCGGGCTGAGGCGGCTGTAGTGCAGCCGGAGGAGGCAGTACGCCGCCCCGCGGCACCGGACCCAGAGGAGCTGCTGCCGGCGGCGGTGGAGCCCGAATCGCCCTCTCCTTCCCCAACCGGGGAAACCGACTCGATCCCTCTCGCTGAGGCGGAGGGGCTGGAGGAGGGGCCTCGGTCCCTGGAGGAGCTGCCTGGGGCCGCGGAGCCGGAGTTGGAGGGTGAGCCAGAGGATTCCTCCGAGGCGAGCGACGCCGTGGAGATGGATCTGCCCGAGGTGACGGAGCCGGCCGAGGCACAGTCGGAGGCGGCCGTCGATCTCGACCTCGAGGAGGAGCCGGCGCTGCCCGAGGCACAGGAAGTCTCCGATGGTTCCGGTGTGCCGGAAGCTTCTCCTGGCACCGCCATTGCGGAACAGTTGGCGGAGCTGGCCGGGGCTCACGAGCAGGCTGGGCAGGCCGAGCAGGCGGCGGAGGCCTACGGGCAGGCCCTGGAGCTATCTCCCCACCTACCCAGTGCTCTCCTGGGAATGGCCCGCCTTCACCTGGCGGCTGGAGAGCTGGATTCGGCGGAGGAGAAGGTTCGCCACACCCTGGAGGACGCCGCCTCCGAGGGAGTGGCCGTGCAGGGCGCAGCGGCCAAGCTGCTGCTGGACATCCTGATCGGGAGAGCCGTTTCCGGCGACCTTCAGGCCGCAACGGAGGGCTTACTCTGGCTGCACGCCACCGTTCCCGCCGAGCTGCTCCCGGCCTCCGACGTGGAGAGCGGTGCGGCGACCCTCGCCGAGCTGCTAGGTCGGTGCGGCGCAGAACATCTGGAGGAGTTGGCCCTGCTGCCGCCGGAGGTCCGTGGTGAGGTGGTTCTAGCCCTCAGCAAGAGCGAGGGACTGCTGAGAGAGGGGCTGTTCCGCTCCGCGGCCGACGAGATGTACAGGCTGATCGCGGATCAACCCGATTTCTTGCCTGCCCAGTCGCTTCTGGGGAAAGCGCTGGCCAGCCTGAAGAAGTTGGAGGCGGCCAAGGACAGGTCCCAGCGGCTGCTGGATCTGTACGAGATGAGGGGCACCCCGACGCAGGCCCTGGAGGTTCTATGGTGGAGGGTAGCCGAGGGGATCGGCGATGGCGACGATCGCGGCCGTCTGGTACAGTTGCTTAGGGCCCAGAATCGTCTCACCGAGGCGGAGAGCATCGCGGCGGGGTGAGAGATGATCGCCTCTCCCAGAGGGAGAGGGGGAACCAAGGGCGGGTGAGGGCTGCTTCGGCGCTGCCGACCGAGCCCTCGCCCTGACTCTCTCCCTCTGGGAGAGGGCTCGAATCCCCTCTCTGGGAGAGGGAAGGACTGGTGACATGACGAGCTTCGTCGAGATGGTCGTGTCGACGCTATCGCGTCTCGACCTGCGGGCCGCCATCGACATCCTCATAGTGGCCGTTATCGTGTACTGGATCCTGGCGCTCATCCAGGGAACCACCGCGGTGGCCCTGGTGCGGGGCATGGTCACCCTGATCCTGCTGGCGGCCATTCTCGGCAACGTCTTCGACCTGGTGGTCCTGAACTGGGTGCTCAGGAACTCGATCCCCGCCCTGCTGGTGTCGATACCGATCCTGTTCCAGCCCGAGCTTCGCCGTGCCCTCGAGCGATTGGGCCGCACCAGCCGCTTCCTGGCCCGAGGTGGGCCCAGCAACGAGGTGGTGCGCTCCATGGAGCAGATCGCGGTGGCCTGCCGGCGCATGTCCGACCGAAAGTGGGGCGCCCTCATCGTCTTGGAGCGGGAGACCGGGCTGGGTGAGTACCTGGACACCGGCGTGGAGATCGACGGCCTGGTGTCCGTGGATTTCCTGATGTCCATCTTCTTTCCCAACTCCCCCTTCCACGATGGTGCGACCATAATCCGTGGGGATCGGGTGGTGGCGTCGGCTTGCCTCCTGCCCCTGACCGAGACCCTCCTTTCCGATCAGCACATGGGGACCAGGCACCGGGCCGGGGTTGGCATCACCGAGCGCACCGATGCGATCTCCATCATCGTCTCCGAGGAGACGGGCACGATCTCTCTGGCCAACAATGGGCGCATCGTGCGCAATCTGGACGAGTCCAAGTTGAAGAAGGTGCTTCCCGCGCTCTACCGCCCGCAGAACCCTTCTCCCTGGCTTCCCACCTGGCTCAACGATCGACTGTCGGCCAGGGCACCACGACGAGAAGAGACGGCAAAGTAGGATCGATGAGGATCAACTTCGGATTGGTGGCTCTGGCCCTCCTGCTCTCCACGAGCCTGTGGGTTCTGGTGGTGAACGACCAGAATCCGGAGCGGACCGACACCTCGGACTTCGCCATACCGGTGGAGGTTGCCAAGGTACCCCCTGGCCTGGTGGTCATGAGCAGCCTGGAGCCGGTCCGGTTCAAGATCCGCGCCCCCAAGGATAAGTGGAACTCTCTGCGCACCTCCAGCTTCCGCGCCTACGTGGATCTCTCCCACCAGGGCCCGGGGATTCAGGCGGTTTCCGTGATCGCGGAGTCTTCAGACCCTCAGATTCGGGTGTTGGAGGTGGTTCCCTCCACGGTATCCGTGAGGCTGGAAGAGATCCAGGAACGGACTATCCCCGTCAAGGTAAACCTGGTGGGGAACGTGCCCTTTGGCTACGTGTATCGCACCCCGAAGGTCGATCCGGAGGTCGTGGTGGCCTCGGGGCCAGCCAGCCTGCTGCAGAGCGTCCAGACGGCCTCGGTGGAGGTTCGGCTGGAGGGGATCACCGTGGAGATCGACTCGGCCTTCCATCCCACGGCCATCGACTCGACGGGAAGCCCGGTGCGGAACATCCAACTGAACCCCCAGACGGTGAAGGTCCGGCTGCCCGTGGAGCAGCAGGTGAGCTACAAGCAGGTTGGGATTCGACCGACCATCGCTGGGACCGTGGCCCAGGGCTACTGGATCGAATCGGTCGGCACCGAGCCCTCCTCGGTGACGGTGGTAGGCGATCCCAAGACCCTGGCCGGTATCAACTACCTGGATACGGCACCCCTCAGCGTGGACGGTGCTTCCGCCAGCGTCGTCCAAGACGTGGGTGTTTCGGTGCCCCAGGGGATCTCCCTGGTCCAGCAGCAGTCGATCCGGATGCGGGTGACCGTCTCCTCGCTGCAGACCAACCAGGTGGTGAGGGTGGCTCCTCGCATCGTCAACGTGGCTTTCGGACTCCAGGTGGCCAGTGCGCCGGCCTACATCGAGGTGGTGCTCCAGGGACCGGCACCGATAATGCAGAGGCTCAGGGTCGACGATCTGGTGGCCACCGTGGACGTCTCGGGCCTTGGGGAAGGCGTGCAGAGCGTGAAACCCAGCATCAGTACCCCGCCGGCCGTGAGCGTGGTGTCGGTAAACCCGGAGTCCGTCGGCCTAGTGCTGACTTCCGCGGTGACCCCCACTCCGTCTCCCACCCCCGGGGCTGCGCGGCCCCCGGGGGTGGGAGCCCCCACCACGCCGACGCCATCGGCGGGATCCGGCCGATAGAATCGTGAGCCATAGGGGCGGGTCTGAAACCCGCCCTTGCCTGAGGAAGGATAGACTTGGCTAAACCGATAGTGGCCATCGTTGGCCGTCCCAACGTGGGCAAGTCGACGCTCTTCAACAAACTGGTGGGGGAGCGGCGCGCCATCGTGGACGAGGCCCCCGGCACCACTCGAGACCGGATCTATGGGACGGTCGAGTGGAACGGCATCCCCTTCACCCTGGTGGACACCGGCGGGCTGGCATTCGAGGATCTGGGCGAGGTGGGACAGGGAATCCTGTCCCAGGCCGAGGAGGCCATCGACCGGGCCGACGTCATCCTGTTCGTGGTAGATGCCAGGGAGGGGCCCTCTTCCGTCGACTACGACGTGGCGGATCTGCTGCGCCGCACCGACAAGCCGGTGATCCTGGTGGCCAACAAGTCCGACACCCCCGAGCGCACCCTGGGGGTCGTGGAGTTCTACCAACTGGGGATGGGCGAACCGCTTCCCGTCTCGGCGATCCACGGCTATGGTACGGGCGATCTCCTGGACGAGGTGGTTCGCGGCTTCTCCAAGGGGGCCGAGGAGGTGGAAGAGGCGGCCGACGTACGGCTGGCCATCGTGGGCCGCCCCAACGTCGGCAAGTCTTCCCTGGTCAACGCCCTGGCGGGAGAGGTCCGGGTGATGGTGAGCCAGATACCCGGAACCACCCGCGACGCCATCGATACCCTCATCCAGTACAAGGGCAAGTCCGTCCTGCTGGTGGACACGGCCGGGATCCGCAGGCGGGGGCGGATCGAGCGAGGCATCGAGAAGTACAGCGTGCTGCGGGCGGTTCAAGCGGTGGAGCGGTGCGACGTGGCGGCCCTGGTGATCGATGCCGAGCAGGGGGTGACCGCCCAGGATGCCCACGTGGCGGGGTACGTCCTGGATTCCGCCAAGGGGATGATGCTGGTGGCCAACAAGTGGGACCTGGTCACGAAGGGCCCTACCACCACCGAGGAGTACACTCGCCAGATCCGGCTGGCCTTCCGTTTCATGGACTACGTGCCGCTGCTGTTCACCTCGGCTCTCACCAAGCAGCGGGTGACGAAGATCTTGGACGCGGCGCTGACCATAGCCCAGGAGCGAAAGAAGCGGGTCCCTACCTCTACCCTCAATGACGCCATGCAGGAGGCTTTCGTCCACCATCCCCCGCCCACAGCTCGCGGCAAGGCCCTAAAGCTGCTGTACGTTACCCAGGCAGGGATCGAGCCGCCCACCTTCGTTTTCTTCGTGAACGATCCCAAGATCGTGCACTTCTCCTACATGAGGTATCTGGAGAACGAGATCCGAGCCCGCTTCGGGTTCGAGGGAACCGCCATCCGGACGATCTTCAAGCCCCGCAGCGAGAAGGGGTAGGAGCCGGCTCCTGCCGGCGATCGCGCTGGCGCCCCGTGTTTCACCTATTGCTGCCACATTTTTAATGCTATCCTAATAGAAATCCTGTACACTATCCATGACGGTTCGGGGGCTCGAGGACGCGATGTCGCCCGAGGCTCTGGCCGCCGGGAATTGGGACGAAACAAGATGGGCCTCGGGCCTGTCTAATATCGGATAAGGACTGGAATCCTCTTCCATAGGAGGTGAGTGGATGAGTGCGGGAAACACGATCAAGACGGTCTTTCTTCTCACGCTGCTGTCGGTGCTGTTCATCCTGGTGGGCCAGGCGCTTGGTGGTCGCGGCGGAATGCTGATGGCCTTCATGCTGGCGATGGTGATGAACCTCGCCTCCTACTGGTTCTCTGACAAGATAGCCCTGCAAATGTCCGGTGCCAGAGAGGTATCCGAAGAGGAGTCTCCGGATCTCCATCGCTTGGTGGCGGAGTTGGCTACCTACGCCCGGCTGCCCAAGCCTCGGGTGTACCTGATCGAGAGCGATTCTCCCAACGCCTTCGCTACCGGGCGGGATCCCCAGCACGCCGCCGTGGCGGTGACTACCGGCATCCTGCGGATCCTGAGCCGGAGCGAGCTGGCCGGGGTGCTATCCCACGAGCTGGGCCACGTCAAGAACCGCGACACCCTGATCGCCACGATGGTGGCCGCCATCGCCGGGGCCATCACCATGCTGGCCAACATGGCTCAGTGGGCCATGATGTTCGGCGGCTTCGGCCGGAGAGACGGCGAGGAGGGTGAGGGAGCCGGCGGGTTGGTCGGCGGTCTGCTGATGATCATTCTGGCGCCCATCGCGGCCACCATCATCCAGCTGGCCATCTCCCGCGCCCGCGAGTACGAGGCCGATGCCACCGGCGCCCGGATCATGGGAGACCCCAACAGCCTGGCCAACGCCCTGGAGAAGCTGGAGGCGGGGGTCAAGTACAGGCCGATGTTGACGGCCAACCAGGCCACGGCCCACCTGTTCATCGTGAACCCATTCTCGGGTGGCCTGTCGGGTCTCTTCTCCACCCACCCGCCCATCGAGGAGCGGGTCTCCCGCCTGCGGAAGATGGCCATGCAGTCCCACGGCTACGGGATGGGCTCATAGCGATTATCCTCGCTGGGCCGACTCGCGCTCCCTGAGGGTGGAGAGGGTATCCACCCCCTCACCGCAGTAGGGGCAGGTGTTCCACCGCAGCGACAACGGTCGCCGGCAGTTGCTGCACACCCTCTTCAGTCGGGTTGCACAGTTGGGGCAGAAGATGTACTCCTCCTCTGTCCTGTGCTTGCACTCCGGGCAGGCCGTCCTGATCTCGATGTCCTGGAGCAGGGCTTCCTCTTCCAGGGCATGGGAGTAGGCGTCGCCCAGGGTCCGGGGCGGCCTCAAGACCTGGTAGATCAGCAGGCCTGGGAAGCTGAAGACGGCGACCAGCAGCGTGGCGGCCATTTGCAGCAGGACGTCTCTGGTTCGGTTGCGGATGTCGCGGTAGGTCCACCAGATGGCGGCGACCCAGAGAGCAAGAACGTAGGCCCCTACGACGATCAGGGCCGTTTGGATCAGCTTATCCATAAGGATGAACCTCTCTTAGCAGTGCTGTGAGGAGGAAACGCACGAAGGGTGCCATCATTGTAGCAGGGTTGGGCCCTCACCCCCAACCCCTCTCCCGCACGCGGGAGAGGGGAGACTGGGGAGTGACTTCTTGGGGACACCCCAAACCCCGCCAGGCGCTGCGCCCTGGACCCGCTTGCTTGATGGGGATGTCGCCACCCAGCAGAGCTGCGCCCTGGACCCGCTCGATGGGGACGTCGCCATCCAGTGGGGCTGCGCCCTGGACCCGCCCTCTCCCTCTCCCTCTGGGAGAGGGTCGGGGTGAGGGCTGACCCGGCACGCAGCACGCAGCACTCCGGACTTGGTGCCTAGTTCGCCAGGGAGACCACCGTCGCGCCGTCGCCGCCGTCGCGGGCCTCGGCCGGCTCGAAGTGGCGCACCAGGGGGCTGGAGGCCAACTGCTGCCGGACGGCCTGACGCAGGGCGCCGGTGCCCTTGCCGTGGATGATGCGCACCATCTTCAGGCCGTACAGGTAGGCGTCGTTCAGGTAGCGATCCAGCTCCTCCTCGGCCTCCTGGGGCCGCCGCCCCCGCAGGTCCAGCTGTATGCCGATGTCGGGCGCCTGCTGGTGGAACCGGTAGGTGATGTCCGACGAGGGCGGGGCCGCCGGCTGGGGCTGATCGGTCCTCGACAGCTCCTGGGCCTTCACTCGGGTGCGCAGGTTGCCCACCTGCACCTCCACCTCACCCCGGTCGTCGGGGAGGGAGGACACGACCCCCACCGTCTGGAGGCTGGCCAGGTAGACGGCTTGGCCCACCTTCAGCTGCTGGGCCGGCATCGGCTCCTGGCGCCGCCGTCGCTGCTTCGGGGCTCGCAGTGGGCGCAGGGCCTCGGCCTGCTGGGCCAGGGCGGCGATGGGAGCGGCCGCCTCTCGCTCCGTCCGGACCCGCTCCAGCTCCCGCGTCACCTGCTGCACCTTCTGCCTCAGGGCCGCAAGCTCCTGCTCCGATTGCTCCCTGGCCCTCTCCAGGACGGTCTGCTTCCGCTCGTCCAGCTCTGCCAGCTCGGCGTTCAGCCGAGCCCGCTGATTCCGCAGCTGATCCCGCAGCCTCTCCGCCTCCGCCCGCGACTCCCGAGCCTGCTCCCGGTCCGTCTGGAGGTGGGCCAGCAGCCCCTCGATCTCCAGGTCGGCGGGCTCCAGCAGCTGCTTTGCCCCCTCGATGACCTGCTGGCTCATGCCCAGCCTGGAGGCGATGGCCAGGGCGTTGCTCCGGCCCGGCAGCCCGATGCTCAGCTTGTAGGTGGGCGACAGGGTCTCCAGGTCGAACTCCACCGAGGCGTTCTCCACCCTCGGCGTGGTGTGGGCGAAGCTCTTGAGCTCCGAGTAGTGGGTGGTGGCGACGGTCGGGGCCCCGCGCTCCAGCAGGTGGGAGAGGATCGACCGCGCCAGGGCCGAGCCCTCCTGGGGATCGGTGCCCGCGCCCAGCTCGTCCAGCAGCACCAGGGACTCGCCGTCCGCCTTCCCCAGGATGTCCACGATGCGAGTCACGTGGGAGGAGAAGGTGGAGAGGCTCTGCTCGATGCTCTGCTCGTCCCCGATGTCGGCGTACACCGATCGGAAGATCCCGACGACGGAGTGCTCCTCCGCCGGTATCTGGAGCCCGCACTGGGCCATCAGGCAGAGTAGCCCCACGGTCTTCAGGGCGACGGTCTTGCCACCCGTGTTCGGCCCGGTGATCACCAGGACGTCGAAATCGCCCCCCAGTTCCAGGGTGATGGGCACGACGTGGCCGGAGAGGAGCGGGTGGCGAGCGTTGATCAGCCGCAGCACGGGTGCTGGGTGCTGCGTGCTGCCACTCTCACCCCACCCCTCTCCCCTCCCCGCTGCGGGGAGGGGCCGGGGGAGGGCTCTCTCACTCTCCACGTCTTTGCGTCTCCCCGTCTCCCCGTCTCCCCGTCCCCTCCATGCATGTGACGACAGATCTATGAGGACCGGGCTCTCCGCCTCCATCGCCTCCGCCAGCTTCGCCTGGGCCAGGTAGAGGTCCACCTCCGCCAGCGCCTCCAGGGTGCGCCCCAGCCCCTCGGCCTCCCGACCTACCAGACCGCCCAGGCGGCGCAGGATCCGCTCGATCTCGTGCTCCTCGTCGATCTGGAGCTGTCGCCAGCGATTGGCCAGCTCCACCACCACCAGCGGCTCCACGAACACCGTCGCCCCGCTGGCCGACTGGTCGTGGACGATCCCCTTGATCTGACCCTTGAACTCGGCCTTCACCGGCACCACGTAGCGACCCGCCCGCTGGGTGACGATGGGCTCCTGGAGGGCCTGGCGGTAGGAGGGCGAGCTGATGATCTCGTTCAGCTTGGCCATCAGCCGCTCGTGGGCGCGGCGCAGCTCCATCCGGATCCCGGCCAGCGCCGGGCTGGCGGAGTCCACCACCTCACCCTGGTCGGAGATGGCCCGCCGGATCTCCTGCTCCAGGTCGTCGTGGAGGCCGATGGGGAGGGTAACCTCCTCCAGGGTGGGGAGCTGATCCCCCAGCTTCCCGATGGTGCCACGGACGATCCGGCTGCTGGCGATGGTGGAGACCACCAGCAGCAGCTCCTCCGGGGTCAGGAGGGCGCCCACCGAAGCCCGCTGGACCTGGGGCCGGATGTCCCGAGCGCCCCCGATGCTGAAGTTTGGCTTCAGGTCCAGCAGCCGCCGGGCCTCCCGCGTCGCCGTCTGGCGGCGCAGCACCTCCGTCATGTCGATGGCAGGGCGCAGGGCGACGGCCTTCTCGTGGCTCACGGAGAAGGAGGCGTGGCCTGCCAGCCGCTCCAGCACCTTGTTCAGTTCCAGGGTTTCCAGGTAGTGCTCTTCCATGACCTCTTTGCGCCATTCAGACAGATAGCTTCTCCCGACCGAGAGAAGCTATCCTTTCTCAACGTCTATGCCGTAATTGTACCGCATCGGCGGAAGTCTTTGGAGTGCCGCGGCCCGACGCGGCCTTCGGTCGAGCGAAAGCGGTGGCAAGCCACCGCACTCCGAATCGTAGTACAATGGCCGGCCGCCCCTGGGACTGACTTTTCGGACTAGCCGCAGACTCGGAGCTCCAACGTGGACAAGCTCGACCTCCCGAGAGAACTGGCCGCCATCGTCGGGCCGGAGGACCTGTTCCTCTCCCGCCGGGCCCGGCTGGCCTACGAGTACGACGCCACGCCGGAGACGGTGGAGCCGGAGGCGGTGCTGTTTCCCGCGAGCGCCGCCGAGGTGGCCGCCGTGATGCGGGTGGCCCGGCGAGAGGGGACGCCGGTGGTGGTCCGGGGCGCCGGGACCAACCTGTCCGGCGGCACCGTGCCGCTGAAGGGGGGCATCGTCCTGGTGTGCACCCGCATGGATCGGATCGTCGAGGTAGACCCGGAGAGCGAGCGGGCGGTGGTGGAGCCGGGGGTCGTCAATCTGGAGCTGCAGAACCTCCTCGCACCTCTCGGCTACCTCTACGCGCCGGACCCCTCCAGCCAGAAGGTGTCCACCCTGGGGGGGAACGTCGGCGAAAACGCGGGCGGGCCCCACTGCCTGAAGTATGGCATCACCACCGACCACGTGCTGGGTTTGGAGGCGGTACTTCCCGATGGGGAGGTGGTGGACACCGGTGGTCTGGTGGAGGACGCGCCGGGGTACGATCTGACCGGGCTGGTGGTGGGCTCCGAGGGCACCCTGGGGGTGGTGACCTCCATGACGGTGCGGTTGATGCGGCTTCCCGAGGCGGTGAAGACCATGCTGGCCATCTTCGACCGGCTGGAGGACTCGGGCAACGCGGTGTCCGACATGATCGCCGAGGGGATCATTCCGGCCACCCTGGAGATCATGGACAGGGCCATCGTGGAGGCGGTGGAGGCAAGCGGCAACCGGGCCGGGTATCCGGTGGAGGCCGAGGCCGTCCTGCTGATCGAGTTGGACGGCCTGAAAGAGGGGCAGGATCGCCAGGCCGAGCGAATAGGGGAGATCTGTCGGAAGAACCGCGCCGGCGACCTCCAGGTGGCCCGGACAGAGGTAGACCGGGACCGGCTCTGGACGGGGCGCCGGGCTGCCTACAGCGCGCTGGTCTCGCTGTCCACCGGGGCCTCGATCCACGACACCACTGTGCCCCGCACCAGGCTGGCGGAGGCCCTTCACCAGGTGCGGGAGATCGCTCGCCGGCACCGCCTCACCATCGGCACCGCCGCCCACGCGGGGGACGGCAACCTCCATCCCCTGGTCGTTTTCGACCCGACCGACTCGGAGGAGGTCGAGCGGGTTCATCGGGCCGATCGGGAGATCGTGAAGCTGTGCGTCGACATGGGTGGGACCCTGACCGGCGAGCACGGCATCGGCCTGGAGAAGCGGGACTACATGCCGCTGCTGTTCGGCTCCCTGGAGCTGGACCTGATGCGCCGGATCAAGCGAGCCTTCGACCCCGAGGGTCTCCTCAACCCCGGCAAGCTACTGCCCCAGTAATCGACCTCATTCCGGCCGGTCGAAGCGGGCCGGCAGCTCCAGCAGGAACGATAGATCGGCATCACTATAGAATCTGGACATCTTGCCCTTCCCAGGCAGGTGGGGGCCTCGTGGTGGGATCTCGTGAAAGGTTCCTAGCTGCCACCGTTGCAGGTCACGTGCTGTCGGAGCCAATCGATGAAGCGGGCGGTCGCTTCGTCCTCGCTTCCCTTGCGGGTTGCTACCGCCTCCAACTGTTGAGCCATCTCCAGCGGGTTTCCTGTGAATAAGCATCCGTTGAGCCGAAGAAAGACGTCGGCGGCGATGAACGCTGTTCGCTTGTTGCCCTGGACGTACGACTGTGTCTGGGAAATGCCGACTGCAAGAAGGGCAGCTTGCTCGACCAGATCAGCGTTCGCGTAATGCGCGGCCATCTGAGGGCGCATGACCGCCGCCTCTGGGAGCCGCCGGTCGCGGAGCGGGGATGGCGGGTCTCCGGTCTTCTCCATGATGAAGACGTGCAAAGCCTCAACGTCGAGCACGCTCAGGTAGCGTGTCTGGGCCATGGCCTAGTGTTCCCGAAGATAGCGATAGGCGGCCTCGTTCCACTCCCAGCTCTCCTCTGCCAGCTTTCGGAGTTCGGCGCGAAGCACAGGTCGAACCTCGGCCTTTCGGATGTCCATGGTCACCAGATCGCCCTCATGTAAATCCAGTTCATCAGCCTCTTCTTTGGGAACGGTAACGACCAAGCTGTTTCCCACCTTGCGGATCTTCCCAACAACCATCGCGCACCTCCAAGGGCAGACATCCAATCCGTATACACCATCAACTATAGTATATACTACGCGGCTTGGTATCGCACGGGTGATGCCGGAGGCATCCTCACCACCAGTTCTCGTGCAACCACCTGACGTGTGCTTGATCCCTACACCGGCAATCGCTACAATCGGCTGTCATCCACCAGGATCATTCTGTCTAGGCCCGCCGGGCCCGTAGGAGTCGGCTTCTGCCGGCGACCGGGTTTCCAGAAGGGATGTGCTGCGGTGAGCGAACGAGCCCATGATCTGGCCGATCGTTTCGAGCAGGCGAACGAGGAATTGATCGCGTTCGCTCGGGGGCTGTCGGAAACCCAGTGGCGCACGCTCTGCCCTCGGGAGGGTCGCACCGTCGGGGCGGTGGTGTACCACATAGCCGAGGGCCACGCCCTCACCACCGAGGTGGCCCGGTCCATCGCCCTGGGGGGCCGCTCCCAGAGGGGCTGGTTCAGAGCAATGAGGAGGCGGACCTCAAGAACGCCCGTCAGGCGAAGGAGCACGCCGGGTGCACCAGGGAGGAGACGGTGGAGCTGTTGCGGCAGAACGGGTCCACAGCCATTCGGCTGGTGCGTAGGCTGACCGACGAGCAGCTTGAGCGGGTCGGCTCCGTGTGGGGTGGGCAGGGGAGCGTGTCCGGGCTGATCAGGTACGTCCTGATCGGCCACCTGGTGGATCACTTCGCTACCCTGCGGGCCTGGATCGAGGGCGGGACGGCGCCATGAGCCCGAGGAGTCGAGGCTTTAGCCGGAGAGCGAAGGGTTTCGCCTTGAAGCCTCCGCCCCCTGCCAGCGTTTGATGAGGTGCGTTGCCGTGGCAGAGATGAATGTCCAGCAGCTTCTTCGCGAGTTGGCATGTCTCCACCGTGCGGGGGAGTATTCCAGGGCCCTGGAGTTGGCCAACCGCCAAGCGCCCCTGTTTCCGGATCGGCCGGCTGTTTTTGGCCACTCCAGGGCCTGCTTCGCCTGTCTCCTGGGCGACACAGATCTGGCGCTGCAATTGCTTGAGCAGGGGCTCGCGGCAGGGGGGTGGTACAGTGAGCGCGTCCTTCGGGAGGATGAGGACCTTCGGTCTCTCCAAGGGTTGCCAGCGTTCGAGCGATTGGTGAGGGCCTCCCTGGATCAGCAGCGGAACGCCCAGGTGAGGGTCGAGCCCATCCTCCTGGTGGAAAAGCCCTCCGACGAGGTGAAACCGCCCTATCCTCTCCTGGTCGCGCTCCACGGCAACCCCGATGGCGGACTCTCCACCGATCTGTGGCATCCGTGTGTCCCAGCAGGTTGGCTACTGGCTCTGGCCATCGCCGGACAACCCTTCTGGTGGGGACCAGGGCTCCGCTTTTGGGATGATCTCGAGCTGTCGGAGCAGGAGATCCGTCAGCACCTCTCTAGTCTGCGGAGGCAGTATGCCATCGACGAGGGCCGAGTGGTGGTTGGCGGCTTCTCTCGTGGCGGTCTAGTGGCCCTCCGCCTGGCCATGCGAGGAGGGACAGGCATTGGCGGTTTCATCGCGGTCGGCGCTGCCCTACGGCAGCCCGACCTGGGTGTGTTGACTGCCCTGATACCTGGAGCTAGGGCTAACGGTGTGCGGGGCTACTTCGTGTTGGGAGGGCAGGATCAATGGCTTGGGGGAGCCCAAACGTTGGCGGCTGCCATGAAGGAACAGGGTCTTCCCTGTGAGGTGGAGTTGCATCCGGAGTTGGGACACGAGTTCCCTCCGGATTTCGACCGGAGCTTGGTTCGTGCCTTGGAGTTCTTGCAGGGGTAATGGGGAGAGCGCGTGAGACAAGAGTACCCAATCCTGGAGTTCGACGCGACGCCGGAGGCGGTTATCGAGCCCGCCGGGGTCATCAAAGCCGGCGATGTGCCTGAGCACTGTGTCCTCTGCTTCTTCCAGGACGTAATCGAGGAGTTGCGTCACGAGGACCGGCTGGCGCGGATCGCCTGCTCCAATAGCGAGATGGGCGAGAATCCCATCTACGCAATGGAGGTGGACGGAAAGCCTCTGGTGGTGTGCCACCCCGGGGTGGGGGCTCCCTTTGCGGCCTGGATGCTGGAGGAGTTGATCGCCCTGGGTTGCCGAAAGTTCGTCGCCTGCGGCGGTGCCGGGGTTCTGGACAGGGAGATCGCCTGCGGCCAGATCGTTGTGCCCCTGGCGGCGATTCGCGATGAAGGGACTTCTTACCACTATCTTCCCCCCTCCCGCGAGGTGAAGGCCAACTCAGAGGCAGTGGCGGCTATCGAGCAGACCCTCCAGCACCACGGCTACAAGTATGTGATCGGCAAGACTTGGACGACCGACGGCATCTACAGGGAGACGCCGAAGAAGGTGCAGCTGCGCAGATCCGAGGGGTGCGTAACGGTGGAGGTGGAGGCGGCAGCTTTCTTCGCCGTGGCTCAGCACAGAAGGGTGCTGTTTGGTCATATGCTGTACGGCGGCGATGACGTGAGCGGAGCTTCCTGGGATCACCGGGAGTGGACCAACCAGCTATCGGTGCGAGAGAAGTTGCTCTGGCTGGCCGCCGAAGCCTGTCTCAGTCTGTAGAAGCTTGCGGCGATCCTGTCGACGGTAGGGTCAGGGCCACCCTCGCCTCCTGCAGGCCGGATGTCGCTTCGGTGTGCCCATCGGGAGATTGACATTGGATCTCCCTCTCTTTACCGTAGTGCGAGGCCTCGACGACGTCGCTCTCGCGGCGACTAGAACTGGAGAAGGACGATGAAGCTCGGTTTCGTCGGCGTCGGCAACATGGGGGTCCTGATGCTGCCCCATCTGCTGGAGGCGGGGCACAGTCTGGTCGTCTACGACGTCTCCAAGGCGGCGCTGGAACGGGCGGAGCAGGTGGGCGCCGCGGTGGCGGACAGCCCTCGCGAGGTGGCCGAGGCGGGGGAGATGGTACTCACCTCCCTGCCGACGCCGCCGGTGGTGGAGTCGGTGTACCTGGGCGGGGACGGGCTGATAGAGGGTGTCAGGACGGGGCAGATCTTCGTCGACCTGAGCAGCATAAGCCCCTCCCTGGCCAGAACCGTGGCGAGCCGATTTGCCGAGAAGGGGGCTGCGGTCCTGGATGCACCGGTCAGCGGAGGCACCACCGGCGCCCACGCGGGGACTCTGGCCATCATGGTGGGGGGCGATGCCGAGACGCTCCGGCAGGCGGAGCCGGTGCTCCGCTGCCTGGGGAGCAGGATCTTCCACGCAGGGCCGGTGGGAGCCGGCAGCACCCTCAAGCTGCTCAACCAGATCCTGCTGGGCATCAACAACCTGGGAGTGCTGGAGATGATGTCCGTGGCCCAGCGGTCGGGCCTCGATCCGGGGCTGGTGAAGGAGGTCATCAGTGCCAGCACCGGCTACAGCCGCTCCTTCGAGACCCGGTTCCAGAAGATAGTGGATCGGGAGTACAGCCGGGGCTTCGCGATCGAGCTGATGGCCAAGGACCTGCGGCTCAGCCGGGAGATGGCCCGGGATCTGGGGCTGGAGCTGCCGATGGCCGCCCTGGCCCAATCCCTCTTCGAGCGGGCGGCTCGGCAGGGTCTGGGACAGGAAGACGTGTGCGCGGCCATCGCCCTGTACGAGGACAAGAAGGGCTAGACAGGCTTCTCTCCAGTTTGACAGTCCCTTGGGGATGCTAGAGCATCCCCAAGGGGCGCTGCCGTCGTCCCAACTCTGCTGCCTCGAGGTGTGGAGATATGCGGAGACCCATCGACCCGCTGGAGCGGATCGCCGCCCTGGGTCCCGTCGAGCCCTACCGGGTCAAGATGGTCGAGTCGATTCGGAAGACCACCCGCGAGGAGCGGGAGCGCTCGCTGGACGACGCGGGCTACAACCTCTTTCGAGTCCCGGCCGAAGCCGTCTTCATCGACCTGTTGACCGACTCCGGCACCGGCGCCATGAGCCAGCACCAGTGGGCCGGGCTGATGCAGGGGGACGAGAGCTACGCGGGCGCCCGCAGCTTCTACCGGCTGAGGGACACCGTCCGGGAGATCTTCGGGCTGCCCGAGGTGATCCCCACCCACCAGGGGCGGGCCGCCGAGCACCTGCTCTTTGCCGAGTTGGTTCGACCGGGCCAGCGGGTGATCTCCAACACCTTCTTCGATACCACTCGGGCCAACGCCGAGGATGCCGGCGCCGAGGCCATCGACCTGCCGGCTCCCGAGTCTCACGACCTTCGCAGCACTCAGCCCTTCAAGGGCGACGTGGACCTGGATCGACTTGCCGCTGCCCTCAGCTCGGCGAAGCCGGGTGAGATCGTGGGAGTTGTGATGACGGTGACCAACAACGCCGGCGGTGGCCAGCCGGTCTCCCTGGCCAACCTGAGGGACGCGAGGACCATCTGCCGGCACCACGGGATCCCCCTGATCGTCGATGCCAGCCGGATCGCGGAGAACGCCTTCTTCATCAAGGAGCGCGAGGAGGGCCTCGCCGAGAAGTCCGTGGCCGAGATCGTTCGGGCCATCGGGGAGTGCGCCGACATCTTGACCATGAGCGCCAAGAAGGACGGGTTGGTGAACATCGGGGGACTGCTGGTGCTGCGGGACCCCGTGCTGGCGGAGGGGATCCGGCGGCGGATGGTGATCACCGAGGGCTTCCCCACCTACGGCGGGCTGGCGGGTCGGGACCTGGAGGCCATCGCCGTGGGGCTTCGGGAGGTGCTGGACGAGGAGTACCTGGCCCACCGCATCGGTCAGGTGGCCTTCCTGGCCGGCCTGCTGCGGGATCTGGGCGTCCCCATGATCGAGCCCCCGGGCGGGCATGGGGTCTTCGTGGATGCCGGTGCTTTCCTCCCCCACATCCCCAGGGATCGGTTCTCGGGCCAGGCCCTCGCCCTCGCCCTCTACCTGGAGGGTGGGGTCCGCACCGTCGAGATCGGGTCGGTGATGTTCGGGGAGGATCCAACCGGGACCCGGCCGGAGCTGGTCCGTCTAGCGATCCCTCGACGGGTCTACTCCAATGCCCACCTGGGCCACGTGGCCGGCACCTTCGCCGCCCTGCGGGAGCAGCGCTCCTCCATCCGGGGGGTGGCGATCGTCGAGGAGCCTCCCGTCTTGCGCCACTTCACCGCGCGCTTCGCGCTGGTGTAAGGTTGTAGCACCCCACCCCTCTCCCCTCCCCACTGCGGGGAGGGGCCGGGAGTGGGGTCCTTCATTCCCCGTAGCTAGAGCCGCAGCCGGCCGCGGCGTTGGGTCCGCGTCCTGAGCCTCAGCAGCATCCCCAGTAGCAGCACCAGGGCGGCCACGCCCAGATAGGGAAGCAGTTCGGGAAGCCTCTGGAGGGGTGAGGAGGGCATCAGGGTCTCCACGACCAGTCCGTCCAGGGCGAAGGGGCCGGTCGTCGTTATCTGGAGGCGGTGGAAACCGTTGGAGAGGCCGCCGGCGACGGGCAGCAGCAGCTGCCACTGCGGTTCCTGCGCCGTCTCTTGCAGCAGCGCCCTGCCGGCCTCGTCTCGAGGCAGCCGGTTGGCTCCCTGGGGAGAGCCATCTATCTCGACATAAGCCGCACCGAGGGCGGGCCCCCTGGGAACCACCAGGGTCAGATCGGAGCCCTGGAAGAAGGCTGTGACGGAGGCGCCCGCCTGGGTGGCTTTCTTCATCCCCCCCAGGCTCGCCTGAGGCTCGCTAACCTGGGCCCAGCTCCCCTGATACCGAAGGGCCCAGTGGTCCTCCTGGGAGTAGCCTCGACGCACCGCCGGTTCGGTGGAGCCCAGCGCCTTGACGGC
Organism: Chloroflexota bacterium; assembly: GCA_027356795.1. Classification (GTDB taxonomy): domain Bacteria; phylum Chloroflexota; class UBA6077; order UBA6077; family UBA6077; genus JAJYNT01. The sequence continues at coordinate 14,986 of DAHVXI010000084.1, read as the reverse complement.
GTCGTAGACGGGATGGGTGCCGAAGTCGGGCTCGACCATCCGGAAGTAGTAGAAGGGCTGATCCTTCTCGTGGTCGTCCGCCCGCTTGAAGAACCAGAGGTTCATCACCCCCATCCAGGGCCACTCCTCGGCTGCCCGCTGGAAGCCCCGCACGGTGTACCGGGCCTGCAGCTCCTCGCTCACCCGACCGAAGATCGGTTCCGCCGTCACCGAATCGGGCTGGGCGTTCCACCCCATCTCAGATGCCCAGATCGGTTTGGAGGCGTCGCCGTTCTTCACCATGATCTCTCGGATGAGGAGCGGTCGGGAGAAGTTCACGTCCTTCATCGCCAACCGGTGATCGTCCGGTCCCGAGCGGAGACCGTAGGCCATGACCGACAGGATGTCGAAGTAGTCCCTGGCTCCGGCGTCGTACATCTGCTGCAGGTAGATCTGGTCGCTCAGGGCCCGCCAGCTCTCTTCGATGGTGGGGGCCAGGGCGGCCGAGATGATCGCACAGTTGGGGTCGGCCTCCTTGGCCCGCTGATATCCGACCTTCAGCAGCCGGACGTACTCCCTGGCGTCCACCGGCTTGCTGCCCCACTCGATGGCGAGGTTGGGCTCGTTCCACAGCTGGTAGAACTTCACCTTCCCCTTGTAGCGGCTCACCACCTTGTAGACGAAGTCGCCGTAGTCGTCGAAGTTCTCCGGTGGGGTGTGGGGCCACGCGTTGTTGGGGTGGGCCCACTTGGGGGGCAGGTCCAGCCGCACGATCATCTGGATGCCGTACTGGCCGGCAAGATCGACGATGTTGTCGTACTTGTCCCAGCTGCTCTGTCCGTACTTCTCGTCCCAGTACATCCCCTTGGAGGGTTGCTCGATGTCCTCCCAGGGGAACTGCTGGCGGATCCATCCGATGCCGGCGTCCTTGATCATCTGGAGGGTCTGCCGTCGCTTGGCGACGTCCGCCTCCTGCTCCAGGAAGGTGTTCACCCCCATGGGATTGACCCCCGCGTAGCGGATGGGCGCCATGTCCGCCGTGTCCACCTTCCGCATGGTGAGGCTCGAGGTGAAGGCGACGATCTGGTTGCGGTGCTCGTCGCCCAGCTTGGCCAGCAGGGTGGAGCGCAGCCCGCCCAAGTCGGCTGCCAGTAGGATGGCCGCTATCGCCACCGGTACCAGCAGGATGGCGAGCCAGCAGCCCAATTCCTCGCGTCTTCGTCTGAGAGATCTGTGCACGAGGGTACCCTTCCAACCTCTCCCCCAACCACTCCCCGACACGGGAGTGGGGATCCTCCCCCTTCCCTCGTAGGGAAGGGGGTTGGGGGGGTTAGGTTCGTAGTCTGTCTACAGCAGTGGCGTGATGTCGATCTGGTAGTCGGTCATCTCCGCCTCAGGGGAGGCACCCTGGACGAAGTTCACGACGCTGGACAGCACCTCGTTGGCGTGGTGGGTGTCGTTGGTGGCGACGGCGATGCCTATGACGGCCCGCTGCCACAGATCCTGGTCCTCGACCTCGGCAGCGGAGACGTTGAACTGGTTGTGCACCCGGGCGATGATGGATTTTACTACGTGGCGCTTTTCCTTCAAGGAGTGGGCGACTGGAAGGTGCAGCATCACACGGACTGCGCCGACGATCATGATGTGCCTCCTCGAGGGAGTTGCGAGCAGTCAGCCCTCATCCGGACCCTCCCCCCTCGGGAGGGAGGGCAAGGGGCTCTCCCCGTCTCCCTGTCTCCCCGTCTCTTCGTCGCCCCTGTTGGCGACCTCGCGATAGATGTCCAGAAGACGCGGGGCCACCCGGTTCCAGTCGAACCGTTCCTGGGCCGCCTGCCGTCCCTGGGCGGCCATCTGCCGGCGCTGCTCTCCGTCCTCCAGCAGCCGGAGGACGGCCGCCGCGAACTCCTCCGGCGAGTCGGCCAGCAGCACCTCTTTGCCCTCGACCAGGTCGATCCCCTCGGCGCCCATCCGGGTGGACACTACCGGTAGCCCCATGGCCAGTGCCTCCAGGATCTTCAACCGGGCACCGCCGGCGATTCGGATGGGAGCGACGAAGACGCCGCTGCGGGAGAAGTAGGGCCGGATGTCCTCCACAGCCCCGATGACCACCACGCTCTTCTGGAGAGAGGCCAGCCGCTGCACCGCCGGGGTGGGGGCCCGGCCGACGATCTGGAGAGTGGTCTCGGGACGCCGGGCGGAAATGGCCGGCAGGATGGCAGAGACGAACCACTCCACGGCATCCACGTTGGGCCGGTAGTCCATGGTGCCGGTGAACAGAAGCGCCGCGGGATCGGCCGTGGACGACGGCTCGCTCTGGTAGTGGGCGCAATCCACGCCGTTGGGGACCACCCACAGCCGAACCTTGGGGGCCAGCCCCCGAAGGGCCGCCGCATCGGTTTCCGAGACGGCCAGGACCGCATCGGCCGATCGGCATGCCCAAGCCTCGTACCGGCGCAGCTTCAGATACTGCGCCAGGGAGTAGAGCGCCTTGGGCCAGGAGGCGGTGCGTCGAGCGTCCACCGCCGCCGCTCGGGCCTGAAGCCGGTACTCGGCGTTGTGATCGTCGAAGACCAGGTGGGCACGAGGAGCGGCCGTCCGGACGGTGGGTAGGTAGCGAGCCATCTCGAGGCCGGCGACCTGGATGACGTCGTAGCGATTGCCGTTGGCCACGGCCCGCAGAGTGTCGGCGATGCCCTCGGACCGGAGGCGGAAGGCGAGGTCGGGGTGTCTGGAGGTGAACAGAGTCCCCAGCCGCGCGGTCGGGCTTCGGTCTGGAGGGACGGGGAGGACCCATATCTGACCGCACAGCTCCTGGAGGGGCGCGGCCCTGTGGAGGCTTTCCCCGGGACGGACAAACGAGATCAAGTCCACCTGATGGGCGGAAGCTGCCGCCCGCAGGAGTTGGTAGTTGCGGATTTGGGTGCCCTGATGTGGAGGGAAGGGCAGCTGAGGGGTGAGAAACAGGACTCTCATCGACTTCCTTGAACGGCTTTATGATACACACCCAGGGTCTCCCGGGCCGTTTGCTCCCAGGAGAAGGCCGCCGCGCGCTGGAGGCCCAGCCCGATCAACCGCTGCCGCAGCCCCCCATCGGCCAGAAGCCTCCCCATGGCCGCTGCCAGCTCCTCAGCATCCTCCGGACCGACCGAGAGCGCGGCATCCCCTGCGATCTCGGTCAGGGAGGGCACGTTGGACACGATCGCCGGCGTCCCGCAGGCCATGGCTTCAAGAACGGGGTGGCCGAAGCCTTCGTAGAGAGAGGGCAGGACCAGGCAGGTGGCGCAGTTGTAATAGTATACCAACTGCTGGGCCGCCACGGACCCCACGAATTTGACCTCTTCCCCGAGTCCGAGCTCCTCTCGCACCCGGAACAGCTCTTCGTTGAGCCATCCCTTGCCGCCCACCACTACCAGGGGCACCCGGTGGGCCTTCCACACCCGGGCGAAGGCCCGCAGCAATGTGGGAAGGTTCTTGCGGGGCTCCAGGGTTCCCACGAAGAGGATGAAGCGCTCAGGCAGCCCTAGCTCTCGCCGCCGATGCTCTATCTCCTCCGGCTCCAGGGGCCGGCATTCGGGAGACACGCCCGAGTGCACCACCGTGACCTTCTCCGGATCGACGGATAGCAGCTCCAGCAGATCCCGCTTGGTGGCGTGGGACACGGCGATCACCTGGTCGGCGCTCTGGACCGCCCGGGCCACCTGCCCATAGTAGCGGCCGCTATCGGGCGTCAGGAGGTGGGGGAAACGCAGAAAAGCCAGGTCGTGGATGGTGACCACGGAGCGGCATCTACGCCGAAAGGGTGGGATGAAATCCGGGCTGTGCAAGACGTCTGCCGGAAGACGCAGCAACTCGATGGGTAGGGCGATCTGCTCCCTCGGGTGATGAGGGGGCGTGGCCAACCTGGATCGTCGCACCGCGGCGGGCCAGAACTGTCCAGTGGGGGCTTTTCGGCTCTCGAGCAACAGGAGCTCGTCGCCGCTTTGCAGCCCCACCAGGGCACGCACCAGCCTGATGGTGTACTGGCTGATGCCTCCCTGGGCGTAGGACACCAGCCGCACGTCGATAGCTATCCGCATGGGAGCTCCGTCGAAAAGATGTGGGGCGGTGGCTGCGCCCCCCAGCAAAGTCGCGGTTGAGTGCTAGGGTTGGGACTCGCCGACCGCCGTCCGCTGATTGCCGGCGGCCGATGGCCGATCGCTATTCACCGGATCCACCCAGTAGCGGCCCGAGGCGTAGTGGAGGTAGCCCATGCCGATCTCCGGATCATGGGGGAAGATCAACAGGATCCGCTCCTCCACAGCCCATCGCTGGATCCTCCTCCGGGTCTCGATGCTGCGCATCGGCTCCAGGTCGTAGGCCGCGACCCAGGCCAGCCTCTCCATGTGGACGGCGAAGGGCGAGACGTCGGCGGTGTAGAGGGCCTTCTGCCCCTCCGACTCGATCAGGACGCTCTGGTGGTGGGGCGTGTGGCCCGGGGTAAGTATACAGCGAACGTGGGGGGTGATTTGAGTATCCCCCTCGATCGATTCCAGCCGGCGATCCTCCCACAGCGGCAGCAGGTTCTCCGGAAGGTAGGTGGCCCTGGTGCGTTCGTTGGTGTGGTTGGCGTCCTCCCACTCCCCCTGTTGGACGACGTAGCTGGCGTTGGGGAAGGTGAGGGACAGCCGATTCCCCTCCTGAAGGGTGTTGCCGCCGGAGTGGTCGGAGTGCAGGTGGGTGTTGATCACCATCTCCACCTGGTCCAGCCCCACCCCCAACTCCCTCAACCGTTCCGGCAGCTGCCCGGTTCGCAGGATGCCCATTAGGGCGAGGGTGCGGTGCCCCATCTTGCTGCCGTAGCCGGCGTCCACGACGATGAGGTGGCCTCCGTCCTTGATAAGGAGGCTGTTCACCCCCATGCCTACCCGGTTGAGGTCGTCGGCCGGGTGCTTCTTCTCCCACATTATCTTGGGCACCAGTCCGAACATTCCCCCGCCGTCGACGCGGGCGAAGCCGTCCGATATGAGGAAGATCTCTACGTCACCGATGCGCACCTGGGTCTCCATTCCTATTGGAGTGCGAGAGTGCGGAATGCGTGGTTCGGCCGGCCGGCCCTTCGTGCTTCGCACCACGCATCTCGCACTCGTTCTGCATGCCCTAGATCGGGTATCTCTTCAGTTCCTCTGCCAGCTCGGTGTTTGGGAATACCCCTTGCCCCTCCTCCATCATCGACTGCCGATCGTAGTAGGGCCACATATGGGTTAGCAGCAGCCTCTTTGCCCCCGCTTTCGTCGCGACGTCGGCCGCCAGGGCCGGCGTCAGGTGGATGGCGTGCGCCGGATCGAAGTCCTGCTGGCTCACGGTGGCCTCGCACAGCAGCAGGTCGCATCCTCTCGCGAACTCCGCCAGCTCCGGGAAGGGGGCTGTGTCCGCGGAGTAGACCAGGGAGGAGTCCCCACCCTCCAGTCGCAGGGCGAAGGCCGGAACCGGATGCACGGTGCGGAGGAAGGAGATCTGCAGAGTTCCGATCCTGAGGCCGGCCTGGGGATCGTACTCCGTCGTCCGGAAGACTCCCTCCACCAGACGCCGCGGCTCGATCCTCAGCACCTCGGCAAGTCGAGCGAACCGCTCCACCTCTCCAGGTGGCATGTACGCAGGCAGGGGCGGGTAATCCTTCCCCCTGGCGTACAACCGCGAATAGAAGAGAGGGAAGACGTCCAGCAGGTGGTCGGCATGGATGTGGCTGAACAGCAGCTGCGTCAAGCCCTCCAGCTCCCCGGCTTCCTGCAGCCGACTGACGACCCCGTTGCCGCAGTCGATGAGAAGTCTGGTCTCTCCCTCCACCGCCAGGTAGCCGGAGCTAGCCTGGTGAGGCCCCGGGTAGGCTGCCCCGGTTCCCAGCACCACCAGTTCCATCTCTTGGCCCTCAGCTATCAGCTATCAGCCCGTCGGATCACGGTAGAGAATAGTAGCACAATCCAGCCCAAAGATGGCCGCAGCAGGCGGGAAGGCGGGGTTCCCGGGGGAGAGCCAGTACACGACCACAGAGAAGGTGATATGTACTGTCATGCTGAGCGCAGCGAAGGATCTCCCCGTGGCGAGAGGAGATCCTTCGCTGTCGCTCAGGATGACACCTGTCAGAACCAATGTGGCGGAGTACTAGGTTGCGGGAGGCTCGCCCTCCGGCCCGCTGCCGACGGCTTCAGAAAGCGCCCTTGCCCTTGAGGACGACCCAGATGGTCTTCCAGAGGATCACCAGGTCCAGGATGGGGGAGTAGTTCTGGATGTAGTAGAGGTCGTACTCGGTGTTGAGGAACATCGGCCGGTCGCTGCGACCGTTCACCTGCCACCATCCGGTCATGCCGGGCATCACCGAGAGTCTCTTCCGCTGCCACGGTTCGTATCGATCCACGATCCAGGGTTGCTCCGGGCGGGGGCCGACCAGGCTCATCTCGCCCCTCAGCACGTTGAACAGCTGAGGAAGCTCGTCGGCGCTCATCCGTCGGAGCACGTGACCCACACGGGTGACCCGTGGGTCCTCCTTGACCTTGTAGACGCCGTTGGCGTAGACGCCCTTCTCCTCCAACGTGGGGATCAGCTTGTCGGCGCCGTCGACCATAGTCCTGAACTTGTACATCCAGAACAGCCTGCCGTTCTCGCCGACGCGGCGCTGCCTGAAGAGGGCCGGGCCGTGGGAGTCCAGCTTGATGGCCTGGGCTATCAGCAGCATCACGGGTCCCAGCAGCAGCAGCAGGATGGAGGAGATGATCAGGTCGAAGGCTCGCTTGAAGGCTCGATCGAAGCCGGTGATGACGGGGTCCCGCAGGCCGATCAGCGGGACGCCCCAGAAATCCTCCACCTGCGCCCGGACCGAGACCATCTCGAAGAGGTCGGGGACGACCCGCACCCGCACCGGGTGGGTCTGGAGGCTGAGGACGATCTCCGCGATCTTCTCGTGGTCCCTGCTGGACAGGGCGACGATGACGTCGTCCACCGAGTGGCTGGCGATTATGTGGGGCAGCTGATTGGTGTTTCCCAGCAGCTGGAAGCCTTCGTCGACCTCCTCCAGGATGGGATCGTCGTCCACGAAGCCGACGACCACCAGGCCGCACCAGGGTTGGGAGCGGATGATGTAGGCCAGCTCTCGCCCCACCTTGGTGGCTCCCACCAGCACCACTCGACGAGCCGTATAGCCTCCGGCGATCAGGGAGCGCACGATATAGCGAGCGGCCAGCCGGTAGTTGAGGAGCAGCGCCAAGTCGATGGCGAAGAAGTAGGTGAACAGAATTCGAGACCGGAACTCGACGTTGAACAGGTAGAAGAAGGAGGCCAGGGCCAGCATGCCGGCCATGGTGCCCAGCAGCACCGCGCGACCCTCGTCCACGAAGCCGGAGAGCCGGCGGGGATCGTAGGCGCCGAAGAGCCGGAGGAAGAAGGCCCAGAAGAGGGCCACGGCCAGCATGATGGATAGGTCGAGAAAGCTCATGCCGACGCTCTCCCTACCGACGGGGATCACACCCCTGGTCATCTCGGCCAGGTAGAGCGCCAGTTCTGTGAACAGGATGTCGGCCAGGAAGAGGAAGAGGATGAAGCGGTTGCTGAACTCCTTCAAAGCGGGCAACCCTCCTCGCGGATAGCTATCCTACTAAATCAACGTAGAGCTGTCCAGTCCTCTTCACCATGGCCTCCTGGGAGAACCGCCGGAGGATCACCTCCTTTCCGGCGGACCCCATGGCTCTGGCGTCGGCTGGATTGGACAGGAGGCGGGCCACGGCTCGAGCCGCCTCCTCCGGGTCGCCCACGGGCGTCAGCAGCCCGGTGGCGCTGTCCTGGACTATGTCCCGCGTTCCCACGGCCGCCGTGGCCACCACCGGCTTCTCCAGGGCCATGGCGTCAAGCACGGTGTAGGGGAGCCCCTCCCAGAGGGAGGTGAGGACGAAGACGTCCATCACCGCTATAACGTCCAGCACGTCCGTTCGGTAACCGAGGAAGTGCAGTTGACTCTCTACTCCCAGCCCCCGAGCCAACTCCTCCACCTGGTCGCGCAGCTCTCCGTCGCCGCACCACAGGACCTGGACGCCGGGGATCGCTCCTACCAGGACCGCGACCATCCGAACGAAGTCGAACGGACCCTTTTGAGGGGTGAAGCGGGCCACGGTGCCGATGACGTGACTGGCCCCGGGTGCCAGCCTCTCCCTCAAGGGTGCCACGGTCCGGTGGTCTCGCGGGGCAGGTAGCTGAATGCCGTTCTCGATCAGCACCACCTGATCGGGCGAGATGATCCTGTTGTCCACGGCTTCGGCCATCTCGGTGGAAGACAGGGTTATCATCCGGCGGGTCACCTTACCTGCCACCCGCTCCAGATTCAGGTAGAAGCTTCGCTGGGAGCCCGCCTTCTGGTTCAGGAAGTAGAAGCCATGGGGGGTGTGGACGATGGTCTTCACCCCGGCCAGGCGGGCGGCGAAGCGACCCAGGAAGCCCGCCTTGGAGCTGTGGGTGTGGACCACGTCGTAGCGGCCGCGAGCCATCAGGGCGTACAGCCGGAAGAAGCTGGCGAGGTCCGAAGAGGGGGAGATCTCCCTCCGCATGGGGACGTAGCGCTGCGGGATGCCGGCCTCGCGCACCTCGTCGCTGAAGGTGACGTCGTCGAAGGCTTCGGAGCGGAGCCGGGGCGCTGCCACCTCGACCCGGAACTGGCTGCGATCCAGGCCGCGCACCAGCGCCAGCAGGTGGCGCTTGGTGCCGCCGATAGTGGCTTCCATCACCTCCAGGACGCGAAGCGGCCTGTATGTGAGGTCTCTACTCATCATCTATCATCTATCATCCAGGGAGGGAATAAAATGATCCTTGGGGACACCCCAAACCCCGCCAGGCGCTGCGCCCTGGACCCGCTCCTCTCCCTCTCCCAGAGGGAGAGGGTCGGGGTGAGGGCTGACTCGGCACTCAGGACTCGGCACTCAGCACGCCGGAGAGCCACTCCAGCTCTCTGCGCAGCCCCTCCTCGACGGTGACGGAGGGGCGGAAGCCCAGCAGCTCCCTGGCCCGCGAGGTATCGGCGAAGGTATCGCGGACGTCTCCCTTCTGGTTCTCCATCCGGCGGATCCTGGCCTTCTCCCCGGACAGCGACTCCAGGAGGGCCAGGACGCGATTCACGGAGATCCGAGAGCCTCCCCCCACGTTGAAGAGCTGTCCCGTCACGTCGGCTTCCAGGCAGGCCAGGTTGGCCGACACGGCGTCGCTCACGAAGGTGAAATCCCGGGTCTGGTCGCCATCGCCATAGAGGGTGATCTCCCGGCCCGTCAGGAGGGCCCTGATGAACTTGTGGAAGCCCATGTCGGGTCGCTGGCGGGGTCCGTACACGGTGAAGTAGCGCAGGGAGACGGTGGGGACGCCGAAGTTCACCCAGTAGAGGCGGCACAGGTGCTCCGCCGCCAGCTTGCTCACCCCGTAGGGGGAGATGGGCTGGGGAAGGGTCTCTTCGGTGACCGGCAGCGCTCGGGCGTCGCCGTAGACGGACGAGGAGGAGGCGTAGACGAAACGGCGCAGAGGATGGTCCCTTGCCGCCTCCAGCAGCCGCTGGGTGGCCAGAACGTTGTTCTCAGTGTAGATGCGGAAGTTCTGCCCCCAACTGGCCCTAACCCCCGCCTGAGCCGCCTGGTGGTAGACGCAGTCGGCCCCCTCCAGCAGTCCGTGCAGGTCGTACGCCAGCAGATCGGCCTCGATCAGGGTGAAGTTGGGGGATTCCCGCAGGGCGGAGAGGTTGGCCAGCTTAATGGCTCTTGGATAGTAATCGGTAAAGCAATCGATGCCCACAACCTGGTGGCCCTGAGCGATCAGGGCCTCGGCGATGTGGGACCCTATGAAGCCGGCGCAGCCGGTTACCACACACCTCAACGGCATCTCCACAACTCGGCGTACAGCTGTTCCACGGACTCGACCATCTTATCCTCTGTGAACTGCTCCTTCAACCGGATCGATCCGGCAGCGCCCATCTGCTGGGCCCTTTCGCGGTCGTTGAGCAAGGCCAGCATCGCCTCGGCCAGGGCCTCGGGATCCCTGGGCGGCACCAGGAGGCCCGTTGCGCCCTCCTGGACCACCTCGGGAACGGCACTCACGCGGGTAGCGACGATGGGCCGCCCCGCCGCCATGGCCTCCAGGAACACCAGCCCGAACCCCTCCCACAGGGAGCCCATGACGAAGAGGTCGATGGCCCGCATCACGGCCGGGACATCGTCGCGCACGCCCGTGAACAGGACGGTGTCCTGCAGCCCCAGCGACTCCCACCGGCGCAGCAGTTGGGTCTTGTACTGCTCCCGGCCGTCCTGAGAGTCGCCGACGATCAGCAGCCGGGCCTCCGGGAGCCGCTCCCGGACGCGAACCATGGCCTCCAGCAGATAGGTCAGTCCCTTCTGCTCGGTGATCCGTCCCACGGTGGCCATGAGAGGGGCCTCCGGTGGGATGCCCAGCTCAGCCCTGAGCCGGAGCCCATCCTCGGCCGTGCCGGCAGACGCCGGTGGGAGCCCGTAGTAGATGCGGGTGATCCGGGAGGGATCCACCCGGCCTACCGAGGCCACGTACCGGCCGACGTAGTCGGACAGCACCACCACTCGATGATCTAAACGCGAGATCAGCCCGTGGGTAACGGCGACGGCCGGCTTCTGGAGCACGGCCTCGTCGTTGTGTTTGGAGGCGATGCGGACCGGCGTACGGGCCAGAAGGCCGGCCAGGGTGCCGTAGCCGTCGGCTTTCAGCAGATGGGTATGGACGATCTGGTAGCGGCCCTGGGCCAGGATCCGGGCCAGTCGGGGCAATAGGAAGGGGGAGAAGGTCTCCCGGGTGGACAGATCGAACAGCCGTGCGCCGGTTTCCCGAAACTGCGGTGCCAGGGACGGGTTCTTGAAGAAAGCCACGTCGGCTTCGTGGCCCCGACGCCGGAGCCCCTGGACCAGGGAGAGCAGGTGCTTCTGCGCTCCCCCCACGTCCAGGGAGGTGATGACGTGCAGGACCCGGAAAGATGCCCCCGTCACCCCGTCACCCCGTCATACAGCTCGAGACAGGGCCGCTTCGTAGGCGGCCAGGGTCTTATCGGCCTGGTGGCCGACGGTGAAGTTCTCCACTACCCGCCGGTAGCCCGCCTCGCCCATGGCCTCTGCCCTGGCGTCGTCGGTGAGCAGCTCCAGCAGCCGTGCCGAGAGCAGATCCACGTCCCGAGGATCCAGGACGTAGCCGGTCACTCCGTCCACCACTACTTCCGGCGGCCCACCGAAGCAGGTGGTGATCACCGGCTTCCGCATCGCCATGGCCTCGATGTTGATCAGGTTGAAGGGTTCCCGGTAGAGGGATGGGGTCACACAGACGCTGGCCAGGGCGTAGGCCGCCTTCAGGTCCTCGCCGGAGAGCCAGGGAAGGAAGATCGTTCGCTCCTCGACGCTCAACCGGTGGCCCATCTGCAGGATGTAAGAGATGTAGTCCTCGCTGCTGCCCAGCACCAGGAAGGCGAAATTGAGCTCTCGGGGCAGCTTGCCCAGTGCGGCCACGGCCTGGTCGATCCCCTTGGCGTGGCTGACCCGTCCACCGAAGAGGATCGCCTTCTTGCCCTCCAGGGCGTGGCGACGGGCGAAGCTGTGAACGTGATCCGCGCCGACCTCCACGGAGGCGGGGTCGATCCCGTTGTGAACCACCTGCACCACGTCGGGGTTGAGGCCGTTGGCCACCAGGTCGTCCCGTAGGGCGCCGCTGACGGCGAGAACCCCGGCGCCCGAGAGCCGGATAGCCCGCTGGATCAGCCGGTTCCTGAAGGGGAAGTAGCGGAGCCGCTGGCAGTTCCGGCACTGGGAGGCCGGGATCGTCACGGCCCGGGAGGGATCCGCGCAGTCGAACTTGCCGCTGCAGAACAGCTGGTGGTCGTGAGCGGTCAGGATCACCGGCACCGAGGCTCTCCTGGCCTCCAGCAACGCCTGAAAGGAGAGGTGGGTGTGGACGTTGTGGGCGTGAACGACATCCGGTTGGTACTCCGCGATCTTCTTGGCAACCTGGTGGACCACCAGGGGGTTGTAGACGGACATGTAGTTGCGCAGTCTCGCCGGGTACTTGGAGACGATCCGCCGTACGTGAACGCCCCGCACGGTGTCGGACACGGCTTCCGAGCGGTTCTCCACGGTGGTCAGGGCACACACCGAGTGGCCTCGTCGGGCGATCTCAGCGGAGAGCCTCTCGGCGGCGATGTCGGCTCCCCCTTTGGTGTTCGGGGGATAGTAATCGGAGAGGACGAGAACTTTCATGGTGGCGATCGTTGCGCTCCATCTCCGCGTCGTTGCGGTGAGTCCAGATCTGCTATTATACCGCAGCGCCGGATCTGTCGGCATGCGCCAGAGGGAGAACCCCAGGGCCTCTTAGTTGTCACCCTGAGCGTCAGCGAAGGGTCTCCACGTAGGCACGAGGAGATTCTTCGCTGCGCTCAGAATGACAGTCTGGTAGGTGCCGGGCTGCTCCTTGGAGGCGCGGCACGGCAGAACTAAAAGGCCCTGGGGAGAACCCCAAAGGACAAAGGATGCCTGTCTCGACTCCCCCCTCTGAACCGCATCTCCAGAAGGGTGGCCCGGCGGATCGGCTGGTCGCGCCGTTCCAGCGGCTTCTTCGGCGCCGCTTTGCTCGTGAGGTGCTCACCCTCCAGGTGGGCAGCTTCGCCACCATGGGGATCCAGTTCGTGGCGTCGGTGGTCATCCCCAACGAGTTGGGTGCGGCGAACTACGGCAGCTATCTCGCGGCCCGGAACCTCCTGGACCTGGTGACCACCTTCGCGAATCTAGCGGTGGGCCAGGCTCTGATCACCAAGCTGGCAGCCTCCTACTCGCGAAGGGACGAGGAGGAATCGCTGAGTCTCCTGGCCTACTTCCTCAAGGTCGGACTGATCGTGGGGCTTGTCGAGAGCGCCATAGGGCTGCTGGCCGGGAACTACGTGGGCGCGCTCTTCATGGGGGACCCCGAGGCAGGGGATCTTGCCAGGGTACTGTTCGTGATCCCGCCACTCACGGTCATCCTGAACATGGTGGTGCTGGCCCTTCAGAGCTCTCGCCAGATAGCCCGCCTCGCCCTGCTGGAGAATGGGGCCCTGATGCTGACCAGCGTCTTCAACGCCGGAGTGGTCGCCATGGGTGGAGGGCTGAACGGCCTTCTCTACAGCGCGGCCTTCGCCCCGCTCCTCACCTCCATCGGCGCGCTGTGGCTATATCGATCGACCCTGTCGAAGATGCCAGGCTTCCCTACCCTGGGGCAGCTGGTCCGCGCCGCGCCGGTGGTCCCCTTTCGCCGATACTTTGCCTTCAGCGCCCTGGTGAGCGTAGATAAGAACTTCGCCAACCTGATCGGGCTGGTGCCGACCACCCTGCTGGCTCGCTACTCCAGCAAGGCGGAGCTGGCCTACTTCAGGGTGGGCTTCAACCTGATGAACTTCCTGTCGGTGCCGCTGGCGCCCATCGCCCGGAACCTCTACGCGACGTTGGCCGAGACCCTGGCCAGACGGGGCGCCAGGCAGATGGGGATGACCCTGCTGAAGGCCACCCTTCTGGCGGGCGGCATCTCCGTGGCCAGCACGGCTTTCATGATCCTGGCGTCGCCCCACATCCTCATGATCTATCGCCATGAGTATGGGGCGGCCCAGCCGGTGATGTATGCCCTGGGGCTCCGCTTCGCCCTGCTGGGGTTTGGAGTCGGGCTCGGTCCCATATACCAGATCCTGAACGCCATGAAGCTGGCCATCGTCACGAAGGCGGTCCCGGCCGCGATCATGGTTGGCGGCGGGTACCTGATGATCAGCCAGTACGGCGCGGTGGGGGCAGCCCTCACCCTGGTAGCGGCCTACGTGGTAGGTGACATAACCAATGCCGTTCTCGTGCCCTGGATGGTGCGGAGGGCGGCGATGGGCGGGCCGGCGGTCGCGAAGCCGGCCAACTCCGGGGGCAGGCAGTGAAAGTAGTCCACGTCAGCCCGCTCTATTTCAGCGACGAATCGGTGGTCGGTGGAGGGGAGAGGTACGCCCTGGAGCTGGCGAGGGCCATGTCCACCCACGTCCCGACGAAGCTGGTCACCTTCGGCAAGAAGCGGCAGAGCATAGACGACGGCACGCTGAGGATCGAGATCTACCCGGTCTGGTTCTACTTCGGGGGGAAGAACGTCAACCCCATCTCCCTCGCCTTCCTGCCGGAGCTGCTGGATGCCGACGTCGTTCACCTGCACCAGTACCGGATAGCCCTCTCCGACATCTGCGTCCTCGCCGCGCGAGCCCTGAGGAAGCCGATCTTCGCCAGCGACCATGGAGGGGGAGGCCGGAACTACGCCCACCGGTTGGGGACCGACGAGCACGTCACCGGTTTCCTGCTGGTCTCCAGCTACCTGGCCCAGCAGTACTCCCGCCACGCCCACAAGACCAGGATCATCCACGGCGGCTTCAACCCCGGGCTGTTCTACCCCAGGCCGGTGCCCCGACAGCGCAAGGCCATCTTCGCCGGGCGGCTGATCCCATTCAAGGGCATCAACTACCTGGTGGAGGGGATCGACCCGGACATCGAGCTGCACCTGATCGGAAGGGCCTACCATCCGGAGTACTACGACCTGCTGCAGCAGCTGGCCCGTGGCAAGCGGATCACCTTCCAGACGGCCCTGAACCAGGAGGAGCTGGCGACGGAGTACTCCTCGGCCATGGTGAACGTCCTGCCCTCGGTCTACGTCGACTACTACGGAACGCATCACAAGAAATCGGAGATCCTGGGGCTGGTCCTGCTGGAGGCGATGGGCTGCGGGGCGCCGGTGCTGGTCACCCGGGTGGGGGGCATGCCGGAGTTGGTCCCCGAGGGAGAGGTCGGGTTCATTGTGCCTCCCAACGACCCGCGGGCGCTGGGAGAGAGGATTCGCTACCTCCACGACGATCCTGAGGTCGTCGCGCGCATGGGGCAGGCAGCCCGGGAGCACGCGATGGATCACTTCACCTGGGATAGGGTCGCCCTGAACTGCCTCAAAGCCTACGAGGAGA
>DAHVXI010000081.1:0-23767 GCA_027356795.1 Chloroflexota bacterium | reverse complement strand
CACTACCGGTCGGGTCCCCCCGGTCCCCGCGGTGAGTCCTCTCCGCCCTCAGAGCCGCCTCAGGATCTCCAGTAGCTCCTCGTTCTCGGGCTGCTCGCCGATGTCGTGCACGTCGATGTAGGCGACCCGTCCGTTCTTATCGATGATGAAGTTGGCCCGCTCGCTGTAGCCGTCGTCCCGCAGGACGCCATACTGGCTGGCCACCATCCCGTGGGGCCAGAAATCGGAGACGAGCGGGTAGCTGATGCCCCCCAGGGACAGCGCCCAGCTCTTCAGAACGGGTATGTGGTCGACGCTGATGCCGACGATGTCGGTCTCCAGCTGGTCGAAGCGATCCTTGTCTGCCTCCAACGAAGGCACCTCGACCGATCAAACGGGGGTGAAGGCCAGGGGGAAGAAGACGAGCAGCACGAATCTCTTTCCCCGCAGGCTGCTCAGGGTGAAGTGGCTGCTGCTGCCGGCGCCGATCGCCTGTCCGAGGTGAGTGGGGAGGGTGAAGTCGGGGGCCTCATCGCCAACGGCGAGGGTCACCGTCTCGGTGGCTTTCTTGGTGCGGCCAATCGGTATGGACATGAAAAGACCTCCTCTGCTCGGCGACGTATCGAGCCATTGTTCGGCACGTCGCGTACCAGGGGAGGACCTTTCAGAAGCCGAGGGGTCGAGGCTTCAGTCTTCACCGGCTGAAGCCTCGACCCCTCGATGCCAGGATCGGACAGCTCTAGATCCCGAAGGCCACGTGCAGCCACGGCATGGCGAAGTAGACCAGGAAGGCCAGGGAGGCGACGTACATCGCCCAGTGGAGCTGGTTCGCCTTGCCCAGCACGATCTTCAGGAAGGTGTAGGTGACGAACCCGACGCCGATGCCGTTGGTGATGCTGTAGGTGAAGGGCATCACGGCGATGGTGAGCAGAGCAGGCAGCCCCTCTTCGATGTCGGAGAAGGGGATGTCCTTGGCCACCGCGGCCATCAGGAAGCCCACCACGATCAGGGCCGGAGCCGTGGCGTGGGCCGGAACCACCCCCGCGATGGGGGCGAAGAACATGGCCAGCAGGAACAGGACGCCGGTCACCACCGAGGCCAAACCGGTGCGAGCACCCTCGCCGACGCCGGCAGCACTCTCGATGTAGGTGGTCGCCGAGCTGGAGCCGGCAGCGCCGCCGAAAACAGCCGCCAGGGAGTCCACCAGCAGGATACGGTTCAATCGAGGCATGCTGCCCTTCTTGTCCAGCCATCCGGCCTTACCGCCGATGCCGATCACCGTCCCCATGGTGTCGAAGAAGTCCGACAGCATCAGGGAGAAGATGGTCAGCACGCCGGTGATGACCCCCACCGTGGCGAAGACGCCGAAGTTGATCCCCTGGCCCAGCAGGGAGAGGTTGGGAACGTCCACCACGGAGGAGGGAATGACGGCCACGCCCGGGGTGGTGAAGGCCTTCATCCCGCTGGCGTAGTTGATCGCGATGGCCAGCAGGGTGCTGGCCAGGATGCCGATGAGGAGGGCGCCCTTAACCCGCTTGGCCATCAGCCAGACGATGAGGAAGAGACCCACGATGGCCACCAGGACGGGGCCGGTGGTCAGGTCGCCGAGGGCAACAGGGGTCGCGGGGTTCTTGGCGCCGTACTTGATCAGCTCGCCGTCCGCGAGGCCGATGAAGAAGATGAAGAGCCCGATGCCGACGCCGATGGCCTTCTTGAGAGTCATGGGGATCGCATCCATCACCGCTTGGCGGAAGCCGGTGATCACCAGGATGGTGATGGCGATACCTTCCATGAAGATGACCCCCATGGCGGCCTGCCAGGGGAGCTTCATCCCGACGATGAGCTGGAACGCGACGACGGCGTTCAGCCCCATACCGGGTGCCAGTGCGAAGGGGTAGTTACCGTAGAGGCCCATGAAGATGGTCATGACGCCGGCGACGAGGCAGGTCACCGCCATGACAGCGGGGAAAGCGGGCCCGAGGCCCTGGAGATCTTTGATGCCCGCGAAAGATAGGATCGAGGGGTTGACGAAGATGATGTAGGCCATCACCATGAAGGTGGTGATGCCCGCCACCACCTCGGTGTTCACCGTGCTGCCGCTCTCGGTGATCTTGAAGAATCTGTCTAGCCAGCCGCGCTCCACGACCGGCCGGTCCAGCGCAACGGATCGGTTTGCCACAGCCTCCCCTTCCCTTTCTGAGGCGATAGTACGCCCCGGAGTGTAAGAAACGACGGAGAACAGATGCCAGAAAGTCCGGCACCGACTCCGGATGCCGCTAACCGTGCTCCTTGAGCCGCTCGGCCCTGGGCGCTACCTCGACTCCAGGCCGTTGACCTCACAGGTGGCCGCCGGCAACGGCGGCACAGTTCGCGATTCGCACCGCTGAGGTGTGAGCAACTTCCTTGGAAGCGAGGCGGGCTGTTCGCTCCGAAAACCCCATGGGCCGGGGCTCCGCAGCATCCCCGGACGACCCGAGCAGGGTTAGTCCGATCCGCGCGACGAGGTGAGAGGTTGGAAGTAGTGTACATCCAGCCCCCCACCGCCGCAAGGGTCCATGGGGCCCCTGGGTGCGACCCACATTTACGGGTAGACGCCGTAGCAGCCTAGTACTCCGCCACGATGGTTCTGACAGGTGTCATCCTGAGCGATAGCGAAGGATCTCCTCTCGCCACGGGGAGATGCTTCGCTGCGCTCAGCATGACAATACATATCACCTTCACCGTGGTCGTGTACTAGGGCAACAGGCCGTTGGGACTGCCGAATGTTCAGCGGTCTTGAGAAAAGCGTTGCGTGCTGCCGGTCTCGCTGTTACTATGGCGCCATTCACCGGGTGGAGGCAGCTTCAGGCAACCTGCACCCCAACGAGGGGGCGCATCAAGCGAATAGGGAGGAGTGATGACCATGCTGTCTAGGCGATTGCTGGTGGCACTGGCGGCTCTCGTATCCCTGGCCGTGGTAGTCGTTGCCGTAGCGGGGTGCAGCCTTGGAGGGAGTGAGAAGTACCCCACCAAGCAGATCACCTACATGACCACCTTCGACCCCGGAGGGCAATCCGACCGTGAGGCTCGAAGGCAGCAGCCCTACCTGGAGAAGGCACTCGGCCAAAAGGTGGTGATCGACTACAAGGTAGGCGGCGGCGGCGCGATGGGTTGGGCCGAGGCGGCCCGCGGCAAGCCCGACGGCTACCAGATCACCGGCATCAACATCCCCCACATCATCCTCCAGCCCATGCAGCAGGACGTAGGATACAAGACCGAGCAGTTGCTGCCCATCTCCCTCTTCCAGTCCACTCCCCAGGGTCTGATCGTACTGAAGAACAGCCCCTACAAGGATCTCAAGGGCTTCATCGACGAGGCAAAGAAGAACCCCGGCAAGCTGACTATCGGCGGCTCGGCCACTTGGTCCGGCTCCCACATCGCGACCCTGCGTCTGGAGAAGCTGACCGGGGCCAAGTTCGAGTACGTGCCCTTCACCGGTGCGGCCCCCTCTATCACCGCCTTCCTGGGCGGCCACGTCAACGCCCTGATGGCCAACTCCGACGACATCGTGAAGTACAGGGACCAGAGCATCGCTCTGGGCATCGGCGGCGAGGAGAGGATCCCGGGGGCACCCGACGGCAAGACCTTCAAGGAGCAGGGGATCGACCTGGTGGAGACCATCGCCCGGGGCATCGCCGTGCCCGCAAAGACGCCACAGAACGTGGTGGATGTCCTGGACAAGACCTTCCAGGATGTCGCCAAGAACCCCGAGATCGTCGAGGCCCAAAAGAAGGAGGGCTTCGTCCCGCTGGCCCTGAACGCCAAGGATTCCAAAGCCTACATCGATAAGCTGATCCCGGTGTACAAGGAGATCACCACCGGGCTCAAATAGTCCCAGGACGGCCGCATCACCTGAACTGGAGGCGACTGATGATTCGGACTCTGCGATCGGCCGACCTGGCGACAGGGGCCTTCATGACCATCTTGGGCATCCTGACCCTAATCGCCTCCTTTCAGATAGCGGGGAATGCGGGGGAGCGCGTGCACCCCCGCACCCTCCCCATCATCGTCGGCTGGATGATCCTGGCTGCCGGCGTCACCCTGTTCGTCAACGGATGGCGATATCGGGGGCAGCCGAAGATCCTCGACTGGCCCGACGCCCAGGGCAGCCGCCGCGTCCTGTTCTCCATCCTCTTGATGATCGTCTTCCTGGCGCTGCTCGAGCCCCTCGGCTTCCCCCTGTCCACCCTGATCTTCATCACGGCCGGAACCTGGTACCTGGGCAGGTACCGCTGGTGGGTCCCCCCCCTCTGCGGTGCACTGAGCGCTCTAACAGTGCTCGTCGTGTTCATCGACTTCCTGGAACTCAGCTTCCCTCTGGGCTTGCTGGAACTGTTCTTCTAGCTCCATCAGAGGGATGAGAGGGTAAGACTATGCTCTTCTCCTGGCAGATGCTGGGACAGGGGTTCGCCCAGGCTCTGACGCCGGAGAACCTCCTGTTTGCGCTAATCGGATCGCTGGTGGGAACCCTGGTAGGGGTGCTGCCGGGTATCGGCCCCACCTCGGCCATCGCCATCCTGCTGCCCCTCACCACCGTCTTACAGCCCATCCCGGCCCTCATCATGATGGCCGCCATCTACTACGGGGCCCAGTACGGCGGATCCACCACCGCCATCATGGTTAACATCCCGGGCGAGGCCTCCTCCGTCCCCACCACCCTGGACGGCTACCAGATGGCGAAGCAGGGCCGGTCCGGACCCGCCCTGGCCATTTCGGCCATCGCATCCTTCGGCGCCGGCACCATCAGCATGATAGGGCTCACCTTCTTCGCCCCGCTGCTGGCCGGCGTGGCGCTGGCCTTCGGCCCTCCGGAGTACTTCGCCCTGATGTTCATGGCCCTCAGCCTGATCGTCGGCCTCTCCGGACGGGCCCTCCTCAAAGGATTCATGGCCATGTGCATCGGTCTGCTCGTCTCCATGATCGGCCTCGACCCGATCACGGGCTCCGCCCGCCTCACCTTCGGTCTGGTGGACCTGATGGGCGGCGTCAACTTCATCAGCGTTATCATCGGTCTCTTCGCCATCGGCGAGGTGCTGGTGAACGTAGAGAGGGACCTGGACTTCATCTACACCAGCACCATCAAGAAGCTGATGCCCACCTGGATGGAGTTGAGGAGCTGCATCGTCACGATAGTACGGGCCACCGGGATCGGCTTCGCCATGGGGCTGCTCCCCGGCTGCAGCCCCGCCGTGACCACCTTCGTGGCCTACGACCTGGAGAAGCGGACCTCCAAGCACCCGGAGAGGTTCGGCACCGGCGTGATTCAGGGGGTGGCGGCGCCCGAGGCGGCCAACAACGCCACCAGCCAGAGCGGCTTCATACCGCTCTTCGCCTTCGGGATCCCGGCCGGCCCGGCCCTGGCGGTGATGCTGGGCGGCTTCATGATGTACGGCCTGCAGCCCGGACCCCGACTGTTCCAGGAGAACCCCCAGCTGGTGTGGTCGGTGATCGCCAGCATGTACGTCGGCAACGCCATGCTGCTGATCCTGAACCTGCCGCTTGTGAGGCTGTGGGTGAAGATCGCCGTGATCCCATTCCCCATCCTGGGGCCGCTGATCGTCCTCTTCTCGGTGATCGGCTCCTACAGCGTCCGCTACCAGCTGTTCGACGTGTGGGTGGCGCTGCTGTTCGGCGTGGTCGGCTACCTGATGCGGAAGTTCGGCATCCCCATGGCGCCGGCGGTGCTGGCCACCATCCTCGCCCAGATGCTGGAGACCAACCTGAAGCAGTCGCTGGCCATCTCCCACGGCGACTACACCATCTTCTTCACGCGGCCCATCGCCATCGTCTTCATGCTGCTCGGGATGGCGGTGATACTCCGTGGGTTGTGGGTCCGGTACCGGGGCGTGGAGTTGGAGCTGACCGACGAGGGCGGCGAGGCATAAGACAATACGTCCAGTAGGGGCCGGCGCTCTCCCGCCCCACCGCACGCCAAATCCCCCCGCTGGCACTGGCCATGCAGCTGTTTAGGTGAAGAAGCCGGCATCGGGAGAGGGCATGGGAAGCGATCTCGCGCAAATGGCAATACCCCCGTGGGAGATAGTGGTTCGGTCGGCGGTGATCTACCTGGCGCTGCTGATCGGCCTTCGGCTGTTCGGCAAGCGGGAGATCGGCCAGTTTACCCTCTTCGACCTGGTCGTGGTGCTGCTGGTGGCCAACGCGGTGCAGCCGGCCATGACGGGGCCCGACAACTCCCTGGTCGGCGGGCTGCTGATCATCGGCACCCTGCTGGTGCTGAACTGGGGGGTCGGCACGCTTCGACTGCGCAGCCCCTTCTTCAGATGGATACTCCAGCCCCGCCCCACGGTGATCGCCCAGAACGGGCAATGGATCGTGGATGCCCTGCATCGCGAGGGGGTGGACGAGGACGAGGCCGAGATGGCGCTGAGAGAGCACGGGGTGGAGAGGATCGAGGACGTGAAGCTGGCGGTGCTGGAGCTGGACGGCTCCATCAGCATCGTACCGCAGGATTCCCACACGATCCGAACTCGCCGCCGGATGCGTCTCTTGAGACAGCGGTAGCAGCCACCTCCCGCCGGATGCGCATGCTGAGACCGAGGCAGGCGTAGAGAGGCCAGATCTCGCGTCGCCGGTATCCGT
Organism: Chloroflexota bacterium; assembly: GCA_027356795.1. GTDB lineage: Bacteria > Chloroflexota > UBA6077 > UBA6077 > UBA6077 > JAJYNT01. Next base: position 17,149 of record DAHVXI010000081.1, on the reverse strand, counting down.
AGGGTGGGCCCTGTGCTCCACCGCCTGGGACGGTTGGCCGGTCGGGCGGTGGGCAGAGCGCCCTGCCCTGCATCCCGGCGTCTTCCGGCATGAGCCTTGCTGAGGATCTACATTGCTATGACAGAGCCACCCAGCCGCGAATGGCCCTACCTCCTCGAACGGTTCCCCCGTGGCCGGCTCGGGAGATACCGGGAGGTCGTGCAGATCCTGGCCCGCCATGGATTTGGATGGCTGCTGGCCCAGCTTGGCCTCACCCGCTTCGTCACCCCTTTCCCCTGGGGGTTGTTTGGCCGCCAACATCCTCCGGCCCCCACCCAGGCCGAGCACCTCCGGCTGGCCCTGGAGGAGCTGGGGGTCACCTACATCAAGCTGGGCCAGATCCTCTCCACCCGATCCGACCTCCTGCCGCCGGACTACGTGACCGAGCTGGAAAGGCTCCAGGATGCCGTCCCCCCGGAGCCGGCGGAGGTGATCGAAAACCAGATCGAGCGAGAGCTGGGCAGTCCCCCTGCCGACCTCTTCGACGAGTTCAACCCCGAGCCGGTCGGTTCGGCCTCCATCGGCCAGGTTCACTCGGCACGGCTGAGGAGCGGCGAGGAGGTGGTGATCAAGGTGCAGAGGCCCGGGGTAGAGGCGCTGGTGGACGAGGACCTGGCCATCCTGAGAGACCTGGCCCGGGCGGCCTCGGGCCGGACCGTGTGGGGCCGGATCTACGATCTGCCGGCCCTGGTAGACGAGTTCGCCGCCATCCTCCGGGGGGAGTTGGACTACCTGCTGGAGGGGCAGAACGCCGACCGCTTCCGGCGCAACTTCCAGGGCGACCGCCGGCTTCGGGTGCCGGGCATCTACTGGGACTACACCACCCGCCGGGTCCTGACCATGGAACGGCTGGAGGGGATCAAGATCAACGACCTGCCCGCCCTGGAGGCGGCCGGAATCGACCGGCCGAGGCTGGCGGCCAGGGCGGCGCGGACAACCCTCAAGATGATCTTGGAGCACGGCTTCTTCCACGCCGACCCCCACCCGGGCAACTTCGTCGTGATGGAGGGGGAGGTCATCGGACTCCTGGACTACGGCATGGTGGGCCGCCTGGACGAGGCCACCCGGGACGGGCTCCTCTTCCTGCTGCTGGCCATATCGAACCAGGACCTGGACCGGGTCGTCGACCAGCTGATGACCCTGGGCGTCACGGGAAGCACCCTGCAGCTGGAGCGTCTCCGCCACGACCTCGGCCACCTGCTCTCCCTCTACTGGGGCATCCCCCTCAAGGAGATCGACGTCGGCCGCATCCTGGAGGAAGCCCTGGACATCACACGGCGCCACCGGCTGCAGGTGCCCACCAGTCTGGTGCTGCTCACCAAGACCATGGCCATGGACGAGGGACTTGCGCGCAACCTCGATCCCGAGTTCAGCGCCGCCGAGGTGCTCCGACCCTACGTGGTGCAATTGGTGTCGGAGCGATACCTGCCTCAGCATTGGGGAAAGCGGCTGCTCCCGACCCTCCTGGACCTGAGCCAGCTGGCCGTCACCCTGCCCAGACGCACCGAGCGGCTGCTGACCCGCGTGGAGCGAGGGAACCTCTCCATCAACATGCACGTTCAGGACACCGAGCACGTCCTGAGCGTGCTGAACAGCATGTCGAGCCGCCTCGTCCTGGGGATACTGGCCAGCGGCTTCGCGGTGGCCATCGCACTGTTGATCCAGATCTACTACATGGTGGGGTTCCGGTGGCTCATCATCGGGTGGCTGCTGGGGCTGGGGATGGCCTTCGTCGCCGCCCTCGGCCTCTGGCTCGTCCTCACCATCCTCCGTCGCGGCCAGCACTGATGGTTGAAGAGGGCCGGCCCGGTTTCGGGTCGGCCCTCCGGTCCGCGATCCCCTTTGCCCGTTACGGCGTCGGGGTCGGACCGACCGGGGCCAAGGTGCCCATTGGCGTCGGGATCGGGCTCGCCATGGGCGCGACGCCCGCCGGCGTCGAGGTCGCAGGCGGCACCGTGGCCGGGGTGACCATCGGCGTCGAGGTCGCCGGTGGCACCGTGGCCGGGGTAACCGCAGGCGTTGTGGTCGCAGGTGGCACCGTGGTTGGGCCCAGCGTCGGCGTGGTGGACAGGGTCGGGAGCACCGTCTGGTTCGGGGTTATGGTGGGCACCGAGCCGATGTCCATCCGGATGCGGGTCTGCATCACCGGCCCCAGGTCGGCCATCGCCTGTCCCATGCTGGCGGTCAGGTTCTCCAGGTCGGAGGTGGACAGCTGACCCAACTGCTGGTGGATGATCACCAACATCTGGTTCATCTGGTCGAGAACGTTGATGATATCCGCGTGGGTGGGCTGGTTACCGGCCAGGTCCATCTCCTGCTGGCGCAACTGCTGGATGGCGGACATCATCTGCTGGGCGGTCATCATGCCCGGCATCGGCGTGCCCTGCATCATGGTGCCGGGAGTCCCCATCATGGCGCCGGGCGTCATCATCGTCCCTGGAGTCGCCGCGGCCGCCACCTGGTTGGAGTAGGTTTGCACGACCTGCGACATCTCCTGGGTGACGTCGGACATCTCGCCGAACGCCTGATCGAGCTGCTGCGGAGTCATCAGGGAGATCTCCTGGCTGAGCTCGAACATCAGTCCGCTGGCGTCCTGAACCATGGCGAGCAGTTGAACGGCGGTGGGACGATTGCCGGCGAGGATCTGAAGCTGTTCACGGAGCTGGTCCATGTTGCGCAGGGTCACCTGAACCCGAAGGGGTCCAGGCGTAGCCGCGACACTGGTTCCCACCGCTGCCGCCGTAGCCCTGGCGCCCTGCACCTGGCCCCCGGGGGCCGCCGTCCATTGTCCGGAGGGATTCCCCCCGGGTCCGTACTGCCCAACCGACCTGGAGTCGGTCGAGACGGCTGGAGAGGAACAGGCCGCCACCAGCAGTCCCGCGGCCACCCCTAGCGCCAAAAGAGGGGCCATCGCCACTCGTCTCATTCTGTCCTCCTATTCCCTTTCCCTTCCATGGTCTTACACTCAATCTACTCACAATTAGTCCGCTTGGTCGGTGGTGCGGACCGTCCCGCACGGTGGCAAGAAGTGGACCGGCTTTTCATCTCTTAAGCGCGATCATGGCATGGCCTGTGCTGCCTTTCCTTCTCCTTCCACCACTGCCACTAAGGGGAAGGCTAGGAGGCGCACGATGGCGAACCGCAAGACGAGGGTCGGAGTAAACGGGTACGGGGTGATCGGGAAGAGAGTGGCCGACGCCATGGTGCTCCAGGACGACATGGAACTGGCGGGAGTTGCCGATGTGGCCCGCGACTACCGGATTCGGGTGGCTGCCGAGCGGGGCTACCCCATCTACGCGGCCCTTCCCCACATGCGGTTCTCCATGGAGGAGGCCGGTATCCCCGTCGTGGGCACCCTGGATGACCTCCTTCGGGAGGTGGACGTGATGGTGGATTGCACCCCGAAGGGGATCGGCTCCAGCAACAAGGAGCGGTACGACCGGGCCGGCGTGAAGGCCATCTGGCAGGGCGGGGAGAAGCACCAGTTGACGGGGCTCTCCTTCGTGGCCCAGATCAACTACGCCGAGGCCCTCAACCAGCGTTACGCCAGGGTGGTCTCCTGCAACACGACCGGCCTCTGCCGGGTCGTCGGCGCCCTACACCGGCGAGGCTGGGTGAAGCGGGCCCGAGCGGTGTTGATGCGCCGGGGGACCGATCCCTGGGAGAGCCACCAGAGCGGGATGATCAACACCGCAATTCCCGAGACCAGGGTGCCGAGCCACCAGGGTCCGGACGCCCAGACGGTCATCCCCGGCCTGGACATCACCACCCTCGCCGGCGCGGGCCCATACGACCTGAGCCACCTCCACTTCGCCATGGTGGAGACCACCGGCCCGGTGAGCGTGGATGAGTTGAGGCAGGCGCTGTGGGAGGAGCCTCGGGTGGCTTTCGTCCACGGCGCCGACGGCCTGGTGGCCCTCAACTCCGTCATCGAGCTGATGCGAGACCTGCGGCGCCCTCGCAACGACATGTGGGAAGTAGCCGTGTGGGAAGATGCCCTCGCCTCGGATGGCCGGGAGGTGTACATCACCTTCCAGGTGCACAACGAGGCGGTGTCGATACCGGAGAACGTCGACTGCATTCGGGCAATGACGGGCACCGAGACCAACGCAGCCAGGTCGATAGAGAAGACCAACCGAGCGATGGGCATAGTGAAAAACTTCCTGCCGGCAACCCTTCGGGAGGAGAAGGCGCCGACCCTGGCAGAGGCCTTCAGCGGCATGCGGAGCCGCTTCATGGAGGAGGGCTTCAAGGGGGCCGAAGAGCCGGCCGAGCCGGAGCCCACGCCCGACCAGCAGGGATAGCACGGCCATCTGAGGGCCCACCCCAGCGTTCTATTCTCTGAAGCAGGGCCTTTTAGTTGTCCCCCTGAGCGAAGCGAAGGGTCTCCGCGCACGTGTGCCGAGATTCTTCGCTACGCTCAGAATGACACGGTCGTGGCCTCGGCGCTGCACTTTGCGGGTTCAGCGCCGGAGAACTAAGAGGCCCTGTTCTCTGAAGATCGTGACTTCCTCCGGGGCTGCCGGATGGAGTATCATTAACATCTAACCTCTTCCGCTGGCCCTCTCGCTTCGACCCTGCGTCGAACGCTGACGGCTGATTGCCGATTGCCGATCGCTGGTTGGACATGCCCCGCCACTACGATGCCATCATCATAGGTGCCGGACCCGCCGGAACTACCGCTGCCCTGCAGCTGGCCGAGGCTGGGCTCTCCGTGCTGCTGATGGAGAAGGAGCGGCTACCCCGGGACAAGCCATGCGGGGGTGGGCTCACGCCCAAGGCCTGCCGCCTGCTTCCGGTCCCCATGGAGGATCTGGTGCTGAACCGCGCCACCGCGGTCCAGGTAAGGGTCGGCAACCGCCTATCCACCCGTTTCCAATCGAAGCAGGCGGCTATCTGGATGGTGCGCCGGCGGGAACTGGACTTTCGGCTGGCCGAGAGCGCGGCGCGTCGAGGGGTGGAGATCCACGAGGAGGAGAGCTTCCGCGCCCTGGAGTTGGGTTCCGAGGTCCGAGTAACCTCCGACCGCGGGAGCTACCAGGGCAGGATAGCAATCGGGGCCGACGGCGCGGAGAGCCGGGTGGCTGCCTGCCTGCGCTTGCCCCGGTCCCACCGCTGGATGGTAGCGCTGGAGGCCGAAGGGGAGGTAGAGGGAGATCCTCTCGCCGGGGAGGCCGTCGTGGACCTGGCCGTCCCCGGCGGCTACGCATGGGTTTTCCCCAAAGGAGGCCTCTACAACGTGGGGCTCGGCAGTTTCCACCCTCGGATCGCCAGGGAGTTGCGGCCGAGGTTTCACCGTTTTGTGGAGGGGATGGGGCTCCCTACGAGCCGGCCCCTGGTCCCGGTGGGCCACAGGATTCCCACGGGGCCTCCTCCCAACCTTCTCCACCGGGGGAACGCCCTGGTGGTAGGCGACGCCGCGGGCGTGGCCGACCCCTTCTTTGCTGAGGGGATCTCCTACTCCCTGCTCACCGGCTACCTGGCCTCCGAGACGGTGATCGACTACCTGGCGGGGCGAAGTCGGGACCTATCCCCCTACACGCTCCGTGTTAGGACCGCCCTGGGGAGAGAGGCAAGACTGTGGAACATCACCGCCTCAGCCGTGTATCGCGCGCCCTCCCTTTGTCTCAGGGTGCTGGCCGCGAGCCGACGACTTCGGGCCGAAGTAGAGAAAGCCATCGCTGGCGAGGCGAGTCCATGTCAACAATGGTGCCGGACAGGCTTCCCAATAAATGGAAATCGGGTGCATGCTGATGCAGCCCAGGGCTAATGCGATTAGACTCTCTTGCCGATTATTGATAGTGCAGTGTGCGGCGGGGTCTCTCGACAGGCATCGGGAACAGGAGCCAGGGATTGAAGAGCGGCAAGCCAATCCTGGTCGTGGACGACGACCCTTTCATCCTTGAGTTCTTGAAGGCGGTCCTGGAGGCCTCCGGCTACCCGGTGGTGACGGCATCGGACGGACGCGAGGCGCTCCACCGGCTGGAGTCGGGCAAACCCGGTCTCATTCTGTTGGACATGGCGATGCCGATACTGGACGGCCGTGGATTCCTCCAGGAGATGAGGCACGGCTCGGCGCTAGAGGCTCCGGTGGTAGTGATGACCGCCATGGACGATGCCCGGCGGCTCGCACGCGATCTGAAAGCCGAAGGCTGGCTTCAGAAACCTTTCGACCTGGATGCCCTCCTGAACACCGTGGAACGGCTCCTCGAGTGACGGCGCCGATCCTCGGTGGCCCCTGGATCCTCCCGTCTCCAGGTCCGACGATGCTCGCAGAATCTCGGCCCGGGCCTACAGGACCATGCGGTCTCCAGCCCCCCGTCTCCGTTGCCCCTGTCTATCCTCTATGTTAGACTTACTTCCGGCCAGAAGGCCGCTCAGCCCCGCTGTGAGCTGCAAGTCTGCAGGATCGGTGACGCCTTGAACCGCCAGAACCCAGCGCTCAATAGCCACCAGCCCGGCCGCGACGACGAAGATCCCCGGTGGGTGTGGGTGGCTACCGCGCCCGACCAGTTGCTGGCCGAGATGTGGCAGCAACTTCTGCTCGAGGCGTCCATCCCTTCCATGCTTGCCCCTCAGGATACCGTTTCCTTCCTCGGCATTACCCCGATGCCGGTCCGACTGATGGTGCCGCTGGAGATGGTGCCGAGGGCCGAGGAAGCGCTGGCCGGCCTTGCCGCGGACTGCGATACCGGCTCAGATCCCGAATAGGTCCTTTGATCTGACGGTGTAGGGACGCGACAGGTCGCGCCCCTACCATCCCCACTTCCCAGTTTGAGCAGGTAACGTGAGGAATCTGTTCCGAAAGAACCCTAAGTACTTCACCATACCGGCCGATACGACGCCCCGCGAGATCCCGGAGAACCTGTGGGTCCGCTGCACCCGCTGCGGTGAGCTTCTCTACGTCAAGGAGTTCGAGAAGAACCTCAAGGTGTGCCCCAAGTGCGACTACCACTTCCGGCTCTCGGCCATGGAGCGAATCGAGCTTCTGACCGACCAGGGCAGCTTCGTAGAGAGGGATACCGACCTGCTGCCAGGCGATCCACTGGACTTCATGAGCCTGGGGCAACCGTATCCGGAGAAGGTCGCCGAGACCCAGGCCAGGACCGGCCTCGCCGAGGCCGTGAAATCGGGTAGCGGCCGATTGGAGGGCATGCCCATTCAACTGGCCGCCGCCGACTTTGCCTTCCTTGGGGCCAGCATGGGCTCCGTCTTTGGAGAGAAGATCGTACGCGTGGTGGAGCGAGGCCTCGCCTCCCGCCAGCCTGTGGTGATCAGCAGCTGCTCGGGTGGAGCCAGGATGCACGAAGGCATCTTCTCCCTGATGCAGATGGCTAAGACCTCCTCGGCGCTGGCCCGACTGGAGAAGGCCTCGATCCCCTTCGTCTCGGTGCTGACCGACCCCACCTCGGGGGGCGTCACCGCCAGCTTTGCGAGCCTGGGTGACGTCTGCATCGCCGAGCCCGGGGCCTTTATCGGCTTCGCCGGCCCTCGGCTGATCGAACAGATAACCAAGCAGAAGCTCCCGGCCGGCTTTCAGACAGCGGAGTTTCTGCTGGAGCACGGGATGATAGACATGGTAGTCCACAGGCGCGAGCTGAAGGCAACCATCGGAAAGCTGCTCCGCCTGTATGTGGGTGCTGCAGGCCATGGAAGCTAGTCTTCACGGCAACTGGGAGGAGCTGCGCAACGGGAAGGAGTCGGCCAGGCCGGAGATCGTGCCGGCCCGGGAGCCTCAGGCCGTCTCGGCCTGGGCACGACTCGCCCTGGCCCGCCATGCGGACCGCCCTCACACCCTGGATTACGTGAAGCTGGCCTTCACGGACTTCATCGAGCTGCGGGGCGATCGGCTCTATGGCGACGACCAGGCGATCGTTGGAGGCCTGGCTCGGCTGGGCGACGAGACGGTAATGGTGATCGGCCACCAGAAGGGCCGAAACACGAAAGAGAACGTGGCCAGGCACTTTGGGATGCCGAAGCCGGAAGGCTACCGAAAGGCCCTGAGGCTGATGAAACAGGCCGAGCGGTTCGGGATGCCGGTCATCACCCTGATCGACACCCCCGCGGCCGATCCGGGCATCCAGTCGGAGGAGCGGGGCCAGGCCCAGGCCATAGCCACCAACCTGCTGGAGATGTCGCGGCTGCAGATCCCCACGATCTCGGTGGTGGTCGGCGAGGGGGGCAGCGGTGGGGCCCTGGCCATCGGGGTGACCGACCGGGTGCTGATGATGGAGAATGCCGTCTACTCGGTGGCCTCCCCCGAGGGCTGTGCCGCCATCCTCTGGAAAGATGCGGCCCAGGCCCCGAAGGCAGCCGAGGCCATGCGCATCACAGCCCCGGATCTTCTGGAGTTCGGCATCGTAGACGAGGTGCTGCCGGAGCCTCCTGGCGGCGCTCACCTGGATCATGGAGCCGCGGCTGCCCAGCTGCAGAGCGCCCTCCTCCGCCACCTGCACGAGCTACACACCTTTTACGGCTTCCGGGAGCGCCTCGAGGTGGAGAAGCTGCTGGAGGATCGGTGGCTCCGCTTCCGACGGATCGGGGTGTTTGGCTAGCTATCAGCTATCAGCCGTCAGCTTTCGGCCTGCAGCCGGCGGCGCCTCACGGTCCCCTTCGTCTCGCCAGCAGGGTGTTCAACCAGCTTTGGGCCAGGCTTACCCTGTTTGTCGCTGACAGCCGATCGCTGACGACTGACAGCTACGCCGGCAAACAGGGTATAATATTGGCAGATACTGTCGTCTCGAAGAGTCAATTCCGGTCTCTCGGGCGACAGGAGTGCGTAGACGAGGATCTCTAGGAGGAGAAACGAACCTTGAGAGTCGCTGTTCTCACGGGCGGCGGAGATTGCCCCGGGCTGAACGCCGCCATCCGCGCCGTGGCGAGGAGCTGCTTCGCGCAGGACTGGGCAGTATTGGGTGTGAAGAACGGATGGGCCGGGCTGCTGGGCGAGGGGCAGATTGAAGAGCTGACCCGCAAGAGCGTCTCCGGCATTCTGCACCTGGGTGGCACCATCCTCGGCACCTCGCGGACCAACCCCCTCAAGAAGCAAGAGCACATGGAGGAGGTGGCCAACAACCTGAAGAAGCACCAGATCGACGCGCTGGTCGCCATCGGTGGCGACGACACCCTCAGCGTGGCCAAGGGGCTCTTCGACCGCGGGGTCAAGGTGGTTGGCGTTCCCAAGACCATGGACAACGATCTGTCGGAGACCGACTACTGCATCGGCTTCGACTCCGCCGTCCAGGTAGTCATGGAGGCCCTGGACCGGCTGCACACCACCGCCAGCGCCCACCATCGGGTCCTGGTGGTAGAGGTGATGGGTCGCGACGCCGGCTGGGTCGCCGTGGAGGGCGGCCTCGCGGGTGGAGCCGACCTGATCCTGATCCCCGAGGTGCCCACCGACATCGAGCGGGTCTGCCGCCACCTGGAGCGGCGGCGGGCAGCGGGCAAGGACTTCAGCATCATCGTGGTGGCTGAGGGCGTCGAGATGCCCGGGCTGACCAGCAAGGATGCCGTGCAGGAGGTGGACGCCTTCGGACACGTCCGGCTGGACAAGCGGGGCGTCAGCGAGCTGCTCGCGAAGAGGATCGAGAAGGAGACCGGCTTCGAGGCCCGGGTCACGGTGCTGGGACACCTCCAGCGCGGCGGATCCCCCTCGGTGACCGACAGGGTCAACGGCACCCGCTTCGGCGTCGGGGCCGTCGAGCTGATCAAGGAGGGCAAGTTCGGCTACATGCCCGCCCTCAAGGGCAACAAGATCGTCCCCGTGAAGATCGCCGATGCCGTCGGTCGTTCCAAGACGGTGGACATCGAGCTGTTCAAGCTGGCGGAGCTGTTCTACTAGGACCCTTGTTGCCCTCTCCCTCTGGGAGAGGGTCAGGGTGAGGGCTGAAGCAACAGTGGAGCCGCTGGCATGAGCCATGTTGTGCAGACCGGGTGCAGCGGACGTGTTATAATCGGTTCGCTGCACCTTTTTGTAGGTGGCTCTTCGGCATTTCTAGAAAGGAACCATCAAGAAGGCGTTGCTGCGAGTAATCCGGAGCATTCGGCGGGATATCGAGACGATCTACGCCCGAGACCCCGCCGCCGTTAGCACACTAGAGATACTTCTCGCCTATCCGGGGTTCCACGCCAGGCAATTCCACAGGCTGGCCCACACCCTGTACAACTGGAAGCTGCCTGTGCTCCCCCGGCTGATTTCCCATGTCAGCCGATTTCTCACGGGCATCGAGATCCACCCAGGAGCCAAGATCGGCGAGCGCTTCTTCATCGACCACGGCATGGGGGTGGTGATCGGGGAGACCGCCGAGATCGGGGACAACGTGATGCTGTACCAGGGGGTGACCCTGGGCGGCACCAGCACCCACAAGACTAAGAGACATCCCACCCTCGGCAACAACGTGGTGGTCGGGACCGGCTCCCAGGTCATCGGCGCCATCAACGTTGGGGACAACGTCCGTATCGGGGCTGGCTCCGTGGTGGTGAAGCCCGTTCCGCCCAATTGCACAGTGGTAGGAGTCCCTGGCCGCATCGTAGCACGAGTGGATCCAGCCAACGGGACTGTAGAGAAGCTGCCCGACCCGGAGGCCGAGGCGATCCACTGCCTCCATCGGAAGATCACCGAGTTGGAGCGCCGCCTGGCAGTCCTGGAGGGGCGCAAGGTCGAGGATGACGCCAAGGGGTCTTCGGGTGGTGAGGAGCTGTCTCTCGGATCCACGTCATCCCACGACTGGGTGTGAGGGGGACCCCATGGCAATTACCAAGGACATGACTATCCAGGAGATCGTCGCCCGGTACCCCAACTCTATCCCGGTCTTCGAGCGATACGGCCTTGGCTGTATCGTCTGCCTGGCAGCCGAGTTCGAGAACCTGGAGGCAGGGGCTACCGTCCACGGGGTCAGCCTGGACGACCTTCTCTGGGATCTCAACCACCTGCGGCACAACGAGTAATGAGCGGCGTAGGGCGGGGTCTTGTACCCCGCCGCCTGGCGCCAGACGTGCGAGCAGCGGCTGGGGATAAACCCCCGCCCTACGTCAGGAACGACGCCTTGAATGAAGGGCGAGGTGCAACGTTGCATCACGCGCGACCCCCGAGCCTCTTGCGCCCAGCCTTTCCCCTTCTGTCTCGCCGCTATCCCTCTCTTTTCACTCGGGGAGGATGAGATGTTCGAGCAGTCCACGCTGGCAGAGCTCGCCCGGATCGTAGGCACGGCGAACCTACTCACCAGCCAGGAAGACCTGGCCTGCTACGGTTTCGACGCGACGCCCCGCCTGGGCCATTGGCCCGACGCCGTGGCAAAGCCCGGCAGCACGGATGAGATCTCTCAGATCCTTCAGCTGGCCAATCGGGCGGGCTTCAAGGTGGTCCCTCGAGGGGCGGGCACCAACCTCAGCGGCGGCAGCGTGCCGATCCAGGGCGGGCTGGTGGTGCAGATGAACCGCCTGAACCGAATCCTGGAGATCGACACCGAGAACCTCACCGCGCTGGTGGAACCGGGGGTGGTCACCAGCGATCTCCACAGCGCCGTGGAGTCCATAGGGCTCTTCTACCCTCCGGACCCCGGCAGCATGACGGTATCCACCATGGGGGGCAACGTGGCGGAGAACGCCGGAGGGCTGCGCGGCCTGAAGTATGGGGTGACCCGAGACTACGTCATGGGGCTGGAGGTGGTGCTTCCCACCGGGGAGGTGATCAACACCGGCGGCAAGACGGTGAAGAACGTGACGGGCTACGACCTCACCCGGCTGATGGTGGGCTCCGAGGGCACCCTGGGCATCATCACCAAGATCCTGGCCCGACTGATCCCCAAGCCCGAGGCCAAGAAGACCATGCTGGTCTACTACCGAAGCCTGAACGATGCCGCGGAGACGGTGTCCAGCATCATCGCCCACCGGATTATCCCTCCTACCCTGGAGTTCCTGGACAACGTGACCGTGCGCTGCGTGGAGCAGTACATCCACGCGGGGCTGCCGCTGGAGATGGAGGCCATCCTGCTGATCGAGATGGACGGCCCGGCCTCGGTGGTGGAAGAGGACGGCGACAGGGTGGTCCAGGTTTGCCGCCAGCACAACGCAGCCGAGATCCAGGTGTCCAAGAGCGCCGAGGACTCCCTGCGGCTGGCCGCCGGGCGCCGCGCGGCCCTGCCCGCCCTGGCTCGCATCAAGCCGACCATGGTGCTGGAGGACGCGACGGTGCCCCGAAGCCAGGTAGCGGCGATGGTGCGGCGGGTCCAGCGGATTGCCGAGACACATGACCTGCTGATCGGCACCTTCGGCCACGCGGGAGACGGCAACCTTCACCCCACCATCGTCTGCGACGAGCGGGATCACGACGAGATGGCGCGGGTGGAGAAGGCGGTGGACGAGATCTTCCGCGCCGCCCTCGAACTGGGTGGCACCCTGTCGGGAGAGCACGGCATCGGATTGTCCAAGGCCCCCTTCATGACGATGGAGCTGAAGGACTCGGGGATGAAGGCGACCCTGGCCATCAAGCGGGCGCTGGACCCCAACAACGTGCTGAACCCCGGCAAGATGTACATCGACGACTACGCCGCCGGCCGCAAGGCAACGAAAGATGTCCTGAGTCCCGTGTCCTGAGTCCTGGATAGTGACGCCTACTCGGGACGCAGCACTCAGGACGCGGGCCTCGGCATTCAGGGCGAGGTAGAGAATGGCTGATAGTAACGGACAGAAGGGCTTCGCGCCGAAGCGGGTCCCCAGCTACGATGAGCTGCTGAACTGCATCCGCTGCGGCTTGTGTCTTTCGGTATGCCCCACCTACCGCCAGGCGGGCACGGAAACCAACTCGCCTCGAGGTCGCGTGGCCTTGATCCGGGCCGCTGCCGAGGGGAAGCTGGAGCTGAGCCCCAACTTCGTCGACCACATGTACCGTTGCCTGAACTGCATGGCCTGCGCGGCCGTGTGCCCTTCGGGGGTGGAGGCCCACGAGATCATCGTCGATGCCCGCATCGAGATCGATAACAAGCTGCCCCAGCCCGCCATCAAGAATTGGATCTTCGAGGGACTCGTGCCCTCCCCCGGCCGGATGGAGGCCGCGGTGTGGCCACTCCGGCTGTACCAGAGGTCGGGGCTGCGCTGGCTGGCCGAGCACACCGGAGTGCTGAACCTCCTCCCCTACAACCTCGGGAAAACCGCTCAGATGCCGCCCACCCTGCCCATGTCCCCCCTGCGGCAACGGCTGCCGGAGGTAACCCCGGCTCGAGGCGAGCGCCGCTACCGGGTGGGTTTCTTCCTGGGCTGCGCCCAGAGCCTCCTCTTCGCGGAGAGCAGCGCGGCCACGGTGAGGGTGCTCTCCCGCAACGGGGCCGAGGTGGTCACGCCCAAAGGCGCCGTCTGCTGCGGGATGCCGGCCATGGCCTACGGGGATCTGGACAGCGCGCTGAGGCTGGCCAGGCAGAACATCGACCTCTTCGAGCGGACCGGGGTGGACGCCATCGTCACCGACTGCGCCACCTGTGGTGAGTCCGGCAAGCATTACAGGGAGTGGCTGAAGCACGACCCTGCGTACGCCGAGAAGGCCGAGACCTACAGCAGCCGCTTCCGGGACATCAGCGAGTTCCTGACCGAGATCCCGCTGGACGACCGCCTGGGCGAGGTGAAGGCCAAGGTCACCTACCACGATCCCTGCCACCTGGTGCGGGGACAGGGGGTATCTGCCCAGCCTCGCCAGCTGCTCCAGGGGATCCCGGGCGTCGAGCTGGTGGAGATGAAGGAAGCCGACTGGTGCTGTGGCGGCGCCGGCACCTACGCGATGACCCACTACGAGATGTCCATGGGGATCCTGGATCGGAAGATGGAGAACGCCGCCGCCACCGGAGCGGAGGTGATCGCCTCCGGATGCCCCGTCTGCCAGATGCAGCTGGCCTACGGGGTGAAGCGGGCAGGACTGCCCGCTCAGGTAACCCATCCGATAGCGCTGCTGGATAAGGCCTATGAAAACCGAGATCGTTGAGAGGCTTCGCCGGATCGTTGGGGAGGAGTGGGTCCTCACCACCCCCGAGGATCTGGTCTGCTACGGCTACGACGCCAGCTACCTGCAGGACCGGCCGTGGGTGGTAGTCCTACCCAGCTCCGCACAGGAGATCTCCGAGATCCTGAAGCTGGCCAACCAGGAGCAGCTGCCCATCGTGGCGCGAGGCACCGGAACCGGAATGTCTGGGGGATCCATCCCGGACCAGGCCAGCATCGTCCTCAGCGTCACTCGCATGAGCCGGATCGAGGAGATCGACCTGGTCAACCTGGTGGCCGTGGTGGAGCCCGGCGTCATCACCGCCGACCTGCAGGCCGAGGTGGAGGAGCTGGGTCTCTTCTACCCCCCCGATCCGGCCAGCCTGAAGCAGTCCACCCTGGGCGGGAACGTGGCCGAGGGGGCCGGCGGGCCCCGCTGCCTGAAGTACGGCACCACCAAGGACTACGTGCTGGGGCTGGAGGTGGTGTTACCCACCGGCGAGGTCATCCGCACCGGCGGCAAGCTGATGAAGGACGTCACCGGCTACAACCTTACCCAGCTGTTTGTCGGATCCGAGGGCACCCTGGGGGTGATCACCGAGATCATCCTCCGGCTGATCCCCAAGCCCGAGACGAAGCGCACCGCCATGGCCATCTTCCCACGGTTGGAGGATGCCACTCAGACGGTGACCAACCTGCTGGGCGCCGGCATTCTGCCCTCCACCATCGAGATCATGGACACCACCACCATTCGGGTGGTGGAGGAGTATCTGAAGATGGGGCTGCCGGTGGAGGCCGGGGCGATCCTGATCGTCGAGGTGGACGGACGGGAGGAGGCCATCCTGCCGGAGATCGAGCAGGTAGGCCGGGTCTGCGAGAATAGCGGCGCCTCCGAGGTGAAGGTCGCCACCACCGCCGAGGGGTGCGAGGCCCTCTGGAAGGCCCGTCGGGCCGTCTCGCCGGCCTTGGGACGGTTGGCCCCCGCCAAGCAGGGAGAGGATATCGCTGTGCCCCGCAGCGCCATTCCCGAGATGGTGCGACGGATCGGGGAGATCTCCAAAAAGTACGACCTGGTCATCCCCGTCTTCGGCCACGCCGGGGACGGGAACCTGCACCCCAATCTGCTGTTCGACACTCGGGACCACGAGATGATGGAGCGGGTCCACCAGGCCGCCTCGGAGATCTTCGGCGCCGCCATCGAGCTGGGCGGCACCCTCTCGGGCGAACACGGGATCGGCCTGGTCAAGCAGCCCTACATCGCCCGCCGGCTGTCGCCCCCGGTGCTGGAGCTGATGCAGCGGATAAAGGCCACATTCGACCCCAACGGCATCCTCAATCCTGGTAAAATGATTTACCCGGAACAGTCCTGAGTGCTGAGTCCAACCATCCAGATCGGCGCCCGGGACTCAGGGCACAGGACGCAGGACTTCGTATCCCGACCGCGAGGTGATTTCTATGCCCATCTACGAGTATCGTTGCCACGGTTGCAGGCGTCGAGTCAGCGTCTTCTTCCGCAGCTTCAACTCCACCGAGGCCCCCGTCTGCCCCCAGTGCGGCTCCACCAACCTTACCAAGCTGGTATCCCGCTTCGCCGTGATGAAGTCGGAGGAGGGCCGCCTGGAGGACTTGGCGGACCCCAGCAACCTGAGTGGGCTGGACGAAAACGACCCCAAGAGCATCGCCCGGTGGGCTAAGAAGATGGGGCAGGAGATGGGCGAGGATCTGGGGCCGGAGTACGAGGAGATGGTCGACCGGATGGAAGCCGGGGAGATGCCCGACGACGAGAGCCTGGGTGGGGGCGACGGACTTGACAGCGGATCATCCCTGGGCGAGGACCTTTGATGCATCGTCCTCCGCGAAGCGGCATGAAGCTTGCGGTGATCTTCATGCACTTGGATAAAGGAGGTCTCTCGTGAAGATAACGAGCATCCAGGCCACCACCCATCGGGTCCCCGTCCGAGTCCCCCTGATCGACGACCCCATCTACCGGCAGATCGTCTTCACCCGGGTCGAGACCGACCAGGGGATCGCCGGCTACGGCATGACCAGCCAGATCCTCCGCTTCTCCGTCAAGGAATTCGTCAACCGGGAGCTGGGTCCCTTCCTGAAGGGCAGGGATCCCATCGACACCGAGCGGCTGTGGAACGACTCCTACCTCCGCTTCAACCAGCGGGGCAGTTCGGGCGCCGTCCAGGGCGGCATCAGCGCGGTGGACATCGCGCTCTGGGATGTCAAGGGTAAGTACCTGAACCAGCCGGTGTGGCGGCTGCTGGGCGGCTACTCCGCCAAGGTCCCGGCCTACATCACCTTCGGCTTGCCGGACTACGACCGGGATCAGCTGGTGGAGGTGGCCCGGATGCTGGTCGGCCAGGGCCAGGACAAGCTGAAGATGGTGGTGGCCAACGAAGGAGCTAAGGACATCCTGGAGGACGCTGCCCGGGTGAAGGTGGTGCGGGAGGCCATCGGCGACGGGGTCGAGCTGATGGTCGACGCCAACCAGCTGCTCGGCTACACCGACGCCCTCGAGCTGTGTCGCCGCCTCGAGCCCTACAACCTCCGATGGTTCGAAGAGCCCATCTTCGCCAACGACGTCGTCCAGCTGGCCGAGCTTCGCCGGCACACCAGGATCCCTATCTCGGCAGGGCAGAACGAGGGGCATCGATGGCGCCACCGGGACCTGATCGTGAACGGGGCGGTGGACATCGTCCAGCCCAACGTCGTCTACGTCGGTGGCTACACCGAGGGGCAGAGGGTGGCTCACCTGGCCCAGGCCTTCAGCCTGCCCATCGCCAACGGCGGTGGGTGGCCCCACGTCAACGCCCCGCTCCATGGGGGCGTCGCCAACGGCTGGCGGGTGGAGTTTCATTACGTCATGTGGATGGCGGGAGAGGCGATCTTCAAGAACCCGCCGGGCCCGGTGCAGGGGTGGGTCACCCTCACCGAGACGCCCGGCCACGGTCTGGAGCCCGACGAGGACGTCCTGAGAGACACCGAGGAGCGGTGACCATCAACTCCCTCTCCCTATGGGAGAGGGTCGGGGGGAGGGCTGTCTGGTCGGCATCGATTGAGCCCTCACCCTCACCCTCTCCCATAGGGAGAGGGGATAAGTGCAGGAGGAGGAGATGATTCTAGACCGGCCCAA
>DAHVXI010000079.1:0-14214 GCA_027356795.1 Chloroflexota bacterium | reverse complement strand
GCTGAGAGCAGAACGCCCAGAGGGCCAAGAATCGCTCCCTCGGGGAGATCCACCAGCGGCTGGAGCGCCGGCCGCGAGTCCTCCCGTCGTCCGGCGGGCCGCAGGGCACGCCCGGCGCCCGCCGGCACCCTCCAGCTCGTGCTGATGCCGTGGCGAACGCAGTTATCGGGCCAATGAAGAGACCAGGCAAAGGCCCGGCGCAGGGATGTCACTCCCTGGCCGGGCCCTGATCGGGTACCCGAGGGACGGAGACCGGAGATGTAGCCTCGGCGGAGCGGCGGGATCGGGGCAGGAACGGGGCGGTTGGCTCTTTTCCGGGGAGGAGGCGACGCTCAGGCCGTCCAGCGGCGCTGGGCGTCCATCACCAGGGTACCGTTGATCCGCCCCGCCAGACCCTCCATCTCCTGGCGAGTCATCCACTCCTTGCCGCTACGGTAGGAGGTACCACTGGCCCCCACGTGGAACCGACCGGTCTTGGGGTCGTAGGCATCGGCCACGAAGTAGTGGCCGGGGGTGCTGATGGTGACGGGCTGGCCGGAGGACGCCGTCTCCACGACCCGGTTCCAGTCGCCCGAGCCATCCAGTCGCACGGGAACGCCGATCTTCTCCAGCAGCCTCTTCTGGTTGGCCACGCCGTTCATCCCACCGACCGGGGTCCAGCCCACCGTCTTGGCCAGCTCCACCACCTCCCGCAGGCTCAGATCCCGGCCGCTGGCGCGGGCGAAGGCCACGGCCGCAGCGGGCCCGCAGGCAGCGTAAGCCTCCTGGGGGGAAAGGGATGGATCGAACTGGCTCGGCACCAACCCCTCGGGGGCCTGCCTTCCAGCAACCGGCGAGCCCAGGCCGGCCGAGCGTCCGGAGGCAGCCCCGACCCTGCCGGCGGGCTGCGACGCCAGACCCTCGCCCCAGGCCTTCAGGGCCGACAGGGCATCGGTCCACGGCCGTGAGGGGGCCGACGACGCCAGGAACTGCAGCAGCTCGGGCAGGGAGCGAGCGGCCACGGGGCGCGGCCACGAGACGTCGGAGTCGCTCCCGTCGAGCCTGGACTCCTCCCTGGAAAGCCACTCCTCCCAGGGAAGGTCCAGGGCCTTCTCGGGCCTGCTCCTGGGGGTAAAGGCCTGCTGAAGCCCGGCCAGGGAGGAGCGAAGGTCGCTCACCAGACGGGAGGGATCGACTCCAGACATTTCACCGAACCCCGTGGGGTAGAGTAGATGCTCGTTGCCGGTAGCGTCCCCTACCTTACGACGTCCCGGCGCAAAGGCCAAGGGACCATCGTCCCGGTCTCCGAGGACAGCCGTCCCAGGACCCGTCCCCTTGACCGGTTACCCTTGATGCTGTTGAGGGGCTGCGGTATACTTCTGCCGCCGATGTGCCGTACAACTGTGGGAGGTGGGGCCGGGTGAAACTCTCTTGCCTTCAAGAGAACCTGGACAGAGGACTCAATATCGTCAGCAGAGCCGTTCCCGCTAAGAGCACTCTGCCTGCTCTCAGCAACGTCCTGCTGACTACCGATCAGGGGCGCTTGAAGCTGGCAGCAACCAACCTGGAGGTGGCCATAAGCTGCTGGATAGGGGCCAAGGTCGAGGAGGAGGGCTCCATCACCGTCCCAGCCAACCTCTTGACCGAGTTCGTGCGCTCCCTGCCCAACGACCGGATCGACCTCTCCCTCTCCCAGCGCACCCGAACGGTCAACCTGCACTGCGCCCGCTTCGAGGCCAACATCAAGGGGATCGACGCCGAGGAATTCCCCACCCTCCCCTCCACCGGCGATGGTTTCAAGATCCTCGTGGATGCTCCGACCCTTCACGACACCATAGCCCAGGTGGTGTTCGCCGCCGCCGCCGACGACAGCCGCCCGGTGCTCACGGGGGTGCTGGTCACCTTCAACGGCAGCACCATGACGCTGGTGGCGGCCGACGGCTTCCGGATGGCCGTGAAGAACTCGCCCCTGGGCGCTCCGGTGGAGGAGGAGGTCAGCATCATCGTGCCGGCTCGAGCCCTGCGGGAGCTGGGCCGCATCGTGGCCGACAGCGAGGAGTCGGTCGAGATCTCCGTCACCTCCACCCGCAACCAGGTGCTGTTCCGGCTGGGCAACGTGGAGCTGGTGTCCCGATTGATCGAGGGGCAGTTCCCTCCTTACGAGAGGATCATCCCCCCGCCCAGCCCCAACAAGGTGGTCGTCAGCACCGGTGAGTTCCTGAACGCCAACCGCACCGCCGCCATCTTCGCCCGGGACAACTCCAACATCGTCCGGCTGCAGTTCACCCCAGGCGAGGAGGGGATGACGGCCGGCAAGCTGATCCTATCGGCCACCAGCGCCGAGGTGGGCGACAACGTCGGCGAGATCGACGCCGCCATCGCGGGCCAGCCCCCCCAGATAGCTTTCAACAGCCGCTACCTGGACGAGCTGCTGAAAGCGCTGGAGAAGAGCTCGCAGCTGTCCCTGGATGTCTCCTCCTCCTCCAGTCCGGGCACCTTCCGCCCGGTGGGTGACGAGGAGTACATCCACATCATCATGCCAATGCATACGAACCGGTAGATGGGTGCGAGGCGTGCGGTGCGTGGTGCGGGTGATCGCTTCTCCGCACCACGCACGCTGCACCTCGCACTATTCTGATGTTCCTCCATCACCTCTCCCTCGCCAACTTCCGCAACTACCTCCAATTGGAGCTGGAGCTGCCCGGCCCCGTCGCCCTGTTCCAAGGGGATAACGGCCAGGGCAAGAGCAACCTGCTGGAGGCCATCTACTTCCTGGCCACCACCCGTCCCCTGCGCGCCGGTTCCGATAGGGAGCTGGTCCACTGGAGGGCCATGGAGGAGCCAATCCCCTTCGCCCGGGTGGCCGGTGCCGTCCGGAGAAACAGCGGCGACCTGAAGGTGGAGGTCGTGATCCGGGCCGACCGGGCCGAGCGGCAGGGAGCCGTCCTGGCGGAGGGCGGCGTCGCCCCCGGAGCGCTCTCCAAGCGGATCAAGGTCAACGGCGTGGTGAAGCGAGCCCTGGATCTGATCGGGCTGATCAACGTGGTGACCTTCTCCCCTCAGGATCTGGAGCTGATCGCCGGGGCCCCGGCCCTGCGCCGCCGCTTCCTGGACATCGCCAACTGCCAGGTGGACCCCCGCTACTGCCGGGCCCTGCAGCAGTACAATCGGGTGCTGGTCCAGAGAAACCACCTGCTCAAGGATATCCGGGAGGGCCGCCAGCCGCCCGAGACCCTGGAGTTCTGGAGCGAGGAGCTGGCCAAGAGCGGCTCCTATCTCCTGGCCCGCCGCCTCGGCACCGTGGCCACCCTGAACCGGCGGATCGACAGCTACCACCACCGGCTGACGGGGACCGGAAAACGGCTGAGGATGAGCTACCGGTCCAGCGTGGAGGAGGCCGCTGCGCGGGACGGCCCGCCCGGCCCTCACCCCGACCCTCTCCCACGGGGAGAGGGAGAAACCACGGAAGTGGAGCAGCAGGTCGAGCTGTTCCGGGAGGCGCTCCGCCGCTACCGAAGGCGGGAGACGCTCCAGGGGATGTCGCTGGTGGGGCCCCACCGGGACGACCTGCTCTTCCTGGCGGACGGCATCGACGTGAACGTGTACGGCTCCAGAGGGGAGCAGCGCGCGGTGGCCCTGGCCCTCAAGCTATCCGAGGTGGAGTTCATGCAGGCCGCTACCGGCGAGCGCCCCATCCTCCTGCTGGACGACGTGATGTCGGAGCTGGACCCCGCCCGACGGCGGCTGCTGCTGGAGACCATCGACAACTCCGGCCAGACCCTGATCACCGCCACCGACCTGGGCTCCTTCTCCCCCGAGTTCCTGGCCCGCGCCGCCCTGTTCCACATCGAGCAGGGTGCCGTTACCAGGATGACGGGGAGAGGGGGAGACCCACTCCCTGAGTGATGCACGGGGGGCGCAACCGGTCGGCATCGTCGGGGCAACCCTCGCCGGCGCACTGGTGCACGCGGTTGACCGGAGTTATAATCAGCATACGGAATCATTCCTTTTCGCTGCCATCTTCCCCATCAACTCTTTGCTCGGGAAAGGACGATCTCATGAATTTCCTTGGACTCGGCCCCGGCGAGCTTCTCCTGATCATGGTGCTGGCCCTCATCGTGTTCGGTCCCGGCAAGCTGCCGGAGATCGGGCAGGGTTTGGGTAAGGCGATCCGTGAGTTCCGCAGGGCCACCGACAGCATAACCCAGGAGTTCAACCGTGAGTTGTCGTTGGACACGCTGACCCAGCCGCAGCCATCCCAGCCTGCCGCCGCGGCGCCGGCTGCCGAGGAGCCCCACCCGGTGGCGGTAGCGGTCACCGAGGAGCCTCACGCCACGACTGAGCCGATGGTGGTCGAGCCCCAGCGGGCCGAGACGGCGGTGGCTACCGCCGATGGCACCGAGACCGCGGCGACGGCTCCCGCCCGCAAGAGGACTCGCCGGGTGAGGACCGCCACGGCCGACACCGAGACCGATGGCGCCTCCGCCGAGAGCGGCTCCTCGGTAAAGAGGATCCGCAAGCTCAGAGCCACCGCTAGAACCGAAGCTCCGGCAGAAGAGACCACCCAGCCCCAACGGCCGGAGAGCCTGGAGGCCTGACACCCTTGCCCGCCGAGAGGGACCCACAACCCCCGGACTACCTGCTCATCTTCGACGGTGGGTCCCGCAACAATCCGGAGTTCGGCTACGGAAGCTACCTCCTGATCACCCCCGAGGGGCCTTTGGCGCCCCGGCGACTGGAATTCGGCCGCGGCGTCACCAACAACCAGGCGGAGTACATGGCCCTGGTGGCGGGGCTGCGGGAGCTCCCGGCGATCCTGGAGGCGTCGGGCCGGCAGCAGGGGGAGGTAGCCCTGGAGGTGCGGGGCGACAGCAGCCTGGTGATCAACCAGCTGCTGGGCCGCTGGCGGGTCAGACACCCGGGCCTTCGGCCTCTCTACGAGGAGGCCCGGCGGCTGCTGAGCGGTTTTCGCTGGGTGAGGCTGGTGTGGACTCCCCGGGCCCGGTCGGTGGAGCTCCTTGGCCACTGACCGAAAGGCCGCCGTGGAGGGAAGTGGCAGGGCGAAGCTGCTGAGCCGGCTCGCCGGAAGGCTCGCCCTCCCGCAACGGCTACACGGTCTCGCCTCGTGGCGAACCATGCTGAGGCAGCTAGAAAATGGCACCGTTCGTGCAGTACCTCCGAAATACGTTAGGGCCTGATCGGCTTTGCTAATCGGAGAGTGAGGGTGTAGAATGGGCAATAGGAGGAGATGGTAGTGCGCAAGGTATTACTTCAGCTATCTCCTGCTGCTCTCCCTCTAGGAACCGCACAGGTGGCAAAGGAGACATAGGCGTGATCGAGGTCTTCGTCGAGAGCATTCGGGTAAACATGGCCAATTACAAGCGGGTGGTCATGCTCAAAGAGAAGCAGGATGGGCGCTACCTCCCGATCTGGATTGGCCATTTCGAGGCCGATGCCATCGCCATCCCTTTGCAGAACGTGCAGGTGAGCCGGCCTCTGACTCACGACCTGCTGCGGTCGGTCATCTCCGCGCTAGGCGCCAAGGTGTTGAGCATCGTCATCAACGACCTGGCCGATGAGACCTTCTTCGCCAAGCTGGTGCTGGACGCCGACGGCCGCCACCTGGAGATAGACTCCCGTCCCAGCGACGCCATAGCCCTGGCCGTTCGGCTGGGGGTGCCCATCTACGTTGCCGAGTCGGTCCTGGACCAGGCGGGGATGAAGCTGGACACCGAGGGTGAGGAGGGCGACGAGGAGCAGACCCTCATCGAGGGGGAGGCCGAAGCGGGGGAAACCGGCCCCAGCGCCGACGACGAGCGGCTCTCCATCTTCCGACAGTTCATCGAGACCCTGGACATGGACGACCTCGGCAAGGGCAAAGAGGGCAGGGAAGGCCCCTCCGAGACGAAGTAAGCGGGGTAACCGAGGTGGAGGAGAAGGAGCAGCCGGAGCAGATCGTCAAGCGGCTTATGGCAGCCGTCAAGTGCACCGTCTGCGGTTCCCCTTACGAGAGCGACAGGATCAAGGTCCTCGGCCATCGGGACGAGCTCTGGTTCCTCACGGTCACCTGCGGCCGATGCCACACCCAGGGTCTGGTGGCCGCCCTTCTGAAGGATGGCGACGGAAGCTCCGCGACCCTCACCCGCATCTCCGTTCCGGGCAAAGCCCTCCCCATCGAGGAGTTGACCCCCACGACGGGGGTGGCGATCCCCGCTGAGCCGGTCACGGCGGACGACGTGCTGGAGATGCACCAGTTTCTCCAGGATTTCGACGGGAATTTCGCCCGCCTCTTCGGCAACAGCGGGAGGTGGGCGGCCAGCTAGGATCGGTTCCTCGCAGCGACGATGCGGCCGTGGAGAGGCCTCCATCCGCGATGCCCCGGCTTCCAGCAACCTCGCAGCCACACCTGATCCCGACTGCTGGAGGAGAGTCGATGGAATCCACCGATAGGAGGCCCCCTCATGGCCAACGCACCCTGGGGATAGGGGTCCTCGGCTGCGGCGCCATGGGTCGGGCCCACAGCAGCGCCTTTCGCCGCCTGCCCCAGTTCTTCGCACCGCTGCCCCTGGAGCTCCAACTGGTGGCGGTGGCGGCCCGATCCGAGGAGAAGGTGGCCGATTTCGCCAGAAGGTTCGACTACGCCACCTGGTACCGCAACTGGGAGGATCTGCTGGCCGACGAGCGCGTCGAGCTGTTCGACGACACCGGCCCCAACTTCCTGCACGTCGAGCCCTGCATCGCCGCCGCCAGGGCGGGAAAGCACGTCCTTTGTGAGAAGCCCCTGGGCCGCAACGCTGCCGAAGCGCGGCGGATGTTGGAAGCCGTCCGAGCCGCCGGGGTCCAGCACATGTGCGGCTTCAACTATCGATTCGTGCCCGCCATCCGTATGGCCAGACAGATCGTGGAGGAGGGGAGGCTGGGCCGTATCTACCACGTCCGGGCCCGCTATCAGAACCCCGCCTTCGTCGATCCCTCCTTCCCCATGGCCTGGCGGATGGATCGGGACATGGCCGGCGCAGGCGCCCTGGGGGACCTGGGCTCCCACATCGTCGACCTGGTTCGCTTCCTGGTCGGGGAGCCCGCCGCCGTCACCGGAGCCACCGCCACCACCTTCATCACCGAGCGCCCTCTGGCCGGGGACCCCTCCCGCACGGGGCCGGTGACCACCGACGACGCCTTCCAGGCGATGCTCCTCTTCGCCAACGGCGCCACGGGGATGCTGGAGGGCTCCAAGATGTGCGCCGGAAGCCAGAACCGGATGGAGTTCGAGATCAACGGCGCCGAAGGGGGCCTCCATTTCAACCTGGAGAGGCTGAACGAGCTGCAGCTCTACCTGAGAGAGGACGAGAGGCCGGGCCTGGGCGGCTACCGCACCATCCAGGTCAACAGCGCCAACCACCCCTTCGCCAGCCGCTGGTGGCCAAGGCATCCCCTGGGCTGGGATCACAGCTTCGTCCACGAGATGGCCCACCTGCTGGAGGCCATCGCCGGCAACGGGGGGGTCGCGCCCTACGGGGCCACCTTCGAGGACGGCTACCGGGCGGCGGTGATCTGCGACGCCATCCTGGCCTCTGCCGAGACCGGCTCCAGGACGGAGATCGAATACTAACGAGGCTTCGCCTCAGACCGACGAGTTGTACGCGCCGAGACGGTGTAGGCCCACGCGGAGACGCGGGGGACGCGGACAACTATGAGCCTCCCGCGCCCTCCGCGTGAATCGGGCGCCAAACTCGTCGCTCGAAAACTTGACTCATTCGCAACGAGTTTCGTGGTTCTAGACCGCTAGTATTCTGCCAATCTGGTTCTGACACGTAGGGCGGGGGTTT
The DNA here is from genome assembly GCA_027356795.1 of Chloroflexota bacterium. Lineage (GTDB taxonomy): Bacteria > Chloroflexota > UBA6077 > UBA6077 > UBA6077 > JAJYNT01. The sequence goes on along the minus strand of DAHVXI010000079.1, from coordinate 6,409 downwards.
ATCCCCCGCCGCTGGCCGCACGTCTGGCGCCGGGCGGCTTCAGGGACGACGCACGCGGTGCCTTGGGGGTTCAGCCCCCGGGAGGTATCGAGATGAAGCTGGGCATCTTTACGGCGCTGTTCCAGGACAGACCCCTGGAGGAGGTGCTCCGGCTCGTGGCCGAGCAGGGCTACGAGACGGTGGAGCTCCCGGCCTGGAAGGGAAGCCCCCATCTGGACGTCGACTCGGTGCTGTCCGACGGCGGACGCAGCCTGCTGCGGCTGGTGCGAGGCTACGGACTGGGGATCTCCGCCCTCAGCGACGGCCGTGAGGGGCAGCTGGTGCTGGGTCCCCACGACTGGACGGTGGATCGGTGGGCGCCCACGCAGGGGGTGGAGGAGCGGATACGGTACGGCTCGGAGCGGCTGAAGCTGGTGGCCCGGGCGGCAGCGGCCCTGGAGGTGCCGGTGGTGACCGGCTTCGTCGGCTCCTCGGTGTGGGACAAGTGGTACAACTACCCCTCCACCAACGAGCAGGCCTACCAGCTGGGCTGGGATCTGTTCGCCCAGCGGGTCAACCCGATCCTGGACGTCTTCCAGCAGCAGGGCGTGCGCTTCGCCTTCGAGGTCCACCCCACGGAGATCGCCTACAACCTGGAGACGGCCGAGCAGGCACTGGAGGCGCTGGACCACCGCCCCGAGTTTGGCTTCAACTTCGATCCCAGCCACCTGTTCTGGCAGGGGATCGACCCGGTGGTGTTCGTCAAGCGGCTGGGCAAGCGGATCTACCACGCCCACGCCAAGGACGGGGAGGTCCAGGAGGATGAGGTGCGCCGCAGCGGCGTGCTCTCCGGAGGGTCGTGGACCCGGCCGGACCGGGGCTTCCGGTTTCGGGTCCCTGGCTGGGGGGATGTGGATTGGCGGCGGGTCCTCAGCGCCCTGGCGGCCGTCGGATACGACTACGTCCTCTCCTTCGAGCACGAGGATCCGGTGATGTCCCCCGAGGATGGCTGCGAGAAGGCCATCGCCTTCCTGCGGCCGCTGATCATCAAGAAGCCGTTGACCAGCGCCTGGTGGTAGCGGCTGTCGATCTCTGTTGACAACCTGCCGAGCCCACCCTAGAATGGAAGCCACGACAGGATATAACATTATGCTTTTATGTCCTGCTCGCAGGCCCTGACAGACCGCTTTCACCGACAGCGTTACCTCCGGTCGGGGGAGGCGACCGCAAAGCCCCCGTCTCGACGTCGTCCATAGGCACCAGCTCTGATGCCCTGCCGGCCAGATCCACGGCCACGGCGGACACCGTCCGGGGAGGAAGAACCGATGGACACCCTTCGCTACGGCATCATCGGCGTCGGCGCCGTATCCCTTCGAGCCCATCTTCCGGTCCTCGCCATGATGGAGGACGTGGAAGTCGTCGCCCTCTGCAACCCTTCGAAGCCCAAGGCGGAGCAGGGCGCTTCCCTCTGCCGCCACCGGCCCGATCTCCTGGAGGATTATCGGGATCTGCTTGCCCGCTCCGACGTCGACGCCGTCGTCATCGCCAGCCCCGGTTTCACCCACAAGGAGATCACCCTGGCGGCCCTTGCCGCCGGCAAGCACGTCCTGTGCGAGAAGCCGATGGCCACCAGCGAGGAGGACTGCCTGGCCCTGGGCGCCGCCGCTCGGCAGGCCCGTACCGTCCTCCAGTACGGAATGGAGCTCCGCTACTCCGACTTCTACGGCAAGATGGCCCAGATCGTCCACGGCGGGCAGATCGGGCAGCTGCGGATGCTGTTCTGCAAGGAGTTCCGCTGGCCGATGCTCCCCGGATCGGGCGGATGGAGGACCGACGCGACGCACTCCGGCGGCGCCCTGCTGGAGAAGAACTGCCACCACTTCGACCTCTTCAACTGGTTCGCCGCCTCCAGGCCCACGCGGGTCACCGCCATGGGTGGCAACGACGTGAACCCGGACGGCCAGATCGACAACGCCTGGGTGGTGGTGGAGTACGCCAACGGGGTTCGGGCCTGCCTGGCTCTCTGTCTCTTCTCCCCCTTCGGCAACGACCTGGAGGTCAGCGCCATCGGCGATAGAGGCAAGGTGGAGTCCTTCGCCTTCGATCAGATCCTCTACCAGTGGGGCGCCGACAAACCGGACAAGACGGTGCACCACGTGGCCTTCGATCCCCTCTTCGGCGACCTTCGGCAGGAGATGTGGGAGAAGGAGCGCTCCATCACGTGGGAGCGCAGCATGATCTACCGGGAGCATCGGGCCTTCGTCGACTGCATTCGGACGGGAAAGCAGCCCTTCGCCAACGCCGAGGTGGCCCTCCGGAGCACCCTGGTGCCGCTGGCAGCCCAGCGGGCGATAGAGACGGGCGAGGTGGTGCGGCTGGGATAGGCAGCAGTCATTTCTCTTCATCGGGAGAAGGCAGGTGACAGCATGGCGGTAGCAACCGGTCGAGTTCCCATGGGCAAACGAAAGCGGCAAGAGGGCTTCCTCTCCTCCCACAAACGGGCCGTCATCAGCGTCCTGTCGCTGCTCGCCCTGTTCTCCATCTACACGGTCGTGAGCAACTCCGATCGGGTTAACCCAACTCTCTTCCCACCGCCCCAGGCCGTGGCGTCGGCTGCCGTCACCCTCTGGACCGAGGAGAACCTGCCCCTGGACATCCTGACCAGCCTGATGCGGGTACACCGTCGGGGTCACCGTGGCCATCTTCCTGGGGGCTCTCATGGGTTGGTTCTGGCTCGCGGACGCCGTCTTCGACCCCATCGTGGAGCTGATCCGTCCCGTCCCGCCCCTGGCCTACATCCCGTTGATGATCCTCTGGTTCGGGATCGACGAGACCCCGAAGATCCTGGTGATCACCATCGGGGCCTTCGTGAGCTGCATTATCAACGTCGTGGCCGGTGTGAAGAACACCCCCCTGGTCTACATCGAGGCGGCCCGGACCATGGGGGCCAAGAACCGTGACCTCTTCTTCACCATCGCCCTGCCGGCGGCCCTGCCCTACATCCTCACCGGCATGCGGGTGGCCCTGGCCACCGCCTGGGCCATCCTGGTGGCCTCGGAGCTGATCGCCGCCCAGCGGGGTCTCGGATTCATGATGACCAACGCCCGTCGCTTCGTACGGACGGACTCCATCATCGTGGGCATCATCTGCATCGGCCTCCTGGCCTTCGTCATGGACCGCGCCATTCGATACATCAACCAGCGCATGACCGGCTGGATGGAACGCCGGGAGGGGTGAGAAGAGATGTCTAACGGTAGCTCGTTACCCAAGATCGAGTGCGAGCACATATCCCACATCTTCGAGACGGGCGAGGACCAGGGCACGGTGGCGCTGCAGGACGTCTCCCTGCAGGTCCGGGACTGCGAGTTCCTCTGCCTGCTGGGCCCCAGCGGCTGCGGAAAGACCACCCTGCTCCGGATCATCGCGGGGCTGGTGGACCCGACGGAGGGGATGGTGCTGCTGGACGGCCAGCCCAGCATGGGTCCCGACGCCGACAAGGGGATGGTGTTCCAGCGGGATGCCACCTTCCCCTGGCTGACGGTCGAGCAGAACGTGGAGTACGGGCTCAAGCTGCATGGCTACGGTCGAACCGAACGGGAGTCCATCATCCGGAAGTACATCCAACTGGTAGGGCTCACCGGTTTCGAGAAAGCCTATCCCAAGGAGCTCTCCGGCGGCATGCGCAAGCGGGTGGATATCGCCCGCACCTACGCCTACAACCCCAACGTGCTGCTGATGGACGAGCCCTTCGGCTCCCTGGACCTCTTCACCAAGACCCGGATGCAGGCGGAGCTGCTGGATCTCTGGAGCCAGGAGAGGAAAACCGTGGTCTTCGTCACCCACGACCTGGACGAGGCCATCTTCCTGTCCGACCGGGTGGCGGTGATGAGCAAGAGGCCCGGGCGGATAAGAGAGATCTTCGAGATCCCTCTGCCGCGTCCTCGAATCGTGGACATGAAGGTGTCGGAGGAGTTCGGCGCGATCCGGCGGCAGCTCTGGGAGCAGTTCGAGGAGGAGTTCGGCGTCGCACAGACAAGCCACTAACGAGGCTTCGCCTCACACCAACGAGTTGTACGCATCGGGACGGTGTAGGCTCACGCGGAGACGCGGAGAAGCCAAGAATTATCAGCCTTCCGCGTCTCCGCGCCTCCGCGTGAACCGCGCCAGACTCGCCGCCTGAAAACTTGACTCATCTGCAACGAGTTTCGTGGATCAAGACCTCTTGTGGCTGGCCAAGGTAAAGATGATAGGTACTGTCATGCTGAGCGTAGCGAAGCATCTCTAGGTATCGCGCAGGAGATCCTTCGCTAACGCTCAGGATGACAGTTATCAAGACCAATGTGGCAGATACTAGTGGCTGAGGAGGTGGACTGAAAACGAGGGAACCCGGCGCCTGGGTATTCTCAACCGACCTGAGGGATCTTGTACTCCACTCGTACTATCGGGCGAGTAGTCAAAGACAAAGGAGTTTCGGCATGAGAAGAACTATCCACAGGCGACCCCTACTGATGGGTGTGGCCCTGCTGCTGGCCATGGGATTGGTGGCAGCCTGCAGCAGTTCGGCACCCGCCCCGGCCCCCACATCCAAGCCCGCTGCCCCTGCCGCCGCAGCCCCAACCACGGCTCCGGCCGCGCCCACGGCGGCCCCGAAGGCTGCCCAGCATACGGCCGCCGCCCCCGCTCAATTGACCAAGGTGCGGGTTGGCTGGGCCGTCGCTCCCCATATGGCCCTGGAGGGTGTGGCCCTGGCCAAGGGCTGGTTCAAGGAAGCCGGCCTGGACGTGGAGCTTACCGCCTTCGACACCGGCGCGCCCCTCTTCGAGGCCATGGCCGCCGGCAAGCTGGACATGGGCATCACCGGCAGCACCCCCACCATCAGCGTTTCTGCCGCTCAGGCCCCGGCCATCTACTTCGTCGGGTCCCACGGCGAGTCCACCGGTGTCTTCACCATCGTCTCCCGCAAGGGCATCAACTCCCCGGCCGACGTGAAGGGCAAGACGGGGATCACCGCCAAGGGTTCGGTGAATCACTACTTCCTGGACCTGATGCTGGACAAGTACGGCCTGACGGAGAAGGAGCTCACCCTGGTCCACATGGAGATGGCGGACGCCGTGACGGCCTTCGTGGCCAACCAGGGCGACTTCGCCTCCATCGGCACCGCCTTCTGGCCCCAGATCCTCGCCAAGGCCCAGGACTCCAAGATCCTGTTCACGGGCAGCGACCTGTCCGCCTCGACCGGAAAGCAGATGAACGTCAGGATCTTCGAGGTTACCACTGCCAGCAAGGATTTCGCCGACAAGAACCCCGACGCGGTAACCAAGTTCGTGGACGTGCTGTACAACAAGACCCACAACTACTTCAACGATCCAGCCACCAAGGCCCAGGCGCGACAGGATCTGGCCGCGTGGCTGAAGACCACCGTCAACTTCAACCAGTCGGTGGATGATCTGTCCAAGATGCTCGACCCGGTGAAGTACTACACCGCGGCGGAGCAGGTGAAGCTGTTCCAGGATGGCACCTTCAAGGCCAGCATGGAGGCCCAGGCCAAGTTCCTGACAGACAACAACCAGTTGAAAAAGACGATCCCCTTCGATTCCTGGGCCAACCCGAAGTTCGTCCAGGCGGCGGCCAAGAAGTAGCCCAATTCCGACCTCTCCCCCTGCCCCCTCCCCGTTTCGGGGAGGGGGTTCTCTCCCCTTCCCCACAGGTAAAGGGGACGGGGGTTAGGTCAGACCTGTCTAGGAGAATCTGTATGATCGGTGCCGACTTAGTAGCTCAAACCCTGAAGGCCCACGGGATCACCTTCCTGTCCGCGCTGGTGGGCAACGGGATCAACCCCGTCCTTCACTCGGCCCGCAAGGAGGGCCTCAGGGTTATCGATACCCGCAACGAGCAAACGGCCTCCTACATGGCCGAGGTGTACGGGCGCTTCACCGGGCGGGTTGGTGTGTGCGGCGTCAGCGCCTCGGTGGGGCACACCAACGCCCTCACCGGCCTGCTCAACGCTCGCTTCGACGGAGCTCCCGTCCTGCTGATCTCCGGCTCCGCCGACCACGCCCTCAGCGACCGGGGCAAATTTCAGGACTTCGATCAGGTGGCGACGGCGGCGACGGTGTGCAAGTACGCCCGCTTCGTCGATCGCCCGGAGAAGATCCCCTTCTATATCCACGAAGCCCTGGCCCACGCCACCAGCGGCCGGCCGGGCCCGGTGCATCTGACCATCCCCCAGGACGTCCTGGACGCCGAGGTGACGGGCCTCCCCGGAACCTCCCTGGGGAGCACCGACTGCGGGGTGGTGCAGCCGCACTGTCTCGCCACCTCGAAGCTGGTCGAGGAGGCAGCAGTTGCCATCGCCAAGGCCGAGCGCCCCCTGCTGATCGCCGGCAGCGGCGTCTACTACGCCCATGGAGAAGAGGCTCTCGCCCGCTTC
>DAHVXI010000024.1:0-5901 GCA_027356795.1 Chloroflexota bacterium | reverse complement strand
GTGGTGGGGACGGACAACGGGCCTCTCCACCTGGCGGTGGCGTTGGACGTCCCCTCGGTGCACCTCTTCGGCCCCACCGACCCGGCCGTCTTCGGTCCATGGGGGGATGCCTCCCGCCATCGGGTTGTCGCGGCAGGGTGGCCTGGCCCTCCCTGCGGCCGGTTGGACTTGCAGCCCCCGGCCGGCGGATACGCCCCTTGCATGGGGGCGATCCCCCAGGAGAAGGTGGCCGCGGAGTGCCTGCGGCTGCTGCAGGGCGGCCGGCATCCCTAGATGGGATAGGTGTAGTTGGGTAGGGGCGATTCTTGTGATCGCCCTTCTATCGGTCGACCGGGTGGGCGAACACGAGGTTCGCCCCTACGAATCGGAGGCGGCGACACGCGGTGATTAGGGGGGCACATTCTTGCCTGGAAGCCAGCTGAAACGCATAGCCAAGGCCGGGGCATGGGATCTGGCGTGGCTGTTGTTCGGCGCCTACGGGTTGGGACGCCGGGGGCTGGGGCGCCGGAAGATTCCTGCCCTCGGCGATGTCCGCTCGGTCTTGGCGATTCGGCTGGACCTGATGGGCGATCTGATCTTCACCCTGCCGGCCTTCGAGGCGCTGCGGGAGGCGGCGCCGCAGGCCCGGCTATCGGTGTTGGTCTTGCCCTACACGGCCGACCTGTTGCGGGGGCATCCCGCAGTGGACCGGGTGATCCCGGTGGACGTCAACCGCTGGCGAAGGGCGGGGGAGTGGGGCGTCGGGCGCGCCCCGCGACAGGCGATGGGGGCGCTGGCGGAGCTTCGGCGGGAGCGCTACGACCTGTGCGTTAGCTTCTACGGCCGGGTCGGCGCGGCGGCCGCTCTCCTGAGCGGGGCGGACTACCTGGCCGGCTACCGGGAGGAGGGCTTCCCCGCCACCTTCGACCTGCCGGTGCCGGGCCGGCGCTACCTGCAGCGACGCCACGAGGCGGAGTACTGCCTGGAGCTGGTGCGGGCACTCGGGGCGCAGACGTCCGGCAAGCCGCCGAGGCTGAGGGTGGACCCAGCCGCGGCTGAATGCGTCGAGACGTTGCTCTCCGGCGCCGGCATTTCGTCCGGGGAGAGACTGGTAGCCCTCCACCCCGGAGCGCTGAACATGGCGGCCAAGCGGTGGTTCCCCGATCGGTGGGCGGCGGTGGCGGACCGGGTGCAGCGGGAACTGGGAACGCGGGTGGCGCTGGTGGGCTCCGCCTCGGAGTTGCCCCTGGTCGAGCAGCTGCGCAGCCGGATGGCCACGCCGCCGGTGGTGCTGGTGGGCAGGACCTCGGTGCCGGAGCTGGTGGCGCTGCTGGCCAGGTGCGACCTGTTCCTCGGGTGCGACAGCGGCCCGCTCCACGTGGCTTCGGCCCTGGGCGTGCCCTCGGTCTCCGTCTACGGGCCCACCGATCCCGCCATCACGGGGCCCCTGGGACCGAATGGTCGGGTGCTGAGGGCGCAGGTAGAGTGCAGCCCCTGCTACGATCCGATGAACCCCTCGGCGTGCCGCCGGCCCGACCACCTGTGCATGGCCGGGGTTTCCGTGGACCAGGTCTTCGAGGCTATCCGAGAGACGGTCGTGAGTTGTGAGTGATGGATAGGATTCTGGTGGTGAAGCTGGCGGGCATCGGCGACCTCCTGACGGCCTACCCGGCCCTGGAGGCCTTGCGGCGACGCCACAGCCAGGCGGAGATCAGCGCCTTGGTGACGCCTCAGACCGAGTCGTTGATCCGGCGGTCGGGTCTGGTGGATAGGGTGATAGTGCTGGACAAGTACCTGTTCGACGACCCCCGTGGCTTCCTGCGACCCCGAGGCCTGCTGGCGCTGGCTCGATTGGCCGGGCAGCTTCGCAGCCACTCCTTCGACGCGGTGCTGCTCCTCCACCACCTGCTCACCTGGCCCGGGGTGGCCAAGTACGCCATGCTGACGCTGGTCTCGGGCGCGCCGTTGCGGGTCGGCCTGGACGACGGGCGAGGGCGGTTCCTGAAGCTGGCGAGGCCGGACCGGGGCTTCGGTGCCCTCCACGAGGTGGAGTACTGGATGGAGGTGGTGGGGCTGCTGGGGGCAACGGACCCCAAGCCCCGGGTCCGGCTCTCCTGGGGGGCTGAGGAGGAAGCCTTCGCCGACGAGGGCTGGGCCCGCCTGGGGCTGGGGCAGGGCGACAGGGTGGTGGCGATCCACCCGGGATCGGGCAGCTACAGTCCCACCCGCCGGTGGGACCCCCTGGGGTTTGCCGCGGTGGCTCGGGATCTGTCCGCCGATGGCCTGCTCCCTCTGATAGTTGCCGGACCGGGGGAAGAGGAGCTGGCGAAGAGGGTGGTCGCAGGAGCGGGGGTGCCGGCGACGCTGCTGGAAGGCACTCCCTCCCCTCTGCACCTGGCCGCCGTGCTGTCCCGCTGTCGGTTGTTCGTGGGCAACGACAGCGGCGTGATGCAGATAGCCTTCGCCGCCTGCGTGCCGGTGGTGGCCCTTTTCGGCCTGTCCAACCATCGGGCCTGGGGTCCCTACGACCCCTCCTCGGAGCGTAGTCGGGTGGTGCGGGTGGATCTGCCCTGCAGCCCCTGCCTCTATCGAGGGCAGTCGATGGGGTTGCGGTACGGCTGCGGCGACCCGCAGTGTCTGAAGCAGATCACGCCCGCCATGGTGCTGGCGGCGGCCAGGGAGCTGCTGCGGGGAGCGGGCGGTGGGTCCGGATAGTGCGAAAGTGGTAGACTTAACCGACATCTCTTGCGCGAACCCTGCTCTCGTCGGCAGGGTTGCGGTTCTTACGGGGGAATCAACTTGACTGCAGAAACCGGTAAGGCGGCCCCTTTCCGGTGTGCCAACCACCCCAACACGGAGACCCACCTCAGCTGCAGCCGGTGCGGAAAGCCGATCTGCGTCCGGTGTGTGATCCAGACACCGGTGGGCGGGCGGTGCCGGGAGTGTGCCGCCCTGAAGAGGCCGCCCCTCTTCCAGGTGGGGCCTCGGCGCTTCGCGAAGGCGGCGGCCTACGGCGTGGTGGCTGCCCTGGTGGGAGGCTTTCTGTGGGCCCAGGTGGGATCATCCTTCGGGCTCTCCTGGCTACTGCTGGTGCTGTTGGGATACGTCGTCGGGGAGGCGGTGAGCCGGGGGGCCGATGGCCGGATCTCCAGGGGGCTGGCGGTGCTGGCCGGAGGGCTCACGGTGCTGGCGGCATTGGCCGGGCAGGTCGCCATGGTGATGACACGGCTGCCCGCGTCGCTGCCCCTCGCGCCGCGGCTCGAGGCGGCCGTGAGCTTCGGGGTGGCGGGCCTCTTTGGGAACCTGATGGGACTGCTCTTCCTCGTGCTGGCGGTGGTGGTCGCCACAGGTAGAGTGCGGTAGCGGGGTGCCGTTGGAGGAGAGTTGAACAGGAATCGGCTGCTGGAAGTCCTGCCCGGCTTCGAGGGCAAGCGCGTCCTGGTGGTGGGGGATCTCTTCCTGGATGAGTACCTGGTGGGCCGGCCCACCAGGATATCCCGGGAGGCTCCGGTGCTGATCCTGGAGTACGAGAAGCGGTTCGCGCTGCCGGGCGGAGGGACCAACCCCGCTCGAAACGTGGCATCGCTGGGCGGCCGGGCGCTGATGGCCGGCATCGTCGGGGAGGACGAGGCAGGCGTCGAGCTGCGAGGGCTGCTGGAGGCCGCGGGGGTCCAGACCGAGGGCATGGTGGTGGATGCCTCCAGGCCTACCATCACGAAGACCCGCATCCTCGCCCACGGCAACCACATCGTCCGGCAGCAGATCGTCAGGATGGACCGTTTCTCCAGGAGTCCCGCCCGCTCCGAGACGGTGCAGGAGCTGGTGGAGTACCTGGAGAAAGCCATCCCCGCGGTTGATGCCGTGCTGCTCTCCGATTACAAGAGCGGCGTCATCACGCCAGAGGTGATCGATGCCTGCCATCGCCTGGCCTCGCGGCATCAGAAGCTGCTGACCGTGGACTCACAGGGGGACCTTCATCGCTTCACGGGCTTCGGGCTGGTCAAGGCAAATCAGGGCGAGGTGGAATCGACCCTGGGGGAGAGCCTGGATTGCGAGGACGCCTTCGCCGGCGCCTGCCGCCGGCTGCTGGACGAACTGGGGGCCGGGGTGGTGCTGATCACCCGGGGGGCCGACGGCATGTCGGTGATGGACGCGGGCGGGCGCCATACCCACATCGAGGTGGCGAACCGCAGCGAGGTGTTCGACGTGACCGGCGCCGGCGACACCGCCGTGGCGGTGGCGACCCTGGCCCTGGCAGCAGGGGCGCGGCCGGTGATAGCCGCCCACCTGGCCAACTATGCTGCGGGGCTGGTGGTCCGCAAGATGGGCAACGCCACCACGACCATCGAGGAGATGCGCGAGCTGGTAACCAGTTCCCAGTTCCCCAGAGTGGACCCCGAGCAGGACTTCTTGCACTAGCGCCGCTAGGCTTCCTTGGCCATCTCCCCTTCTTTTCCGGTCTTCGACCGGCCGTTCCGGCCGCATCGGCTTTCGCCGGCGAGGTCGCCGGAGTCAGCCATCTCGTCCTGCTCGCGGGTATCGGAGCACGCCGCCCTGTGGCCGTTGTGCCCATTCTGGCGATTGGCAGGGTGATTCGCCCGCCAGCATCCGTTGGTCGCGTGCAGGCAGCGCTGCTGCTCTTCGCCGGTCACGGGAGGGGTGTCCCAGAGGCAGATGATTTGATACAGCAGCTGATCGCCAGGGGCGTTCAGATCCTGCTCCGCCGACCAGTTCTCGCGGTAGAAAGAGCAAGCCCCGCGATGGCGGCGGTAGTGCCCCCGGTCCTGTACGGGTGTAGCCTGGGTTTCTTGTTGCCCGGAAATGATTAGTCTCCTATGGCCGATTAGCTCATTTTACCACTGCAGCAGCGTCGGGGAAACCGGTCACCAATAGGATCCCAGCAACACGTCGAAGCTGTCGAACTCCCCGGTGTAGGGTTCCCAATTCACCTCGACCCGGTCCACCTGGGCTCTGGCCGGTCCGTGGCGGCACCAGTCGACCATCCTTTGCACGTCCGATGCCTCGCCCTCGAAGAGGGCTTCCACCCGGCCATCGGGCACGTTGGAGACCCAACCCGCGACCCCTCGGGTCTCGGCCTCCCGGCGGGTGGACGCTCGGAAGTTGACTCCCTGCACGTAGCCGGATATGAAGACGTGGGCCCGCACTCTCGGCATGGTTCACCTCATCCGCAGATGGAGCAACCATGGTAGGATGTGCGGCGCTCACCGTCAAATATGGTGGCACAAACCACCTGGGCTTGCTGCAAGTAGCTGAAGAAACGGGGTGTACGGGTCAGGGATCGATGCTCAGAGAGCTGCGAGGGATCCTATCCGCTACCTGGAAGCCGCTGGCGCTGGCCGGCGGCCTCGCTCTGATAGATGCCCTGTGGGAGCCAACCCGACTGAAGGTGGTCCGGGTCGACCTGCCTGCGGACGGCCACTCGGACAGGCTGGTGGGGTTGAGAGTGGCCCAGCTGTCGGATCTCCACGTGGGTGGGGAGGGCCTGGCTGCGGCCCGGCGAGTTCCAGCTTTCGCTGGCCGGGGCCACTCCCACGGCGGGCAGATCAGATTGCCCCTGCTGGCCTCAGTGGCGAGCAACCTCCACGCTCGAACCAAGTACGTCTCGGGATTGTACCGGGTGAACGGCAATCCTCTCTACGTTACGCCGGGCCTGGGGGTCTCGGGCATCCCCCTCCGGTTCCGCAACCGGCCGGAGCTCACGATCTTTCGGTTCGTTCCGGCCGTAAAGAGGGCTGAGACGGTCTAACGCTGCACGACCGCGGCTGGGGAGGGCGCCTTGCAGCCCTTCCCCAACTCGCGGCGCACTAGTACTCCGCCACGATGGTTCTGACAGGTGTCATCCTGAGCGATAGCGAAGGATCTCCTCTCGCCACGGGGAGATGCTTCGCTGCGCTCAGCATG
>DAHVXI010000061.1:0-36984 GCA_027356795.1 Chloroflexota bacterium | reverse complement strand
CACCACGGCCACCCCGGCCACCAGGAGGTCCAGCAGCTTTACCGGGCACTTGGTCCGATTCAACAGGGTGTCGTCCAGGGGGTAGAGGGCCACGTCGGCTGCCCGGAAGTAGCCGGCCACCTGATCCGGGGGCAGCCATCCCGCCAGCACTACCTGGCCCGCCACCCCCCGATCGGCCGCCTGACGTCGCAGCTCCGTCTCCTCGCCCTCGAGCCCCTGGCCCACCACCAGCAGCACCGTGTCCGGGATCGCCCGCAGGATCTCCTGGAAGCAATCCATCAGCCGCCCGGTGCCGAACTCGAAGAACCTGGTGTAGAGGAGCACGACTGGCCGGCCCTCCAGCCCCAGTCGGGAGCGCAGATTCGGATCGGCCGGGGCCACCAGCCCGGGGGAAGACGCGGCCGGAGCGTTCGGAAGGTAGAGGGTCCGCTGCGCTCCCACCTGCCGGGTGCGCTCTAGCAGCGCCCGACTGGCGACGGTGACCAGGTCCGCGTGGCGCAGCGACCACCGCTCCTGCCGGGCGACGAAGCGCTTCAGCCACCAGGGAAATGGCTGCCGATCGTTCCAGCCACCGTCCCCCTCCCAGTCGTCGGTATCCAGCACGAGCCTCCCGCGATAGAGACCCAGCCGCCGCAACCACCAGAAGAGGGAGAGCACCCCACCCGAGTAGGCGATAGGCTTGAAGCAGTAGAGGACCTCGGGATGCCAGTGCCAGGCGAAGTGTGCCAGGATAAGCAGCTGCCAGATATGGCTAAGACCGGGTACGCGTGGACCCCGACCGGCGTACTTCAGCCGAACCCCGTTCTGCTCAGCGGGCCCCCCATGGTCATCCGACCGGCGGATGGGGAGCGCCGCGCAGACGGAGTGTCCACGGGTGGCGAGGGCCTCGGCGAGGGGCAGCGCCCTGACGGCCATCGTCTGTTTGCCGGTCAGCCCGAAGTTGCCCACGACGGCGATTCGCACAGCGGGGATCCCCCCTAGCCAATCAAGTGCTCAGGTGGCCGAAGATCCATCTACTCGACGGTGACGCTCTTCGCGAGGTTCCTCGGCTGATCCACGTCGCAGCCGCGACTCACTGCCGCGTAGTAGCTGAACAGCTGCATCGGGACAACGTTGACGAAGGGTGAGATCAGCTCCGGCACCCGTGGCACGTAGATCAGCTCGTCGACGTGCTGCCTGATCTCCTCGTCGCCCTCGGAGGCGATGGCGATAACCCGTGCGCCCCGAGCCTTGACCTCCTGGATGTTGCTCACCATCTTCTCGTAGGTCCGAGACTGGGTCGCCACGGCGAGGATCGGCATCGAGGGATCCAGCAGGGCGATGGGCCCGTGCTTCAACTCGCCGGCCGGGTAGCCCTCAGCGTGGATGTAGCTGATCTCCTTCAGCTTGAGGGCGCCCTCCATGGCGGTGGGGTAGCCCACGCCACGGCCCAGGAACAGCAGGTGAGCCACGTTGGCCACGGAATAGGCGATGCGAGCCGCCTCGTCGTTGGTCTTCAGGGCCTGCTCTATGGCCTCCGGCGCGGAGGCCAGCTGAGCCACGACCGCCTCGGCCTCCTCCGAGCTCATGGTGCCCCGGACCCGTGCGATGTGAACCCCCAGCAGCATCAGCACCGCCAGCTGGCCGGTGAAGGTCTTGGTGGCGACCACCCCGATCTCAGGTCCGACCTGGAGGTAAAGGACCGCGTCGGCTCCAACCGTGATGGCGCTGCCGACCGAGTTGGTGATAGCCACCGTCTTCGCGCCGTGGGCCCTGGCCTGCTCGAAGGCGGCCAGGGTATCGGCGGTCTCGCCGGACTGGGTCACGGCGATGAACAGGGTGTGCTCGTCCAGATAGGGCTCGGCGTACCGGAATTCCGAGGCGATAGCCACCTCTACCGGCAGGCGGCTCCACTCCTCGAAGGCGTACTTGGCGATCATGCAGGCGTAGGAGGAGGTGCCACAGGCGGTCATGACGATGCGGTCGATCGCGGAGAGCTCCAGGTGTGCCACCTCCGCCAGCAGGCCGTCCCGCTGCCCCAGCCGCCCCATGAGGGCGTTGCGCACCGCCTCGGGCTGCTCGTTGATCTCCTTCAGCACGAAGTGAGGGTACCCGCCCTTCTCCGCCGCGGTCTGATCCCATTCGATCCGCACCGGCTGAGCGTCGACTCGCTGGCCCGCCGGATCCCAGACCGACACCCCTGTTGGGGTCAAGTGGGCGATCTCTCCCTCGCCCAGCCGGACGACCCGGCGGGTCCTGGAGAGCAGCGCGGGGATATCCGAGGCCAGGTAGTTCTCCTCGTCCCCAAGACCGACTATCAGCGGGGCACTCTGCCTGGCGCCCACCACGGACCTGGGCTCGTCGAGGCTCAACACCGCGATGGCGTAGGCGCCGCGAACTTGCGCCAGGGCGAGACGCACGGCGGTAACCAGCCTCGACCGGGTGCCGTCCTCCCCCAGCCGCTCCAGCCGGGACAGCTCATCCTCGATCAGGTGGGCCAGCACCTCGGTATCGGTCTCGCTGTAGAACTGGTGGCCCCTCTCCAGGAGGCCCCGCCGAAGGGTGGCGAAGTTCTCGATGATGCCGTTGTGGACGACACACAATCGCCCGGTGCAGTCGGTGTGGGGGTGTGCGTTCTCCGTCGAAGGCCGGCCGTGGGTCGCCCACCGGGTGTGGCCGATCCCCACGGTACCCTCGGGGCCGGAATCGCTCAGCTCCTTCGCCAGGTTGAGCAGCTTCCCAGCGGCCCTGTGGATCGACAGATCTCCATTCGGCGTGATCACCGCCACGCCCGCGGAATCGTAACCCCGGTACTCCAGACGACGCAGTCCGTCCATCAGGATCGGCAGCACCTGTGAACTACCCACGTAGCCGACTATCCCGCACATGCCGCACTCCCATATAAACTGAGTTCCAACAGGTCACGCGCCGTGGCGCCCACCCCGACGGGGCCGGAGGCATCCCGGCTGATCTCGGCCAGGGTCATGCCGTCGAGGGTCCGCTCTCCCGAGCTGTCGAACATCACCCTGGGGATGATCCAGCCATCCATCGCCTTCTCCCTCAGCACGGGGGAGACGTCCGAGCCCGTCAGCAATCCCGATACGGTGACGCCCGCTCCAAAGAACTCGTTAGCCACCGCACACACCTCAACCCTGAGTCCGTCCACACGGTTCATGTCGTTGGCGAGCCGCTGCAAGGTGGGGTACGCCGAGCGGCCGCAGATCCACCCCACTCGCCGCCGGCCCGGCGCAGCGGCCGGCAACCGACGTCTGCAGTTGGCCCACGAGGAAAGCAATCGACGTACCAAACCCACGCCATTGTCCAACTGGGGGTACCCGTCGTACCAGACGGCAGCCGGTACCGGCTTTCCCGTCATGCTGTAGAACTCGTCGCCCAGGTGAACGAAGCTCCTCCCCAGATCTCTCCGGAAGAGCCTCTGCCTGAAGGAAACCTGCTCTACCACGGCGCGGGCCTCCTCCGGCGTGTAGCCTCGCACCCCGGTCCCTCGATAGAAGCGCGTGAGCCCCACCGGGACCACCGCCACCGAGATCACGGTCTCCTGCCGCTCCGCCAGGTCGTCGATCGTGCGCTCCAGACTCGCCCCGTCGTTGAATCCCGGGCAGAGAACCACCTGAGCGTTGATCTGGATCTTCCGCCGTCCCAGGTCGTCGATCTGCTCGAGGATGTCGGCTGCTTCCGCCCCCATCAGCCGGTTCCGCAACCCCCTCTCGGTGGCATGAACCGAAACGTAGAGCGGGCTGAGCCGCTGCTGCTCGATGCGATCCAGGTCCGCAGCGGTCAAATTGCTGAGGGTTATGAAGTTCCCATAGAGGAACGAAAGCCGGTAGTCGTCGTCCTTTATGTAAAGTGTCTTCCGCAGGCCGCGGGGCAGGTTCTTCACGAAGCAGAAGGTGCAGTTGTTGCGGCATCTTCGGATCCCGTCGAAGACCGGGCTATCGAACTCGATCCCCAGCTCCTCGTCCCACTCCTTCGCAACCCGAACCTCGTGCTCCTCCCCCTCTCGCTCGAAGCTCACGGTCAGATCCGGCGCGTCCGACCAGAACCGGTAGTCGATAACGTCGGCAACTCGCAGCCCGTCCAGCGTCAGCACCCGGTCGCCCGCGCGAATCCCGATCGCATCCGCTACGCTGCCATCGGCCACCGCAGTGACCAAACCGCCCTCGCTCTCTCGATACTCCACGTGCCTTCCCATCCCGGGGTCGATAGATTCACTACCCTTCCACCGCGTCGGTGTAGAACCCGCGCCGCTCCTCGGGAAGGAGGGCCGCGATCCTCGCCATCATGGAAGCGGTCATGGTGTCCAGGTCTCCCCTGTCACCCTCGCCCCGCTCCAGGGTAAAAGGCTTCCCCACCCGAAGGGTGATGGCCGGCCTTGTCAACAGGGAGAAGGGGCCCTTGATCCGCTCCGTGCCGGTGATGGCCACCGGAAGGATCGGCGCCTTCGCCATGTGGGCGACCAGGGCAGAGCCGGCGAAGGCCTTGTTCAGCCTCCCCGTCTTGCTGCGGGTACCCTCGGGGAACATGCCCACGACCCCTCCGCCCTTCAGCACGGCCGTCGCGGTCCGCAGGGCCTGGCGATCCGGCTGGCCCCTCTTCACGGCGAATGCTCCGTACCAGCGGACTACGCGGCCCAGCAGCGGGTCGCGGAAGGCCTCTTCCTTGGCCATGAAGGTGACGCGCCGGGGCAGCAGGGCTCCCAGAGAGGGGGGATCTATTATGCTGAGGTGGTTGGACACCAGCAGGAAGGGTCCCGCGGAGGGAACGTTCTCCAGCCCTTCCACCACACATCGGGTGAGCAACCACAACAGCAACCGGACGCCCGTGCAGGCAAAGCTGTAGAACATTTGGGCAGATTTCCCTAGGCGCCGCCGGAGGGGGCAACGTGCACGCCTGTCTTCTGCTGAAACAGCTCCAGCACCTTGTCGACGACCTGCTCGATGGTCATGGAGGTCGTGTCGACGACGATGGCATCGGTCGCGGCCTTGAGGGGGGCTACGGCCCGTCCGCTATCGTACGCATCGCGGCGCCGCAGCTCGGCCAAGACCGTGTCGAAGTCGACCTTCATCCCCTGGGCCTCCGCCTGCTTCTGGCGGCGCCTCGCCCTCTCTTCCTCGCTGGCCACCAGGAACAGCTTCACCTCGGCCCCCGGCCACACCACCGTTCCCGCGTCCCTCCCTGCCAGGATCACCCCGCCCTTGTCGGCCACCGAGCGCTGGACATCGATCAGGGCAGTACGAACGTCGGGATGGGCCGAGACTTCGGAGACGTTGGCGTCGACCTGAGGGGTGCGGATCGCCAGCGATACGTCGTCGCCGTCGGCCAGGACCACCGTTTGGCGCGGGTCGCCAGGCGGGGCAGCCTTCACCTCTATGGTCGTATCGCCGGCCAGCTTGGCCAGCGTCTCCCCATCGGACGGGGAGATACCCCGCTGGAGAGCCACCCAGGTGATAGCCCGGTACAGCACCCCGGTATCCAAATAGAAGTACACCAGCCTTTCGGCCAGGATCTTGGCGATGGTAGTCTTCCCCGACGCGGCGGGACCGTCAATGCATATGACTGGCGCCTTCACTCCCCGTCCTCTTCAACATTCTTACTTCGGTGGGCGTCAGGTACCGGTACGCACCGGGCGGCAGCGAGCCCAACCAGAGGGGGCCAACCCTCATCCGCACCAGCCGCTCCACCCTGTACCCCAGGGCATGGAGCATCCGCCGGATCTGGCGGTTCCGCCCCTCGTGGATGGTCATGCCGAGCCAGGTGCTCTTGCCATCGGAGTTCAAGACGCGGACCTGGGCGGGCGCGCTCTTCCCCCCGTCGATGACCACACCCTCGCGCAGGGCTCGCAGATCCTCTTCCTTGACGGTGCCCGGCACTGCGACGTGGTACTCCTTCTCGTAGGCGTAACGGGGGTGAGCCAGGAGGTTGGCGAACTCCCCGTCGTTGGTCATCAGGATCAACCCCTCGCTGTTGGCGTCCAGCCGTCCCACCGGGTAGATCCGCGAGTTGTGAGGCACCAGATCCATCACGGTGGGGCGCCGCTCGGGATCGTCGACGGTGGTGATGTATCCCGCCGGCTTGTTCAGCATCAGGTAGCTCTTCTTGACCCGCTTCGGAATCGGCTTGCCGTCTACCGCGATGCTGTCGCGCTCGGAGTCCACCTTGGTGCCCAGCCGGGTGACGACCTCGCCGTTGACGGACACCCGCCCCGCCAAGATCATCTCCTCGGCGGCACGGCGCGAGTCGACGCCGGCATGCGCCAGCACTTTTTGGAGCCGCTCTCTCTTCCCGTTTGCCTCGTCGCCGTTTTCCGATGGCGACCCGTGAACTATGGAAGGTCCGTCAGCCATGACACCTGCAAGATAAGACAGGGCTTTCCCAACCAAACCAAGAACCCTGGCAACACCGAGGCTGCTAGTTCCCCTCGTCGTACAGCGGCGCCTCCGCCACCTTCCTCCCGAAGAGGTAATAGGTGACGAGGCCGGCCGACCCATCCGCCTTCGACGCGTCGGGCACCAGAGAGTAGAACCACCGCAGATAGGGCTTCTGCCAGCCCGGGAACACGAGGCTGGGTCGCGTCCTGGCGACCATCCGCCCGACCTCTTCCCCCCGACTGTAGCTGCCTAGTGGCGAATCCGCCGCAGGCAGAGTGTCCCACGTGTAGTCGGCAAAGAAGTAATCCAGCAGGGCGGCCGCATCGGCGAAAATGTCCGCGCTGTCCAGCACGACGGCGATGGCCCTGTGCCCGTTGCGCGTTGCCGAGAAGACCAGACACCGCCCCGCGTTATCAGTATACCCCGTCTTCACCCCGTCCGCACCAGGGTAGACGCCCAACAGCTTGTTGCTGTTCTTGAAAACCCAGCGAATGGGGCCGTCGATGCGGAACTCCGTGGCTCCCACGATCCTCGCGAACACGGGGTTCTGCATGCCGGCCCGGGCTATGATGGCGAGATCGTAGGCCGAGGAGTAGTGGCCATCGGCGTCCAACCCGTGGGGGGTCACGAAGTGAGTATCCTTCAGCCCCAGCTGCTCGGCCTTCGCGTTCATCATCGCGGCGAACCCGGGGATCGACCCTCCTACGTAGTCCGCCAGGGCCACCGCCGCGTCGTTCCCCGAGGGCAGCAGCAGGCCGTACAGCAGCTGCTCGACCGTCAGTTGATCCCCTGGGTCGAGACCTATGACCGAAGGCTCCACCTTCACGTCGGGCCCAGCCTTCACCACGTCGGTCAGCCGGGCTTTCTCCAGGGTGACCAGGGCGGTGACCATCTTGGTGGTGCTGGCCTGCGCTCGGCGCTCGTGGGAGTTCTTCTCGTACACCACCTGGCCCGTGCCGGCGTCCATGATGACCGCCGCCTTCGCCGAGACCTGCGGCGGTCGGTCGACCCGCATCAGCTTCAGGGTCAGCGGGGTGGCCGGCGTGACGGCGGCCTGCGACTCGATCAGCGTGGGCGGCCCAAAGCCACTGGTCACCAGGGCCAGCAGCAGCAGCAATAGTGCCGCAACTCGTCGAGGAGCTCTAATAGCCATGGTCTACGAAGCCCGAGGTCACGTCTAGGAACCGCTGTATTCGAAGAAGCTTGCCCTCTGCGCTCAGCTCCACGGCCATCAGGTCCACTCGCCAGGGCCGCTCCTCCTGGCCGGTGGCGGCCAGATACCACTCGGCCAGCCTGGCCAACCGAAGGGCCTTCGGTCGGGTTATCGTCTCTTCCGGTCGAACCAGGCAGGGTTGCCTCTTCGTTCGGACCTCCACGAAGATCACCCCGTCGGGCGCCTCGACCACCAGATCCAACTCACCCAGACGACAGCGATAGTTCCGCGCCACCACCCGGCACCCTTCTTTCTCCAGGTACCGGCCGGCCAGATCTTCGCCCTCCCGGCCAGTGCGCTGCCGATCTGAGGTCACAGAAGCAACTCCCGACCCGCCTCGATAGGCTCGTAAGGCCGACGGTGATGGCCGCAGAGGCCCATCGGTTGTCCTTCGCCCGACACGCTTCGTCGACGCACCCTGTTGCCCCGTAGTATCGAACATCCGCCCGGTGTTGCAAAGATGCAGCGCGGAACTAGGGCGAAACGTCGTCGAGCCCCGAGCCAGAAGGCTGTCGGGCACTCGCAGGCTCCGAACCATCCCCGGGGGTCCAGTCCACGAAGAGATCCGGACCCGTGAGCGAGCGGACCGGGGCGAAGGTTCGCCGGTGGAACGGGGTGGGGCCCGCCGCTCTGAGGGCTTCCAGGTGGCCTGGACTCCCGTAGCCTGCGTTGTGGTCCCACCCGTAGACGGGGTAGATGGCGGCCAGCCTCTTCATCAACCGGTCCCGAGTCACCTTCGCGATTATGGAGGCGCAGGCTATGGAGTAGCAGAGGGAGTCGCCGCCGATGATGGCAGTGTGCGGCCCCAGGGTCGGATCGCGGAACTCGCGCCCGTCCACCAGGACGTAGTCGTAGGGGGAGATTCGGGCCAGGGCCCGCCGCATCGCCAGGCGAGACGCCGCCAGGACGTTGAGAATCTCGATCTCCTGGACGGATGCCGCGCCCACCCCAACGGCGACCGCCTGCCGGAGGATCTCACCGTAGAGGCGCTCGCGCTGGGAGGGGGAGAGGGTCTTTGAGTCCCGCACGCCCTCGATCGCATCGCAGCCGGTGGGGACCAGGCAGGCTGCTGCTACTACCGGCCCCGCCAGTGGGCCGAGGCCCGCCTCGTCCAGGCCGACTACCCGGGGTCTCCCCTGTCGCCACAGATCGCGCTCTCGCGCGAGGCTGGGGAACATCACCATCCGACATCTCTCCCGGCGAGCTGCGCGGAAAGCCTGGAACTAGCTCCGGTGCCGTCCGTCCCTCCGGCCTGTCTCAGGCAGGAGAGTAGTGCGCGACGAGCAGCGGGAGGGTCACCACATCGGGGAATTCGGGGGGTGTGCGATGGGGAGCAGTGCGGGGGACGCACGCGCACCCCCGCACCTTAAGCCTGTCCGCCCTCTGCAGATGAACGGCGGGTTGCTGCCGGCGGACGCTTCTCTTTGATCCGCGCAGCCCTGCCGACGAGCGACCTGAGGTAGTAGAGACGGGCCCGTCGCACCAGGCCGCGCCGCATCACGTCCACCTTGTCGACTCGAGGCGAAGCGAGCGAGAAGGTTCGCTCAACGCCAACGCCGTGGCTGATACGCCGGACGGTGAAGCTTCCGTCAGCTTGCCGCGGCTTCACCAGGCGGATGACTACGCCCTCGAAGTTCTGGAGCCTCTCTCGGCCCCCTTCGATCACTTTGACGCCAACCCGAACGGTATCCCCGGGTCCGAAATCCGGGATGTTCGCGTTGCGCTCGATGCCCAAAGCCTGATTGGGACTGATCACTGCCTACCCCCTGGCCAGCACAACTTACTTACACAATACGCCGAGGGATTATAGCATGGCAACCTAAAGGCTAACAACTGCCGCACGCGTCACGGTCTCTCCAGCTGCTTCATTGCCTCTTGAACTCGCAGGCTGATCTCGCCGCTCTCCTCCGGCCCCAGGGCCGCCTCCAGCCGCCGCACCGCCTGGGCCCCCTCCCGCAAGTCCAGGTTGGGGTGGAGAGACCCCAGCAGCTTCAGGGCGAAGAGGCTCTCCCGGAGGAGGCTAGCCTCCCCTACCGTGCGTCGCATCCCCTCCAGCCCGGCGGTCGGATCCACTTTCGGCGGGTACCCCGCCTTCCTCAGTCTGTCCACCAGCTCTCGCACCCGCTCCGGGTACACCCGGTAGCTCCGAGCCCCCAGCCGGGAGTACAGGCAGGCGGCAACCCCCGGCAGGGCGGGCAGTAGCTCCGCGTCCTCGGGCGTGGCGGCGGTCAGGACGGTAGCTCCCTCCAGCGCGAACCTGCCGTACTGGGAAACCCAGTCGCTCAGCCGCTCCCCCACGGCAGTCACGGCCGTTCCCCCGGCTAGCGACTCCACCATCCCCCGCAACTCCTCCCAGCTGCCGCCCTTCTCCAATCCGCCCAGCACCGACGCCATCGTCAGCCGGTAGAGACTGGTCCTGTCCCTTCGATGCAGCTCCAGATAGGGCTCCAGCCGGTAGAGCAGCCCCAGCTCCCCCTCGTAAGGCGCCGCAACCCCCAGGTCCTCCTGCAAGGCTATCCCGAACCCTCTCCCTTCCCCAGCCGAGACGCTCCGCTGAGCCCCCTCCCGGCCTCCTGGGACCCACTGAAAACCCTCGGCCTTTCCCCCGCGGGTCAGGCCCCACCGAACCGCGCCCAGCCATTGGAGAGGCCCCTGCAGGACGTAGCGGATCCACTCCCCCTCCACGGCGTCCCAGCTGCTGGGGCCGAACAGCTCGACGTCGGTGGCCACCTGCACCACGGCCCAGGCCGGCGACGAGTAGTCTTCCCTCAAGAAGTCGGGATTGAGGCCTTGGATCCACCGGAAAAAGCCGCCTTCGTCGGTCCAGCCCTCGCCGGCAACCTCCCCCAGGTAGTGCACCAGCAGCCGTCTCGCCGCCGCCTCGTCGATCTGCCGCGTCCCCAGGGGCTGCCTGACCTTTCCCGCGGCGGCCAGGTCGCTCCAGCCGCGGTCTTTCAGGTACCGCTCCAGCAGCCGATCCTGCGGCTGCTGCGCGCCTCCGGCCAGCACCCTATCGACGCCCCTCCCTGGTCTCAGCCAGCTTCCCTCCCTTCTTATCCATCCGGCTGCCAGACAGAGGTGAAGGAGGAACCTCCATCGCTCCTCCCAGCGGCTCACCACCAGGTCGGTGGATACGGCCGTCACCTCCTTTTCCAGTTTCGCCAGGTCGGCCCGGGACAGGCTTCCCCGAACCAGGCGGCGAGGCTCTCGCCGTAGGAAAGAGAGGAGGCAGAAGAGGTCGAAGCCAATGTGCCGCTCGGCAACCGCGTCGGGAGGGTGCTGCAGCAGGAGATCGACCGGTTCCTCCGGGGCAGAGGCCGGCAGCGACGACAGCAGCAGCGGCCGCAGCTCCTCGGGCAGGTAATACACCTCACCGCGCCACGATCCCAGCGCAGCGAACCCCCGAAAGAGCAGCCCCTTCTGGAGAAGAGAGAGGGCAGGGCCGGGCTCCCCACGGCCGTGGATCGCCCCGGTGGGACCGCGCCGAGGAAAACGGCGATCCAGGACGAAGGCCTTGGCCGTCCAGCCCTGGTCCCTGAGGAGCTGCAGGGCCTCCATCTCCTGCTGGAGAAGGCCGGCGACGTACTCGCCCAGGTAGCCAGGCTCCAGCAGTCTTCGATGGAGGAGGCGGGCCAGCTCGGATCGCAGCCGGTCCTCTCCGGCGACCACGGCGTGGTTGGCGGCGATCTTGCGCAGGAGAGCCAGGGTGCACTCGCCGAGGGATCCTTCCAGCTTCATCTTACCGCCCTGGTGCTGGGTGCGCGCGGGCGGGACACCCGCCGTCCTTGCGTTCTACCCGTAAAGCTGTAAAGTTGGCGCCCTTGACTTGGGCAACCGGGCAGGTGGACAATGGCCCCAATATCAACAAGCAATTGGGTGGTGGCTGCCGATGTCCAACCCCTATCCCGAGGTGGTCAGGTTGGTGCTGGGACCGCTTCAGACCAACTGCTACCTGGTAATCTGCCCCGCTACCCACGCGGCCCTGGTGATCGACCCGGCCGACGATCCGGACCAGATCCTGAAGACCGTCCAGAAGAAGGGTGCGCGGGTCGAGCAGATTCTCGTCACCCACGGCCACTCGGACCACCTGGGGGCCCTGCCCGACCTGAGACAGGCCACCGGCGCCAGGGTTCTCCTTCACCGGTTGGATGCCGAGTTGATGCAGCAGGGCGGTCGCTTCTACGGACTCCAGGCCCGGCAGTTGCCCCAGCTTCTGCCCGACGTCCGGCTAGAGGGCGGGGAGGAGCTGTCCATCGGCCAACTGGCCGGCACCGTCATCCCCACGTCGGGGCACACCCCGGGGGGAGTAACCCTGCGGGTGGCGGACCTTCTCTTCACCGGGGATACCCTCTTCGCTCAGGGGATCGGTCGGGTCGATCTCCCCGGCGGGAATCTCGATGAGCTGCTGGAGAGCATCCAGAGGCTCTTCGACCTGCCCGAGGAGTACACAGTCTATCCCGGCCACGGCCCCTCGTCGACCATCGGCACCGAGAAGAGAGACAACCCGTACGTGTAGTGCCTGAGGCAACAGACACGAGAAATCCGGTTGCACCCATCCGCGGACTGCCCTCAGTGCGGGCGGGTGGCGATGGCGTCACGGATGGCGGGCAGTAGGGGCACGATCTGCTTCTTCCGCGATAGGATGCCGGGAAACTGTATGCGGTGCCCGTCCTCCAGGGACCGGCCGACAGCCTCGGACACCTCTCTTTCGTGCCCCTCCACCAGCATCTCCGTTTGCTCGTGGGCGATGTCCGTGACCATCAGGATCACGCTGGCGTAGCGTCGCTCGTCCCGCAGGGCCCGCATCTCCTCCAGTAGCTGGGCTCTCATGGCCGCCACGGCCGCCGCGTTGACCGTCTCCACGCTGGATACTCCGAAGCGCAAGTCGCCCAGCGCAAACTCCTTGAAGTCGGCCAGCAGCAGCTCTCGCGGCCGCTTCCCCGCCACGTCCGAGGCAGCCGAAAGCACCGCCCGCCCCAACTCGTTGAGATCGACGCCGGCCCGCTCGGCCAGCATCTCCGCCGCCCTCCGATCCTCCTGAGTGGAGGTGGGAGACTTGAACAGGATTGTATCGGTGAGGATGGCCCCCAGCATTATCCCCGCGATGGACTTGGGGATCTGAGTCATGTTCTCCCGGAAGAGCTTGTAGATGATGGTGTTGCTGGAGCCCAAGGGCTCGAATCGG
This sequence comes from Chloroflexota bacterium, assembly GCA_027356795.1. Lineage (GTDB taxonomy): Bacteria > Chloroflexota > UBA6077 > UBA6077 > UBA6077 > JAJYNT01. Next base: position 24,218 of record DAHVXI010000061.1, on the reverse strand, counting down.
ACGTAGATAGGGGCATCGGTGCGGATGTCGTAGATCCGGTGGTGGTCGATGATGGCCACGATCTCGGCCTCCTCGAGCCCCTCCACCGACTGGCTGCGCTCGTTGTGGTCCACCAGCGCCACCCGCTGGCGCGCGGGTCGCAGGATCCCGCTGCGGGAAACGATCCCCACCACCTTGCCCTCCGGGTCGACCACCGGCAGTACCGGCTGCCGGGCCAGCAGCGGCCGCGCGTCGTCCAGCAGATCGTCCTCCTGGGCCGACAGCACGTCGGTGGTCATCAGGTGCCGCACCGGAATGCTCAGGTTCAGCAGCTGCACCGTCTTGAAAGTGTGATGCCGGGAGCTGATGAGGGTCACCTGCTTCTGGCGGGCGAGACCCAGCACCTCCTTTTCCACCGGAAAGCCCCCGGTGATGATGATGGCGCTGATGCCCTGCTCGATGGCCAGCTTCTGGGCATCGACCCGGTCGCCAATCACCATCAGGGAGTCGGGCTCGATCCGGTGGACCATCGACTCCAGGCTCATCGCCCCGACGAACACCTTGTCCCAGAGGCGACGCCCGTTGCCCTCCACCAGCACCTGGCCCCCCAGGGCCCTCACCACGTTCTCCATGTTGAGGGGGATCTCCTCGCTGACCGACAGTCCCACCCCCCCCATAAACAGGTCCGCGAAGCTCTCCACCTGGATCAAGCCACACAGCCGGCCGTCGTTGTTCACCACGGGCAGGGCCGGTAGCTCCCTATCCTGCAGGGTCCATCCGACGTCGTACAGGGAGTCCTCTCGGTTAACCGTCGGCGCGGGCGAGACCATGACGTCGTCCACGCGAGCCTTGACGTCGCTGATGTACATGGGGGGCGGGACCGAGAAGCGATTGAGCAGGTACTCGGTTTCCTTGCGCAGCTCCCCCTGGCGCGCCGCCACCGCATCCTCGTTGCCCGTTGCCCTCAGAAGATAGGCGTAGGCGATGGCGGCGCAGATGGCGTCGGTGTCGGGGAACTTGTGTCCGACGACGTAGATCCGCCTGGACATCAGCTGCCCTTTCTTTCCGCTTTCGCTTCGCGGGCGATCTCCAGCAGCTCTCGGGTCGCGCCGCCAACGTCGGGCTGTGCGAACACCGCCCGAACCACGGCGACGGCATCGGCACCCGATCGGAAAACGGTTCGGCAGTTCCCGGCGTCGATCCCGCCTATCGCCACCAGCGGCTTGGCGACGGCAGCACGCACCCGCCGGAGCAGCTCCAGCCCTCCCAGCTCCGCATCGACCTTGGTGGGGGTGGCGTAGATGGCCCCCACGCCAATGTAGTCGGCACCGGCGCACTCGGCCTCCACCGCCTCCTGCAGCGCCGAGATGGACAGGCCGATCAGCTTCTGGGGGCCAAGGAGCCGCCTTGCCTCCCCCACCGGAAGATCGGTCTGCCCGAGATGGACGCCGTCGGCATCGGCACTCCAGCCCAAAGCCACGTCGTCGTTTACTATGAAGAGGGCACCCCACTCGGCGCACAGCGCCTTCATGGCCCGCGCCTCCTGCAGTAGAAGCCGCTTGGGGGTCCCCTTGTCTCTGAGCTGGATGACTCGCGCACCCGCGGACAGCGCCTCTGCGACAACCTCGATCCGCCGCTCCGCCGGCACACCATCCTCCGTGACCAGGTAGACGCCGGTCTCGACCAGCAACCACAGCATCGCTTCCCTATCCCGAGTCATAATCGCCCTTCGTCGCTCCTTCAACACCCGCGGGGCCCGATTCCATTCTGCCAAAGGGATTATATGCCGCGCCTCGAACGGCTTTCAACGACACACCCCGAGGAGAGCCGAAAAGAACTCGCCTCACCTCGGGGTGGCCGACCATCGCACTGGACCAATTGCGGCCGACCGGCAGCCGCCAGCAAGACGGCGTGGGGTCGGGCGTTCTGCCCGACCCCACGCCGCATCATTCCGCCACGCCGTTCGCCGCCTTGGCGGTACCCACCAAGGCGGCCGCGGCTCCTAGGCGGCCTCGTGGCTGCCCCTGCGGGCGGATTCCGCCGCCAGCTGCGCCTTTCGGGCGCGCCGCAGCGACTTCGCCGCCAGCCGCTCCACCACCTCCCCATAGATTGGAGAAGCGCTCAAGCGGCAAAGTCCGTCAACCAACGCCCTCTTGGCGGGATCGGCACTCAGACCGTATTGGGCTTCACCGTCCCCTTCGCCCTGCGACTTCGTCAAAAGGCCGGCGCGGGCAAGCGCCTCCAGGGCATCCTCCGTCCGCTCCACGCACCGCAACCCCAGCTCCTCCGAGAAGTAGGGGACACCACCCCGCACAGCCGGCCGGTCGTGAAGGAACCGGAGGATGTTGTATCTGGCCAAGTCATCGACATCGTGCTCCAACAACTGTTCCAGATCGGGATCCAGCCTGACGCTGAGCATGAAGCCGAGCACCTCCTAGCTCGTTCCAAATAGTGGCGGGGCCGAATACTCCGGGAAGAAACCCTGTCGAAGGCGAGTGCTCGGGGAGGTGACAGAGGAGAGTACAATCCGCCGAACAACGAACGTAGCCCGTGCTCGACGGAAGGAGATTCACTTCACTCGTCCTCTTTCCCGTGCCTACGAGGTTAGCTGACGGGCTCGGGCTGAAAGAGTAGCCCGACGTGCGGAAACCCGCACGATTCGCCCCACCTTTGGTTCCCCCGCTCCCTGGACAGGAACTCGGCCCACGACGTGTGCTTTCTTATCTCATTAGGCGCACTATACCACTCACAATGTGGTTGTCAAGCGCCTCTCGCTCGTAGCAGCCACGCCTTGGGCAGTCGTCCCAGGGCCCTCAGCCCGCGGGAACTCCGGCAGCACCACCGGCTCCGCGGGCCGGTGATTCGCAAGCTCCGTGCCCCTTCCATGGAGAGGAAGCTGGGGACTGGTTTGACGCATGCCCAGGCTACTGGCGAGAATAGCGGGTGAGGGCCGCAACGGTACGCAGGCCATGACGCTGGAAAGTGAACCCTATGCCCGTAATCGAGCGCTCGATCCTGGTGGATGCCCCCGTGGAGGAGGTCTTCGAGTTCGTCGCGGACTACCGAAACACCATCCAATACCAGCGACAGTTCTCCAGGTTCGAGCCCGTGGGGGAGCCTACCTACGGCCTCGGCCTCACGGTGGAAGCTCGTGGCCGCTTCAAGGCGATCCCCATCCACGCCAGGCTACGCATCACGGAGTTCTCGAAGAACGAGCGGATCGTCTCCAAGTCCGTGGAGGGTCTGAAGAGCGAGGCGGTATGGAGCTTCGCCCCCGAGGGAAGCCAGACCCGGGTGACCTTCACGGCCAGCTACGGGTGGCCGCTGCCGATCCTGAGCGGGGCGCTGCGAAGGATGCTGCTGGCGGAGCTGGCCGTTATGACCGAGTCGTCCCTGCGAGAGCTGAAGCGGCTGGTGGAACGGAAACGCCGGGGAGCCTCCTCAGAGACGTCTACCGAGTAGCTCCCGCCCTGCCGACTGGAAACCGTGGGCGTTGTAGAACTCCAGCGCCGGGATGGTGCGCGGGGTCACCACCTCGACCGACCGGATGCCCTCCGCCTCGCGCCCCGCGGTCGTGCAATGCTCCAGCAGAGTGGTCCCGATGCCGTGGCGCTGCAAGCGGAAATCCACCCCAAGCTCCTCGATCCGCATCACCGGTCCGGACCACCAGGTATGGTAGCTGCAGAAGGCGAAGCCAACCACCCGACCCTGTTGCTCGGCCACGAAGCAGCTTCGGCCGCAGGCTAGCCAGAACTCCCGAAGGCGGGCCAGGGCCGTCTCGTAGGTCCAGTCCTCCTGGTAGGGTGGGGAACTGAAAATCTCGGCGTACAGCTGGGCACAGCGGGGAAGGTCTTCTTCTTGGACCGGCCTGATCTCCATGCTGCTGCTCCTTCCGATGCGAGTCCCGCTCGATTGGGTCACCAGAGGTACCAACAGCCTGCGCTAGGGGAAAGCTGGGGAACAGCCTATTAGAGACCGAGGCGGTCGGTTTGTCAAGGCCGGAATCGCTATGCTATACTTGGCCCATCTCGAGAAGGTTAGAGTAAGGATACCCAGAATCCCCGGGAGGTTTGTCAAGGTGCCACTAACGAAGGAACAGAAGCAAGCCACGCTGGACAAGTTCAGGGCCCACGAGGGCGATACCGGCTCTTCCGAGGTGCAGGTTGCCCTCCTCAGCCGGCGGATCGAGCAGTTGGTGGAGCACCTGAAGGCCCACAAGCACGACCACCACTCGCGCCGCGGCCTGTTGATGTTGATCGGCCAGCGACGTCGCCACCTGGCTTACCTCAGTCGCAAAGACAACCGCAAGTACCAGGCGCTGATCGCCGAACTCGGCCTACGCAAGTAGTGAAGCTGGCACCTTGGCTTCCTGACCACAGGGGATAGGTCTGGGCTTTTTTCAGAGGAGATGGAATGACGGAGATCTTCGAAACCGTCCTGGGTGGCAGGCGGCTGTCCATCGAAACCGGCAAGGTCGCGGGCCTTGCCGACGGCGCCGCCCTGGTTCGTTACGGCGACACCATTGTTCTCGGCGCAGCCGTTAGTTCCGATCAACCCCGTGAGGGCGTGGACTTCTTCCCCCTCACGGTGGACTACGAAGAGAAGATGTACGCCGCCGGGAAGATCCCCGGCGGTTTTATCAAGAGGGAGAGCCGGCCCAGCGAGCAGGCAATCCTTGCTGCCAGGTTGACCGATCGTCCCACTCGACCGCTCTTCCCCAAGGCGTACCGCAACGACGTGCAGGTCATCCTCACCGTTCTATCTGCCGACCAGGAGAACGACCCTGCCATCGTTGGGACCATCGCCGCCTCCGCGGCCCTGACCATATCGGACATACCCTTCTTCGGCCCCGTGGCGGCCGTCAAGGTGGGGTACATTAACGACGAGTTCGTGCTGAACCCCACCCTCCCGCAGCTGGCCTTCAGCAGGCTGGACCTGACCGTGTCCGGCACCGCCGACGCGGTGATGATGGTCGAGGCCGGCGCCCAGCAGCTCCCGGAGGACGTCGTCCTGGGCGCAATCCAGTTCGCCCACAGGGAGATGCAGCCGGTCATAGAGCTGCAGAAGAAGATGGCGGCCGCAATAGGGAAGCCGAAGAGGTCGTACTCCGAGGTCGTGATACCCGAGGAGACCCGAGCGGCGGTAGTGGCCTTCCTCAAGGACAGGTTAGCTGCCGCGGTTAACAACCCGGATAAGGCGGCCCGGGAAGAGGCTACGGGGCAGCTGAAGCGCGAGGCCATCGAGTCCCTGATGGAGAACCACGATCCAGTCCTGGTGGCCAAGCTGTTCGACGAGATGCATAAGGCGGAGGTCCGCACCGCTGTCCTGGAGCGGGGGATCCGGCCGGATGGCCGCGGCCTGAAGGACATCCGTTCCCTGAGTGCGGAGGTCGGCCTCCTGCCCAGGACCCACGGCTCCGGGCTGTTCACTCGCGGGCAGACCCAGGCGCTCTCGGTGGCCACCCTGGGCTCGACCGGCGAAGAGCAGATCATCGATGGCATCGGCATCGACGTCTCGAAGCGGTACATGCACCACTACAACTTCCCTCCCTTCTCGACGGGCGAGGTCAGGCCGCTGCGAGGTGCATCTCGCCGCGACATCGGCCACGGCCACCTGTCGGAGCGGGCTCTGGCGGCGGTCATTCCCGATGAGACGGATTTCCCTTACACCATTAGAGTGGTGTCGGAGATCCTCTCCTCCAATGGCTCCACCTCCATGGCCAGCGTGTGCGGCAGTACCCTCGCCCTGATGGATGCCGGCGTTCCTCTGAAGGCCCCTGTATCGGGCATCGCCATGGGGCTGGTGATCGGCCAGGATGGTAAGTTCGCCATCCTCACCGACATCCAGGGACTCGAAGATGCCCTGGGCGACATGGACTTCAAGGTCGCCGGCACGGAGAACGGCATAACCGCGCTGCAGATGGACATCAAGGTCAAGGGGATCACCCCGGAGATCATGGGCAAGGCCCTGGCTCAGGCCCACGAGGCTCGTCAGAAGGTGCTGGAGGTCATGCTTCAGACCATCTCCGAGCATCGAAAAGAGCTGTCGCCCTATGCTCCTCGGATGCTGAAGATCCAGATAAACCCGGACAAGATCCGCGACGTGATCGGCCCCGGCGGCAAGATGATCCGCAAGATCATCGACGAGACCAAGTGCACCATCGACATCGAGGATGATGGCAGCGTGGTCATCGGCTCCACCAGCATGGAGAACGCCGACAAGGCCATCAAGCTGATCGAGAGGCTGACCAAGGACGTCGAGGTCGGCCAGACCTACACCGGCACCGTCACCCGAATCCTCCCCTTCGGAGCCTTCGTGGAGGTGCTGCCCGGTAAGGAAGGGCTGGTCCACATCTCCGAGCTGGAGGAGCATCGAGTGGCGCGGGTCGAAGATGTAGTCAACATCGGCGACGAGGTCACAGTCGTCGTCACCGAGATCGACCGGCAGGGTCGCATCAATCTCTCTCGACGGAAAGCTCTCCCCGGTGCTAAGCCCCGGCCGCCCGCGGCGGCGGGTGGGCCGCGGGGCGGCGGTTTCTCGGGGCGTCCCCGAGGACACGAGGGCGAGGGCCGGCCATCGGATCGGCCTGAGCGGCCGGAGAGGCGAGAGCCCCACGACGGTCCCGAAGGACTGAGGCGGCCCTTCGGCGGTAATCGCTGAAGTCGTACAGTTTTGTACAGTGAATGCGGGTCGGGGCGCGCGATCGCCCCGCCCCACCTCAGGCTCGCGGGGATTCCTCTTTTCACCCAGCCCAACGACTCTCTTCGGGCTACCACATCTAGTGGCAAGGGAGGGCCGAAAGCATGGCAGCAAACGCCCCCATCAAGGTTGTCGTTTCTGGAGCCCTTGGCCGAATGGGCAAGGAAGTTGTGGCAGCCGTCTGCGCAGACCGGGAACTGGACATGGCGGGAGCCGTGGACAAGAAGGCGGTGGAGGAGTATCTCTCCCTGCCGGGCGGCCTGGGACTCATCCCGATCAGCAAGGACGTTGAGCCGATGCTGCTGCGGGTGAAGCCCAACGTTATGGTGGACTTCACCAGCCCAGAATCGGTGATGGATAACATCCGGTGCGCCCTTAGCCACAGGGTGGTCCCGGTGGTGGGCACCACCGGCGTCTCCCAGCAGGAGTTGCGGGAGATCGAGGCCCTCTGCCAGCAGCACGATACCGGCGCCATAGTGGCCCCCAACTTCGCCGTTGGCGCCAACCTGATGATCCACTTTGCCCGGATCGCGGCCAGCTTCTTCCCAGCCGCCGAGATCACCGAGCTTCACCACGAGGCCAAGGCCGACGCCCCCTCGGGTACGGCGATCAAGACGGCGGAGGAGATGGCCAAAGCCCGGGGAACGAGATTTGAAGAGGGGCAGACCAAGAAGGTCGTGCTCGAAGGAGCTCGCGGCGGCGAGATGGAAGGCATCCACATCCATAGCGTGCGGTTGCCTGGGCTGGTCGCCCACCAGGAGGTGCTGTTCGGCGGCCAGGGTCAGACCCTGTTGATCCGCCACGACTCCATCAGCCGCGAATCCTTCATGCCCGGCGTGATCATGGCGATCAAAGAAGCGCCCAAGATCCGAGGCCTCGTCTACGGACTGGATCGACTGATGGGCTTACAATGAGGTGAAAAGAATGCCCGGACAGCGCGTGGCCATACTGGGCGCGACCGGCATGGTCGGTCGCGAGTTTATAGGGATCCTTCAGCAGCGAGATTTCCCCGTTTCGGAGCTGGTCCTGCTTGCTTCGGACCGATCCGCGGGCAAGACCATGGCTTTTCGATCCAGGGAGATCGTCGTTCAGGAGACCACCCCCGGCTCTTTCAGGGGCATCGACATCGTCCTGGCCTCGGCGGGAGCCGAGATCAGCCGCGAGTTCTCCCCGATCGCCGCGGCCGCGGGGGCGGTGGTGGTGGACAACAGTCGGGCCTTCCGCATGGATCCCGAGATCCCGCTGGTGGTCCCCGAGGTGAACATCGAGGACGCCAAGGGCCACCACGGCATCATCGCCAACCCCAACTGCTCCACCATCCAGATGGTGGTGGCACTGAACCCCATCCACAAGATCAATCCCATCCGGCGGATCATCGTCGACACCTATCAAGCCGTGTCGGGGACCGGCTCGAACGCCGTCGACGAGCTGATGGACCAGAGCAGGGTCGTGTTGGAGGGGGGAGAGGCCAAGCCGAAGGTCTACCCCCAGCAGATCGCCTTCAACGTCCTCCCCCACATTGAGCCGTTCCAGGAGAACGGCTACAGTCGGGAAGAGATGAAGATGCTCCACGAGACCCGCAAGATCATGCACGCGCCCGACATCCTGGTGTCGGCCACCACGGTCCGAGTTCCGATCTCTGTGGGCCATTCCGAGTCGATGCACGTCGAGCTGACGGAGCCGATGACTCCGGAAGAGGCGCGAGAGATCCTCTCGCGGGCACCGGGCGTCGTCGTCATGGACGATCCGGCCAACAACGTCTACCCGACGCCCTGGTTCGCGGCCGGTCGGGACGAGACCTTCGTCGGGCGAATCCGCAAGGATATCTCTCATCCTAACGGTCTCGCCATGTGGGTGGTGGCGGACAACATCCGGAAGGGAGCGGCCCTCAACGCCGTTCAGATCGCCGAGGCGCTGATCCAGAACAGCTGGCTGTAGCTGCGAACGGAGAGTGACGGGACGAAGACTAAAGTAGAAAGGGGTACGAGAGATGGCAACTTTTGGACGCGTCCTGACTGCTATGGTAACCCCTTTTGACGACTCAGGACGGGTAGACTACCGGCAGGCCCGAAAGCTGGCTGCGGCGCTGGTCGAGAGTGGCACCGACGGCCTCGTCGTCACCGGAACCACCGGTGAGTCGCCCACCCTGAGCGCCGGGGAGAAGCTGAGGCTGTACGCTGAGGTCCGTGAGGCCGTCGGGAGCCGGGCCGCCGTCATCGCCGGCAGCTGCAACTACAACACCGCCGAGAGCATCGAGTTGAGCCTGGAGGCCCAGAAGGCTGGGGTGGACGGCATACTGGGCACGGTTCCATACTACAACAAGCCCCCTCAGGAGGGTCTCTACCAGCACTTCCGGGCCATCGCCGAGGCCGTGCCCCTGCCGATGATCCTGTACAACGTGCCCAGCCGCACGGTCACCAACATGCTGCCCGAGACCACGGTTCGGCTCAGCGAGATCGAGAACATCGTGGGAGTCAAAGAGGCCAGCGGCAACTTCGAGGGCATCGCGAAGATCATCCAGAACTCGCGGCCCGGGTTCCTGGTCTACAGCGGAGACGACAGCAGCACACTGCCGATCCTCTCCCTTGGGGGCTACGGCATCGTCAGCGTCGCCAGCCACCTGATCGGCAAGCAGATCCAGCGGATGATCGGCCACTTCCGAGCCGGAGAGGTAGACGCAGCCGCCAAGCTGCACCGGGAGCTGTTGCCCCTCGTGAATGCGCTGTTCGTCGTCACCAACCCGATCCCGCTCAAGTACGCCCTGAACAAGGTCGGGTTCCGGGTGGGCAAGCCGAGACTGCCGCTGGTCGAGATCGATCCGAAGTTGGCGGCCATCGTTGATGCGGCCCTCGCCTCCGCCACCATCGACCTGCCTCTGTAAGAAGCGGAGACAACGTAGGGCAGGGCTCTGTAGAGAGCAGTAGGGGCGAAGCATTTCGCGCCTAACGCGAAATGCTTCGCCCTTCCGACCCCCAGGAACCCTTACTTCGTCTCCGGCCCCTTCACGGGGAAGGACTGCTCGATCTTCCACCGGAAGGCCGGCAGCGTGTCGGTGCCGCTGATCCTCACGCGGGGCAACTCCATGACCTTGGTCCGATCGTGTACGGCCCCGGGCTTGGTCGTGACGGCGATCACGTACCCCGCCTTCTTAGCGGCGACCTCCACGTCCGCGTTGAAAGCCCCGCCAGGGTAGGCGAGGGCCCGCACCGCGACCTTCAGCTTCTCCTCCAGGGTCCGTTTGGATTGCACCAACTCCCTATCCCTAAGCACAGGGAGGCTCACTGCCAGATCCACGTGGGCTATGGTGTGGCCGCCGATCTCCATGCCCGCGGCCACCATCTCTCGAAGATTGGCCCAGCTCAAGTAGTCGTTCTGTCCGGTAAACCCCGTGGCTATGAAGAAGGTTGCTTTGAGGCCGAACCGCTGCAGGAGGGGCAGCGCGTACAGATAGTTGTCCGCGTAGCCGTCGTCGAAGCTGAGGATCACGGACCGTGGAGGCAGATCCTCGCGCCCCCGCAGGTAGAGAGAGAGGTCCTCCATAGAGACCGCGGCGATGCCCCGACTCCGAAGGTACCGCAGCTGCTGCTCGAACTCCGTGGGAGGTAGCGTCAGCTCGCTCGTGAAGCGGCTGCTGGTCTTGAAGTCGATGGGGCGCACGTGGTGGTACATCAGGATGGGCAGCAAAGCGCTCTGGCGGGGCACCGGCCCCCGATCCAGCCGCTCGGGTTTCCCCGTGGGCGTATCGGTGAGCCAGAGGCCGCGGCCGTTGGAGACGGTCCCCCCGTCCGGAAGCCTGTCGGGCCCGAGTCGGGCGGGAGCCGCCCCCTCCACCCGCACCCCCGGGCTCTGTGCGAGCAGGGTCGTTCTCTCGGGGATGGCTCTCCTTTCGGCCGCCCCGGCTGCCGCGGCGGTGCCTGCGGTGTCGATGACACCCGCAGGCGCCGGCGAGAGGTTGCTCACCACCAGCTGATGGACGGCACCCGACACCGTCAGCAGGAAAGTGAGGAACCCGATCGCCAGGACACGGTCCAAGAAGAGACTCCCATGGGAGCGTGCTACTGCTGGAAGAAAGAGGGTGGCGGGTCGATCCCCAAGGAGGGATTGCACAGCCAATTCTAAGGAAAGGACCGCAAAGAATCAATCCACCGCGGCAGCAGAAGTGCGCTGGCGACCGCCAACAACCCCAGAGCCGAGAGGGCGAGCCCCAGCCTGAAGGAGTCGGGCTCGTAGGAGAAGCGCACTCGGTGGCTGCCTGCGTCCAGCTGCACCGCCCGCAGGGCGTAGTCGGCCCTCAGCAGCGGCACCTCCCGGCCGTCCATGTAGGCCTTCCACCCCGGATAGTAGGAATCGCTCAGCACCAGGAACCCGGGCTGCTCCAGGGAGGCGGCCACCTCCACCGCCCCCGGCCTGTCCCCGATCATCTCCACCTGATCCCTGCCCGGCACCGGCGGGGCCTGGTAATCTACCCTCTCCCCCAGCACCACCACCTGCCGCAGGTCCAGGGAACGCACCGCCTCCAACTGCCGCTGGTCCTCCGGCAGAACCTCGACCGAGTGCACCAGGTAGGCGCGAGGCAGAGCCTGCCGGTTGCGCAGCACTCGGACCGAGCCCTCTCCGATCCCTCGCATCTCCTCCCATCCGGGGTCCTGGACCTCCAGGCTGGAGTCCACTACCAGGTAACCCACGCCGAGAGCGCCCAGCAGGCGACTGGGTGGGGCGGCCTCGGCCTGGGACTGCATGGTGAGATCGGGCTTGTACTCCTTTGCCCCCAGGATCGACTGCTTCAGTTGGGCGTACCGCCGGGTCGGCAGTAACCCTCCGTCGTACCCGTCCAGGTCACTCAGCCCGAAGCTCATGGCCAGGTTGGGTGCCAGAGCCTCCTTCAGCCGTGTAGAGCCCAGGTAGCCATCCACCGCGGCCTTGCCCAGGCTCCTGGAGAGGTCGCTTCTGAGAAGACCTTCGTCGGCCAGAGTGAACCGATCCTTGGCCAGGCTTAGAACCCGGGAGGGGGGAACCCCCTCCAGCTTCGAGTAGAGCGGGCGCGGCTCAGTGTAGATGGAGGCCAGGGTAGGGGTGTTGTACTCCAGCGGTTCCCTGGCCAGGAACAGCTCCAGCAGCAGCAGCCCCATCAGCAAACCGACGACCGCACGAGATCGCGGCCACGAGCGCACGGCGACCGAGACCGCGACCGCCGCCCCGGCGGAGAGCCACCAGCTCAGCACGATCCTCGGAGCCGGCAGCTCGAACTCCTGTCCCTGGGTCCCCAGCCAGAGGCGCAGACCCGCCAGAAATGCTACCCCTGCGCCTAAGGCCAGCCCATAGCCCCCCAACCACCGGCGCAAAGCCCCTTCGGAAAAGGGCTCTCGCAGGCTCTGCACGGCCATCCCGCAGAGAGCGGCAACCGAGAAGCTGTAGAGGAACAGCCAGCGGGCCGGCGCTCTGAAGAGGTCAAAACCCGGCACTGTGCGGTAGAGCCACCCATAGACTCGGGTTCCGTCCCCCAAGGCCAGGAGGAGGGCAACACCAGCGAGGCCCGCGAAGAGCCACTGGTACGCCGGTCGCCGCCGCCCAGCTACAGCTGCCGGCAGCAATACCAGGGATATGACTCCTGTGTATCCGATGAACTCCACATAGGGCACGGCGTTGTAGAGAGGCAGCACGCTATCCATCAGTTTCGGCAGCCGCACTGAGAAGTTGGTCGCTTCACTGAAGGGGATCCCTCCCGAGCGATAGGACTCGCGAGCCAATTCCAGGGTCGGCAGCAGTTGGACGCCGGCCACGGCCGCGCCGGCGGCCACCATGAAGGTGAGGGCAGCGAAAGGGAGGAGCCGATTCCGGCCTCGAAGCCCCCCGGAGAGCGCGATAAAGAGGGCAAAGAGAACCAGGGTCCAGCCGGAGTAGTACAGCTGCTGTGTGTGGCCCGCTAACATCTGGACGGCGAGGGTGGCGGCCCCGGCCGCGGCTGCCGCGGCACTTCGCTTCGTCGCCGCCCGCTCGAGGCAGAGCAGCAATAGGGGGAGCCAAACGGCAGCGTGAAGCTGGTTGAGATGGCCCGTCTGCGCTCCCAGGTAGCCGCTGAAGGCGAAGACCGCCCCTGCCACCCATGCGGCCGGCGGGGACAGTCGCAGGGACAGCCGCCCGAACAGGTGGGTGAACGTCGCCCCCAGGAAAACGTGCAGCACGACGCTGTACCGCAGGGCGTCGGGAACGGGAAGAAGATAGAACAGAAGGTCCGGCGGATAGAGCGCGGCCACCTGGACGTTCGCCAGCAGCGGCGCCCCCATGAAGATCGACGGGTTCCACAGCGGAAGCTGGCCCCGGTGCACCATCTCGGCCAGATAGGCCTTATAGGGATAGAAGTAGGTGAGCAGATCGTAGTCCGACGGGACCATCCCCCGCCCCACGATCCTCCAGAAGAACAGGGCCGTCACCCCGCAGTAGGCCAGGAGAGCCAGCAGGTCGGGCCACACCGCGGCGAGCCGCATCGCAGAGAGAATCCGCGGCTTCGCGAGGATCATCGCCTTTTTTTTAGCGGTTGTCGGCTTCAAGGAACCGCGAATCCCCCGGGGCTGGAAAGTAGGGAGGAGACGGCCGCCACAGAGCACCGACTGGAGCGAATAGCGTGGGGGCCGGCTCCCGCAGGCGACCCGGTCGCACCGCGAATCTGGACCCGCCGCAGTATAGCACGCACCCGCCCGAGGCTGACGGCCCGCGCCACACCATGCTATGATAGGTTCGTCGGCCGCGCGACAACTACCTTGTGCCCTCGGAGGGCTCTCCCGCCACCCATCCTCATCGCCGTACCGACAGCTCACGAGCCATCAGTTTGCAGGGAGTGCGACTATGACAAACGGATACATGGGTAAGCTGCTGGAAGTGGATCTGGGAACCCGGAGCTACCGGCTAGTGCCGATGGAGCCGGCAGTAGCGAGAAAGTTCGTCGGTGGCAGCGGGCTGGCCGCCCATCTGCTGCTGAACGATGCCTCACCAACTCTCGATCCGCTGGGGCCCGACAACGCGCTAGCCCTCATGGCCGGCCCAATGACCGGCACCATTATCCCTACCTCCAACCGGTTTGCCGCCGTCGCCAAGTCCCCCTTGACCGGCGCCTTCGGCGAGTCCGACTGCGGCGGCAGCTGGGGCGGTGAGCTCAAGCGGGCCGGCTTCGACGGTCTCATCATCCGGGGCCGGTCCGACTCCCCGGTCTACATCTGGATTAGCGACGATCAGGTGGAGATCCGAGACGCCCACCGGCTGTGGGGCCGCGACAGCTGGGAGACCGACGCCCTGATCAAGCAGGAGACCGACGAGAAGGCGAGCGTGGCCTGCATCGGCCCCGGCGGCGAGCAGCTGGTCCGCTTCGCCGCCATCATGAACGAGGGCCGCGACGGCAGAGCGGCCGGCCGGGCCGGCCTGGGTGCCGTGATGGGATCCAAGCGGCTGAAGGCCGTCGCCGTCCGCGGCACCCTGAACGTCCCTGTGGCCGATGCCGCCGCGCTGAAGGCGGCCGTCAGGGAGTGGTCCCCCAAGCTGCGACAGGGCGCCGAAGGAATGCACAAGTACGGCACCTCGGGCGGAACACCCACCCACGACAAGATGGGCAACCTGCCGGAGATGAACTGGCAGATGGGCTCGTGGCCCGACGGGGCCAACAAGATCTCGGGGGTCACCCTGGCCAAGCGGGGCATCCTGACCGACAGCTACGCCTGCAGGGGATGCGTCATCGGCTGCGGCCGGGTGGTCGAGATCGAGGACGGCCCCTACGCCATGGAGCGGAGCGCCGGCCCCGAGTACGAGAGCGTGGCCATGCTGGGCTCCAACTGCCTTGTGGACGACCTCCAGGCCATCTGCAAGGGCAACGAGCTGTGCAACCGGTACGGCATCGACACCATCTCCACCGGCGGCCTCATCGCCTTCGCCATGGAGGCCTACGAGCGGGGGCTGATGACGCCCGAGCAGGTGGACGGAGTGGACCTGCGTTGGGGCAGCGCCGAGGGCCTCGTCGAGATGATCAAGCGGATAGGTGAGCGGAAGGGGCTCGGCAGGCTGCTGGGCGAGGGCGTTCGCCGGGCCGCCGCCGAGTTGGGACCGGAGGCCCAGGCCTTCGCCATCCACGTGAAGGGGATGGAACCGCCCGCCCACGACCCGCGGGCCTTCTTCGGGAACGCCATCGCCTTCGCTACCTCGGCACGGGGCGCCTGCCACCTCTCCTCCTTCGTGCACGGCTTCGAGCGGGTGCTGGCCATGCCCGAGTTCGGCTACGACGCACCTGTGGATCGCTTCGCCTCCGAGCCGAAACCGATGCTGGTGTTCGATGGCCAGAACCTGATGGGGATGTTCGACTCCCTCAAGGCCTGCAAGTTCCTGCTGTTCGGGGGAGCCAGGACGCCACAGCTGGTGGAATGGCTGAACAACGTCACCGGCTGGGGCATGGACCAGCCGGAGTTCCTCCGCACGGGCGAGAGGATCTTCAACGCCAAGCGGCTCTACAACCTGCGCTCCGGCTTCACGGGCAAGGACGATTCCCTCCCTGCCCGTTTCCGGCAGCAGCCCAGACCCGACGGGAGCGCCGCCGGCAAGCTGCCACCCTTCGAGCCGATGCTGGCGGAGTACTACCGGGTACGAGGATGGGACAGCCGGGGGGTCCCAACGGCTGAGAAGCTGGCCGAGCTGGGACTGCCGGCGAGGTAGCTGCCGCCGGCTCGAAGCCCATCCCTACACCCTGGTCGACCGCACGGAGGCAACCCACCTTGCCGCAACCTCGACTGGCTATCCCGGTCCTCGGCCTGACCCTGGCAGCCCTGGCGACTGCCGGTGGTTGCGGCCCGGCCGGCCGGCCGCTCCTAAGCGAAGTCGGCCGGACCATGGTGGGGGTCGGCCGGTGATGCGACCTCGCCTTCTCTCCATCGTCATAGTGTCCTACAACACCGTGGATCTGCTCCGCCGGTGCATCGCCTCCGTCGTGGAGAACCCCTACCACCAGATCGAGGCGGCCGCTCCCGGAGAGGCGACCGACCGGCCGAACCTGTCACCACGCCCTGGCTTCTTTCAGCCCTGGCTCTCCGTCGAGATGGTGGTGGTCGATAACGACTCCTCCGACGGTAGCGCCGGCATGGTCGAGCGAGAGTTCCCCATGGCTCGCCTCGTCCGGGCTGGATCGAATCTCGGATTCGCTCGGGCCACCAACGTCGGCCTGCGGGAAAGCCGCGGCGACCTCCTGCTGCTGCTCAATCCCGATACCGAGCTGCTGGGCAACGCCCTGGTCGCCATGGCCAACTTCCTGCACGCTCACCACCGGGTCGCGGCCGTGGGGCCCAGCCTCGTCTATCCCGACGGCAGGCCCCAGCACGGCGCCTTTCGCTTCCCCACCCTCTGGATGAGCTTCTTCGACTTCTTTCCCCTCAACCACCGACTCACCAACTCCCGGCTCAACGGCCGCTACCGGGTGCCCCCTAACCGCGGCCCCTTCGCCGTCGATCATCCCCTTGGGGCCGCCATCATGGTGAAGCGGGAGGCCCTGGAGGAGGTCGGGCTGCTGGACGAGTCCTTCTTCATGTACTGCGAGGAGGTCGACTGGTGCCTCCGCGCCAAACGCCGGGGCTGGGAGATCTACCAGATCCCCTCGGCTCAGGTCATCCACCACGCGGGCCAGAGCACAGGGCAGTTTCGCGAGAAGATGCTGGTCGAGCTACATCGGAGCCGCTGCATCCTGTTCCGCAAGCACTACCCCCGCAGCTTCATCTCGGCCCACCGGGCCATCACACGGATCGGTCTCGCCAGGGAGACGGTTCGGGCGCTCTGGCTGCTGCTGCAGGGGCGGCTAAGCCGCGAGGAGCTGGGCCGAAGGCTGCGAGCCTACCGCACCATCTGGAGCATGTGAGTTGGCCACCCTCTGCGGCGCCGTCATAGCGAGGGACGCGGCCCTCACCATCGAGCGTTGTCTGGCCAGCCTGGACTGGGCGGACAGCCTCCTGGTGGTCGTCGACGGCCGCACCGTCGACGCAACCGCCGAGATCGCCACCCGCCAGGGCGCCCGGGTCGAGGTAAGGCCCTTCCTGGATTTCGCCCGCCAGCGGAACGCCGCCCTCCGGATGGCTGGGTCGGACTGGCTGCTCTTCGTGGACGACGACGAGGTGGTCACGCCGGAGCTGGCCCGCGAGATCCGGGGCATCGTCGATGGCGGTCAACCCACCGGTGCCGGCTACTGGGTTCCGCGAAAGAACATCCTATTCGGTCGCTGGGTTCGCCACGCCGGCTGGAGCCCCGATCACCAGCTTCGCCTCCTCCGCACCCGCGACGCCGCCTATCGGGAGGACCGCACCGTCCACGAGCTGGTGGAGCTCCAGGGCGAGGAAGGTTACCTCCAGAACCCCCTGATCCACTATAACTACTCCACCCTGGCGGAGTTCTGCACCCGCCAGCGCCTCTACGCCTCCATGGAGGCGGCGGACATGTTCCAGCGGGGGGTTCGGATCGAGCCCCGGAACTACCTGCTGCAGCCCTGGCGCCAGTTCTGGCGCAGGTACGTCACCTGGCAGGGATACCGCGACGGTGGGGTGGGCCTCCTCCTCTCCTCGCTGATGGCCTACTACGAGCTGCGAAGCTACCTGGAGCTTCGTAAGCTGCAGCGGCCACAGCGCGGGAACCCGACCTAGGGGCGACCGGCCGGCCGGCCGCCCCCCACACCCCGCCGGCAGAGCGGGCAGTGACGCTACGCCCGCGCTCCCAGGCAAAGCCTCCCCTTCGGTTACCCCGCCACGTGAGCCGACGCCGGCGTCTCCAGCACGATCTTCAGGTGCTGGTTCTGGTTCTGATCGAACTCCCGGTAGGCATCCGGCGCCTGATCCAGGGGGAAGGTGTCGGAGATCACGAAACTGGGATCCAGGGTGCCGTCCTGCACCAGCCGCATGAGCAGCGGCGTGTACTTGCGGTGGTTGCAGTTACCCGCCCGCAGGGTCAGGTTCTTCTTCTGGATCTGATCCAGGGGGAAGTCGTTGACCCTCTCCAGGTAGAGCCCGACGATGCTGAGGGTCCCGGCCTTTTTGACCGCGCCGATCTGCCACTCCAGGGCCTGGGTAGCGCAGCCGTTGCCGTTGCCGTGGGGATGGCCCACGGCACAGCGGGCATCGAGCCCCACAGCCCCAATGCAGCAGTCCACGCCGTTGCCGCCCGTCAGCTCCAGGATCTGCTGCACGGGGTCCCCTTCGTCGAAGTTGATCGCCTCGATCCCCCTCTGGGTGGCCACCTGCAGCCGCCCCTCCACGTCGTCCACCGCGAAGATCCGCCCGGCATCCATCAGCTTGGCGCTCTCCATGGCCATCAGCCCCACCGGACCGGCGCCGAAGACCGCTACCGAGTCTCCCGGGCCGATGTCGGCCAGGTCGGCCGCAAAGTAGCCGGTGGGCAAGATGTCGGTGATGATGACGGCCTGCTCGTCGGCGACCTCGCCGGGGATCCTGGTAGGTCCCACGGTGGCGAAAGGCACTCTCACGTACTCCGCATCACCACCCTGGTAGCCGCCGGCATCCCTGGGGCCACCGAAGAAGGCGGTGGAGCGGGTGAGGGAGTTGGCATTCTCGCACTGGGCGTACAGCCCCTGGGTGCAGAAGGAGCAGTAGCCGCAGGCGATCGTGGAGGGCACCAGCACTCGGTCCCCGGGTTTCAGGTTCTTGACCTTGTCCCCGACCTCGTCCACCACCCCGACGAACTCGTGGCCCAGGATGGTGCCATCCAGCATCCCGGGCATGGTGCCCCTATAGGAGTGGAGGTCGGTGCCACAGATGGAGGCAAGGGTGACCTTCAGAATCACGTCCTGAGGGTCCTGAATGGCAGGCCTCGGCACGTCCTCGACCCGCACGTCGTGGGGGCCGTGGTAGACCAATGCTTTCATAGCCTCTCTACTCCTCGTCGATACTTGTTGGCTGCGAACTCCGCGTCAGCGAAGGCTCGCTCAGCAGCAACATGCGGGCCAGGGAGGAGCTACCGGCAGTCGAGGGAGAAGGGAGGATTGCGGGCCCCTTCTCGAAAATAGTTAACCAGGTGATAAATCAGGGAAATCCCTGATAGCGATCCTATAGTTAACCTGGTAAAGTTTCAACTGCCTGGGGTGGGGTGATCCACCCCGAAAGATCACGAAGCGATCGACAGTTCAACGAAGGGAGTCTTCGATGTTTTCCATCACCAAGCGGCAAACGGTCGTCGAGGATCCGCCTGTCGCGCGGGCTCTGTTCAGCGATACCAGGCTCTCCTGGCTCTGGCTCCTGGTTCGCCTGTACGTAGGCTACTCCTGGATTACCGCCGGCCTGCACAAGTTCCAGGACCCGGCCTGGATCACGAGCGGTACCGCCCTCAAGGGCTTCTGGGCCAATGCCGTGGCCGTCGGCGCCAACGGCAAGTCCCCCATCACCTTCGACTGGTACCGCGACTTCCTGACCATGCTCCTCAACGGCGGCCACTACGTCTGGTTCGCGAAGCTGGTGACCTTCGGTGAGATGGCCATCGGCGTCGGTTTGATCGTCGGTGCTTTCGTCGGCGTCGCCGCCTTCTTCGGCGGGTTCCTGAACTGGAACTTCATGATGGCCGGCACCGCCAGCACCAACCCGATGCTATTCGCCCTGTCCGTCGGCCTGATACTGGCCTGGAAGACGGCCGGCTACCTGGGCGTGGACCGCGTCCTCCTGCCCGCGCTGGGCACTCCCTGGCGCAAGGGCATGGCCCTCGGCGGCGAGGCGACGCCTACCGACCGAGCCCAGGCCCCCGGCAGGCCATAGCTCTCGGTCGAGCACCGCTAGACCCGAAGGGGGAGCCGGCAACTTGTTGCCGGCTCCCCCTTTTCTCCGCCCTCTTCCTTTCGGCTCGCTACCTCGCCAGCGAACATGAGAGGACCCGCCTAGCCGCTCCTCGGCGCTCCTTGACCACTAACCGAGCAGCGAGTAAACTTCGAGTTGGTGGGAAGCCTTCTGGTGCAACGGGGCACGAGGATAGATGCTACGCGGGGCCATCAGGCAGATCGGTCAGATCCTTGTCCGCCATGCCCTCACCACGACCGCTAACTGGCTGGAGGAGAACTCCGCCCACGTAGTGGAGACGTGGATTGGGCGTATCCGTGAGTCGATGCCGAGCTATGCGCCCCTGATGCGGGAGATGCAGGAGTGGGGCACGCGGAGCCTCAACCTGTTGGTGCAGCTGCTGCGGGCCCGGCAGCCCGAAGAGCGGGGGAAGATCACCTCTGAGCTGCTGCGGGAGGGTCGCCAAATGGCCTCCCTTCACCTGGAGCGCGGCATCCCCCTCTACGAGATCCTGCGGTCGGCCTCCCTCTTCCGGCTCTCGGTGCTCAACGCCGTGGAGAAGATGCTCCGCAGCCGGCTGTGGATCGCCTTTCCCCAGGACATTCTTAAGGCCGAGGACATCATCAACGTGGCCCTCGACAACCAGATGTTGATCACCTCCGAGTCCTACCTGGAGGAGCGGGATCGGACCATTCAGCAGAGCCAATCGGAGCTGGAGGCGACCAACCAGCAGCTGATGGTGCTGGTGCAGGAGATGCACCACCGGATCAAGAACAACCTCCAGACCATCGCCGACCTGCTGACACTGGAGATCCACAGCGGCCGCAAGATCCCCACGGAGATGGCTCTGAAGGAGAGCATCTCCCGAGTCCGGAGCATTGCGGCCGTCCACGAGCTGCTGTCGGCGGAGAACGTACGGGTTGCCGACATCAAGGAGCTGGCCGAGCTGATCACCGAGAACTGCGCCGCAGGCATGGCCGGCTGCCACGGACGGGTGAAGTGCATCGTCCAGGGAGAGACCATCCTCCTTCCCTCCAAACAGGCCACCGCCCTGGCCCTGGTTATGACCGAGCTGGTGAACAATGCCCTGGAGCACGCCTTCGATGGAGAGGGCGGAACGCTTCTTCTGTCGTTGGATCAACAGGAAAACGAGGTTCGGGTATCCGTGCGAGACAACGGCAAGGGCCTCCCGCCGGGCTTCAAGATCGAGAAGAACTCGAATCTTGGGCTTCAGATCGTCCGCACCCTCGTGACCAAGGATCTCAACGGCACGCTGGAGCTCCATTCCAACGGCGGAACCATTGCAACTGTGAGGTTTGCAAGATGATGGAGAGTCTGAGGGTCGTCGTCGCCGATGACGAGAGCATCCGATTGATGAGCCTGAAGACCCAGCTGGAGTCTCTGGGTCTTCAAGTGGTGGGGGAAGCCGTCAACGGCAAGCAGGCAGTGGATCTGGTGCTCCGGCTCAAACCGGACCTGGCGATTCTGGACATCAAGATGCCGGAGGTGGACGGCCTCGAGGCCGCCAAGGCGATCGCCGCCGAATACCCGATCCCGGTGATCGTCCTGACCGCATACAGCGAGCGGTCCCTGGCGGAGAGGGCCATCGAGGCGGGGGTCTTCGCCTACCTCATGAAGCCGGTATCGGAGGACGATCTGCTGCCAACCCTGCTGCTGGCGAAGTCGCGGTTCCACGAGTTCCAGGATCTGCGAAGGGGAATCAGCGACTTGAGGGAGGCACTGGAGACCCGCAAGCTGATCGAGCGGGCCAAAGGCATCCTGATGGAGCGGCGCAACCTATCGGAGGCCGAGGCCTTCCGGCGCATGCAGATCCAGAGCCAGAACGAGAACAAGAAGCTGGCCGAGATCGCCCAGGCGATCATCATGGCCGACCGGATGTTGTAGGGGCCCTCCTAATAGAAAGGTGTACCTCCCCTTGAGCCAGCGAAAGAAGCAGCCGTTCACCGGCACTGCCACCACCTCCGGCGGGCGTTCCTCCGCAGCCGACTCCAGGGATCGCGACCGGGCCCCCGCCCCTCGGCGCCGCAGGGAGGACAACCGGCGCAGGATCACCCTGGGCATCGGTCTCGTGGGCGCGATCATCGCCGCGTGGGTACTGGCGATGAGCTTCGGGACCAGCGGTGGCGGCGGCAACAGCAGCGCCTCTCAGCCTCAGCAGAGCGCGGACACCAGGGCGATCGAGGCGAACGTCGCCAACCTCCAGCAGCGGCTGCAGCAGAATCCCTCGGACCTCGGGGCGATAACAGATCTGGGCAACGCCTACTACGACCTGGGCCGCTACTCCGAGGCCATCCCCTGGTACGAGAAGGCGATCCAGGCGGCACCGACCAATACCGACGTGCGCACGGACCTGGGCACCTCCTACTTCTACTCCGGCAACCTGGACAAGGCCAAGGAGCAATGGTTCAAGGTGCTGGAGCAGGACCCCAACAAGGTGCAGACCCACTACAACCTGGCCGTGCTCTACTCCCACCAGACCCCTCCCGACATGGACAACGCCGTGAAGGAGTGGCAGACGGTCATCAAGCTGGCTCCAGACTCCGACCAGGCCAAGTCGGCCCAGAAGCGGCTGCAGGACCTGGGGAAGCAGTAACGATCCAGGGCGGCGGTCCGGGTCTTCTTGCGATCCGTCCAGGGGCTTCGCAGGGCATCTTGACAGCCGCAACTCTGTGTGTATAATCACAATGAACTGTTTCACCAACGTGGGTGAAGCGACAGAATAACCTGGGGCTCATGCTTAGGGCTCCGGCAATGCCTCCCACGAGGCGCCGGAGCCCTTTTGTTTGGTCCAATTTGTGCTAGTTTTCACGAACTCGTCCGTGCAGGACTTCACGAGGGAGTCCGGCGGCTACCAACCCCGGCCGGCCGAGGGCAGGCAGCAGTCCCGTCACTACAGGGAGGCGTTCTGATGCAGGTGGCGCATGTGGCTCGGCTTCTGGAGGCCGAAACCCTGTCGGCCGGGGCCAACGGGGGCCCCCGAGAGGATATCCCCATCCTGTCCAGCCGTGACTCCTCCTTCAGGAAAGCCAGGAGGCTTACGGCTACCTCCCCAGGGAGGTGCTCGCCCGCATCGCCGACGAGCTGGGAGTGCCTTTCAGCCGTATCTACGGCGTCGTTACCTTCTACTCCCAGTTCTACCTCACGCGGCGAGGCAAGAACGTCATCAAGGTGTGCGACGGCACCGCCTGCCACGTTCGAGGTGCGGTCCACAACGTCAGCACCCTCAGACACCACCTGGGGGTGGAGCCCGGGCAAACCACCCCGGACTACCAGTTCACCTTCGAGGTGGTCTACTGCCTGGGGGCGTGCGCCCTGGGCCAGCTGACCCCCAGCCCCACCATGAGCTCCCTCCGCTACTTCAGGGACGAGTTCCTCGCCCACATCGTCGACAAGAGGTGCCCCGCGGGCGTCTGCAAGGAGCTCGTTTACGCCCGCTGCTCCAACGCCTGCCCGGCCGGCCAGGACGTCCCGAAGTACGTCGGTCTGATAGCGGAGGGCCGATTCGAAGAGGCCTATCAGGTCATCACCGAGACCAACCCCTTCCCCTCCATCTGCGGGAGGGTCTGCGAGCACCCCTGCGAGGAGAAGTGCCGCCGGGGTCAACTCGACGACGCCGTGTCCATTCGAGCCCTCAAGCGGTTCGTCGCCGACCAGATGCACGGCCAAAGACCGCAACCGGTCCAGCTGAAGCTGGACAAGAGGGTCGCGGTGGTGGGAGGGGGCCCCGCGGGGCTGGCCGTGGCCAACAGCCTCGCCAGGATGGGATACCAGGTCACCATCTTCGAGGCGCTGCCGGTGCTGGGCGGCATGCTGGCCGTCGGCATTCCCGAGTATCGGCTCCCCAAGAAGATCCTGCGGGACGAGATGGAGAACATCCTCGCCCTCGGGGTGGAGGTTCGCACCGGGATGGCCCTCGGCAAGGACTTCAACCTGGCGGATCTCAAGGCGCAGGGGTTCAGCGCCATCTTCCTCGCCATCGGCGCCCACAAGAGCTCGAAGCTGGGGGTCGCCGGCGAGGACACCCAGAACGTCCTCCACGGCGTCCAGTTCCTGAGGGACGTCAACATGGGCCGGGCGGCAGATCTCGCCGGCAGGAGAGTGGCCGTCGTAGGCGGCGGCAACGTCGCCATGGACGCCGCTCGGGTCGCCCTGCGGCTGGGGGCCTCCGAGGTCCACGTCGTCTACCGGCGGACACGAGAGGAGATGCCGGCCCAGGACGAGGAGATCCAGGATGCCCTGGCGGAGGGGATTCAGTTCCACTTCCTGGTGGCGCCGACGGAGGTGCTGAACGGCACGGGTCGGGTCCAGGGCCTCCGCTGCTCCCGGATGGTGCTGTCAGATTTCGACCGGAGCGGCCGGCGACGCCCGGTGGAGCTGAAGGACAGCGACTTCCTCCTGGACGTGGACGTCGTCATACCCGCCGTCGGCCAGGCTACCGACGCTACCTGCGTCGACGGCGACTGCCTCCAGTGGACCGGCCGAGGCACCATCCAGGCAGACCCCCGCACCATGGCCACCAACCTGCCGGGGATCTTCGCCGGTGGCGACGCCGTGTCCGGCCCCGCCACGGTCGTCGAGGCGATAGCCGCGGGGAACCGGGCGGCCAAAGCCATCGACCGCAGTCCGCGATCCCAATAAGTGCATCCTCTGCCGCCGCTGCGTCGACGTCTGCAACTCCCTCCAGGCCGTCGCCGCGACCCCGATAAGGGCACCGTGGGGAGGCCAAGCTTG
>DAHVXI010000023.1:0-14817 GCA_027356795.1 Chloroflexota bacterium | reverse complement strand
GTAACGCTTCCGGCCGGCATCGCAGCGCTGCTGGCCCTCGCCCTGGCGGCGGTCGTCTCCGGAATGGTGATAGCTCAATGGGCCCAGCCGGATCGGGCAGGCAGCCCCTCTCCGCTAGGTGCGTCGTTCCTCAAGTCCGATACTGTAGGGCGGGGTCTTGTACCCCACCGCCCGGCGCCAGACCCGCGAGTGGCGGCGGGGGATGAACCCCCGCCCTACGGAGGCAACTCTGAGAGGTGGGCTGAGGAGCAGGAGATCGCCCTCTACCTGCGGGAACAGGCCAACGGGCGTCGAGTGCTGCTGGACGACTGGGAGGGATATCGAGTAATCTTCTTCACCGGCCGACCCAAGTTGTTCATCGCCGCCGGTGACCCCGATTTCCTGCCATCCCTACGCTCACCGCAGGGCCGTGTCGCCTACATCCTGGTTCGCGACCCGAGGCTACAGGGATCCAGAGCGCTCGACGGCTACTACCCCGGCATCTACCAACTGGGCAGAGAATGGGCAACCCTCACGAGAGAGTGGCCCACCGTGGGCTGGCGCCTGTATCAGGTCAAGGCTGCATCGGAGTGAGCAGATTGTCGAACCGAGTCTGTCGTCGAACCCTCGGCGCGAGCCTTCTGGCCCTCCTCGCTCTCTTGCTGTTGGCGGCGCCGGCATCGGCGGCCCAGCCCGCTCCCCAGCGGGACGTCAGCTTGAAGCAGTTGCGCATGGGAGACCTGACGGCGCGAGGCAACGTGGCGACGCTGAGCATCTACCTTCCGGGCTACGGCGACTACGAGCTGGGGGAGGGTGGCTACCTGTACCTGGAGTACGACCACTCGCCGCTGCTCCGCCCGGAGGGCTCGACCCTCACGGTCGTGGCCAACGGCACCCCGGTGGGCAGCGTGCTGCTCACCGCCCAATACGCCGGGCGGACGGGATGGAAGGTAAGCTTGCCCGCAGATCGGCTCAGACGCGACATCAACCTGGTGGAACTCCGGTACCAGATGCGGCTGCAGGACGGTGGGGACTGCACCGACCAGGAGAACCCTGCCCTCTACAGTACAGTCTACGCCAACTCCTACCTGCACTACGATTACGCCTCACCCCTCCGCTTCATCCCCCTGCCGGCCCCGGACCTGGCGCGCTTCCCGGAACCGTTCCTGCGCCCCACCGCCCCCGGGGGGGATGTGACCTTCGTCCTGCCCGACCATCCCTCCTCCGGCGATTTCAGCGCAGCCGCCAGCATCGCCGCCCGATTCGGCCAGCTCGCCGGCAGCAAGCCGTTTACAGCCAGGCTGCGCCTGGCTGGAGGGATGAGCCAGGAACTTCGGGCCAGCCAGGACCTGGTGGTGGTCGGCACCCCTGAGGCCAACGGGCTTCTGCGAGAACTCTCGTCCCGGCTTCCGTTGAAGTACGGCCAGGGGGAGGGCGCCACGGGCTACGTCGACCAGGCCGGGCAGTCCGTCGCCCCCGACGGCGGGGTCATCCAGGAGCTTCCCTCGCCCTGGGACAACCGCTTCTCGGTTCTGGTGGTGAGCGGAGGCAGCGAGGAAGGCGTCAGCCGGGCGGCGCGCACCCTGAGCAGCCGGCTGGGGGCGTCCACTCTGCAGGGCTCGTACGCCATCGTGACCGAGGCCTCCGAGGGGCTGAGGCAGGGGCAGGGGCAGGGCACCCCACCGGAGGGTTCGACCTCGGCAGTCAGCCTGGAGCAGCTGGGGATCGGAAAGTCAACGGTCAAGGGAGCCGGCGGGCACAGCATCAGCTTCTCCTTCGATGCCCTGCCCCCCGACGGCTCGGAGGGGGTGTACTTCGACCTGGTCAGCAGCCACTCCCCGGTCCTCGACCCATCTCGGTCCACGGTAACCGTGGCAGTGAACGGTACGCCTGTGTACACGATGGCGCTCAAAGCCGACAACGGCGAGCGATCTAGCCGGCGGATCCGGTTATCGGGGCCCGCTCTCCGCCCGGGGAGCAACTCGGCCACCGTGACCTTCAACCTGTATCCGCCACCAACCGAGGGGTGCGGACCCGACGCCCAGGAGAGGGCCTGGGCCGTTCTTCACCCGGATTCCAGCCTGCAGCTGCCTCCGGCGACCAAGCAGCCGCCCCTGGGGCTGTCCAACCTGCCCTACCCCTTCGTTCAGCGGGGCACCCTCTCGAGCAGTCTTCTGGTGTTGCCGGACGACCCGACCTTCCTGGAGGACAGCCTGCAGGTGGCCGCGGTCCTGGGCCGCCAATCCTCGGGGACCAGCACCGAACTCCGGGCGGGCACGGCATCGGACCTGACCGAGGAGACGAAGCGGAGCTACCACCTGGTGGCCTACGGCCTGCCGGAGAACAACGGCGTGATAGCCGAGGCTGCCGGGATGCTGCCGATGGCGCTGGGGGCCGGGTCGGAAAGGACCCTGCGAGGCCCGGAAACCGTGCTGCTGGGGGTCAAGGACGCTGCGAACCTGGGGATACTGGAGCTGGTTCCCTCACCATGGAGCGCCGACAAGGCGCTGCTGGTGCTTTCGGGAACCTCCCCGGAGATGGCGAGGCAGTCCTACCAGGCGCTGGACGACCGGCTTCCGGCAGGAGACGTGGCCATAGTCAGCATGGATGACAAGGGCGAGTCCAAGGTTGCAGCGCTCACCCTACCGGTGGGGGTCGCCCACCCGGCGGGCGACACTCAGGTGAAGAACAGGTTGTACACCGTCGCCTCGATCCCGGCACTGCTGGTGATCGTAGGGATGGTGGGGCTGATGCTGGCCCGGTTGACGAAGCAGTAGAGGCGACCGGTAGCCCGCGCCCCTGGCGGGAAAGGAGAGGAATCCTGGACGGGAAACAGCTCTTGCTGGTAAGGTTCTCGGTCAGCCTGCTCGTCCTCGCGAGCGTCGCCGCCGCCGCGGTCTTCGCATTGCTGGAGGCGGGGGAGGCCGCGACCCTGGGATGGACGCTCATCGGGGCCCTCATGGCCACCTCCATGGCGCGGCCTTTCCGGGGCGCGGGAGTGCTAGCCACGGCCCTGGGGACGGTTCTCTTCTTCGGCGTCCAGCTGTATCGCAGCCTGAGCACGGCCGGCTCCGCCCTGGAACTCCGACAGCTAGCCCCGGGGCTGGAGGGTGCGCTGCTGCTGGTTGGGGTCGGGCTCCTGGCGGAGATCATCGCCCGGCGGCTGCAGCGAGTCGGCGACCAGATGGACCAGAACGCTGCCGCCATTAAGGAACTCACCCTTCGGGACGGCCTGACGGGAACGCTGAAGAGCGTCTACGCCGACAAGCTGCTGGCCGAGGAGATCGAGCGAGCTCGCCGGTACCACCGCAACGTCTCAGTGGTGCTGCTGTGCCCGGACGACTGGCCGGCAACGGTGCGGGAGCGGGGACGGGAGAAAGCGATCGAAGCGCTCAAGGAGGTGGGACAGGTGGTCATGAAGGGCTTGCGCAGCATGGACGTGGTCTCCCACCGCGAGGAGTCGCGATTCCTCGTCATCCTGCCGGAGACGCCCGCGCCGGGGGCTCAGCTGGTGGCAGAGCGGCTGTGCGAAGCGGTGGCGGCCGAGACGGGGCTGCGCTTCCGATCCGGCGTGGCCGAGTTCCCCGACGACGCCGTCAGCAAGGATGAGCTGATCGGGGAGGCGGAGGCCGCCCTGGAGTTCGCGCAGAGCGCCCGAATGACCGTGGCAAGCCGTAGCCTGCTGACGTGAAAGGCATGGCGTCTCACCCCTCCACCATCCCATCTTCGGAGAAGGGCGGGGTCACGTCGCCCAGGGTGAAGGTCGTGACCTCTTCCAGGCTATCGCCCTCCAGGGGCCCCTCGGCCAGCTGCACGGTGCCGTCCTCTTCGAAGGTGAGGTGGTACTCGCTCTCACCGTCGGTGAAAACCACACCCAGGTAGCGGCCCTCCTCGTCCTCGTCTATGTAAACGTCCTGGACTTCGGTCCCTCCGATGCGAGACATCAAGAGCTCCGCCAGAGATACACCGGTCCTGTACTCCATCATCCACCCTCCCTCCAAGAGGTGTTGAGCCCTGAGTTTCATCTAGCCCACCGTACCCTTCCGCACTACCAGTACCGGACAGGGGGCCTCCCTCACCAGGGCTTCGCTGGTGCTGCCCAGGATGGCTCGCTCGGCGCCGCCTTCGCCCCGGCTCGCTACCACCATCAGGTCGAACCCCTCACGCCCGGCAAGATGGACCAGTGCGTCGATCGGATCCTCTCCGGCCTCCACCAGTCCCTCCACCCGAGCCCCAACCTCGTGAAAGGGTCGCATGGCTCTATCCAGTATAGCTTGCGCCCCCTCCCAGAGGGACTTTTCCACGATCACGTCATCTTCCGGATCCAAGGAGCTGGTGTCTATAGTACTGGTGCCCAGAGGGATCGTCGGGTTGGGGATCACGTGAACCACGGTGATCTTGGCCCTTAGCCCTCGAGTCAGTACCGCGGTGAACTCCGCCGCCCTGACGGATTCGGGCGAGCCGTCCGTCGCCACCAGGATCCTGTCCACCTTCACCCTGGCCATGACGCTCGAAACCTCCTTACCTAACCCCTACCCCCTTCCCCAGAAGGGAAGGGGGAGAGGTCAGCTTCCCCCTCTGTGGCATATAACCTGCCACCACGCAGACTCTCCCAACGGGACGACCGAAGGGTTCCTGCGAGGCGTCGCCTCGCCTTTGCCGATGGGATCGAAAAGCCCGAAGGGAACGGAGGTTGCCCGGTGGCCACTGCCCCGGCCCGCACCACGACCGCCGCAACAGAGCCGTGGTATCGTCTCCCAGTCGAGGAGGCGATCCGCCTCCTGGAAAGCAGCCTGCAAGGGCTGAGCCCCGAGGAGGTCCAGGCCAGGCTGCGCCGCTTCGGCCCCAACCAGATCGAACGGCGCCGGGGCCCCAGCCCACTCGTGCTCTTCCTCAGGCAGTTCGAGAGCCCCCTGGTCTACGTCCTCGTGGCCGCCGGCATAGTCACCGCCCTGGTGGCCGAGTACGTGGACACCATAGTCATCCTGGTGGTGGTCATCGTCAACGCCATCATCGGCTACGTCCAGGAGAGCAAGGCGGCGGCCGCCATGGAGGCGCTGCTGAAGATGACGGCGCCCACGGCAACGGTGCTGCGAGGCAATGCTCACGCCGAGGTGGAGGTCTCCCACGTCGTCCCCGGGGACATTGTGCTGCTAACCGGAGGCGACAAAGTCCCTGCCGACCTCCGGCTCTTGGAGGCCCACAACCTCCAGGTGGACGAGTCCACCCTGACCGGCGAGTCGCTGCCCGTCGGCAAGACCATCCACCCCCTCAAGGAAGCCAATCTCCCCCCCGCGGATCAGGTGAACATGGCATTCGCCGGCACACCGGTGGCCGCGGGCAGGGGGGTCGGGATCGTGGTGGCTACCGGCGTCAACACCGAGCTGGGCAAGATCTCCCAGCAGGTCACCGGGGTGGAGGCGGAAGATACGCCGCTCCAGACCCGTCTTCAGAGCTTCAGCCGCTTGCTCGGGATCGTGGTGCTGATACTGGTGGGCGTGGTGTTCGGCCTGGGGGTCCTGATCGGATACGGGCTCCTGGAGATGTTCCTGATCGCCGTTACCCTGGCCGTATCCGCCATCCCCGAGGGGTTGCCCGCCACCGTCACCATCATCCTGGCCATCGGCACCCGCAGGATGGCCGAGCGCAATGCCATCATCCGCAAGCTGCCCGCCGTGGAGACCCTGGGGACGGCCGACTTCATCTGCACCGACAAGACCGGAACCCTCACCCGGAACGAGATGACGGTGAGGGTGGTCCACGCCGCCGGCCAAAGCTACCAGGTTACCGGTTCAGGCTACGAGCCGGTGGGGGAGGTGGTGCAGGATCACCGCTCCGTCGACATCGCTTCCAGTCCCGCCCTGGAGATGCTGCTCACAGTCGGTGCCCTGGCCAACGACGCCCGGCTGGTCGGCCACGAGGGCGCCCGGAAGGTGCTGGGCGACCCCACGGAGGGAGCCCTTCTGGTGGCAGCAGAGAAGGCGGGCTTCGGCCTTCACCGGCTGCGAGAGCAGCATCACCGGCTGGCGGAGATACCCTTCGAGTCCGAGCAGCAGTACATGGCAACCCTTAACCGCTTCGGGGACCGTAACTTCATACTAGTAAAAGGGGCACCCGGACGGGTGCTGGGCATGTGCTCCAGCCGGATGCTGGACTCGGCGAGAGCGCCCCTGGACGCAGAGCGGGAGCTGGAGGAAGCTCGCCACCTGGCAGAGCAGGGTTATCGGGTATTGGCCCTGGCCTACAAACCCTCGCAATCCAAGGAGCTCGACCCCTCCGAGGCAACCGAGGGCCTCGTCTTTGTCGGGCTGGTGGGGATCATCGATCCCCCCCGTACGGAGGCCGCAGAGGCGGTGGAGGACGCCCGGCGGGCCGGCGTGCAGGTGGCGATGGTGACCGGCGACCTCAAGCAGACCGCCGCCACCATAGCCCGCCAGTTGGGCATCCTGCGCCACGGCCAGAGGGTGCTGACCGGTCGCGAGCTGGAGACCATCTCTGACGAAGAGCTGGACCAGATGGTGGAGCATGTGGCCGTATACGCCCGGGCGACGCCGGAGCACAAGCTGAGGGTGGTCAACCGGCTGAAGACCCGAGGCCACGTCGTCGCCGTCACAGGCGACGGCGTGAACGACGCCCCAGCGCTGCGGGCAGCCGACATCGGGGTTGCCATGGGGATCACCGGCACCGACGTCGCCAAGGAGACGGCCGACATGGTGCTGGCCGACGACAACTTCGCCACCATCTTCGCCGCCATCGAGGAGGGACGCATCGTCTTCGAGAACATCCGCAAGGCGATCTTCTTCCTCCTCTCCACCAACGCCGGCGAGGTGCTGGCGGTGCTGGCGGCCCTCCTCGGAGGGCTGCCCGTGCCCCTGATCCCCGTGCAGATCCTCTGGATGAACCTGGTCACCGACAGCGCACCGGTTATCGGCCTTGGCTTCGAGCCTGGGGAGGCGGAGTTCCTGCTGAGGCCCCCGCGCCACCCGAAGAGCGAGATGCTATCCCGGGTGCTGGAGCTGCGGATCCTGCTGGTATCCGGACTGATGGCCGCCAGTACCGTCGGGCTGTTCGCCCTGGAGCTTTCGTCCGGGGTGAGCCTCGAGTCGGCCCGCACCGTGGCCTTCACGACCCTGGTGCTGTTCCAGATCTTCAATGCCCTCAACGCCCGGTCGGAGAACCAGTCCATCTTCTCGCAGCTGTTCGTGAACCCGATCCTGCTGGCCGGCCTCCTGCTGGGCGCGCTGCTGCAGCTGGTGGTGATCTACGTCCCGGGGGTGCAGTCGGTGATGCAGACCACCCCCTTGGACCCCACTCAGTGGGGGATGGTGATCGGCGTTTCCGCCTCGGTGCTGGTGGTCGTCGAGCTGGAGAAGCTGATCCGCCGCAGGCTCGGCGCCGTGGACAGGCCCGGGGAAAGCTAGCCGCCGGCGTCTCGGCCGGCCCAAGGGCGGGCACAGAGGCCCGACCAAGGAGGATCCTACCCCCGGCCCCTCCCCGCAGCGGGGAGGGGGGACCACCAGCGCTCCGGCAAGTGGCGCACAGCGGCGGCCCCTCCCCGCAGCGGGGAGGGGGGAGGGGTGGGGTTATGATCCTACTCGTTGTGGGCCTTCACCTCGGTGTTGGAGAGGGTCTCGATCACCTTCACCACCGCCGAGTGGTCCAGTTCTCCCCAGCCCAGCGACTGCATGGCGCCGAACAGCTCGTGGGCCAGGGCTGAGGCCGGCAGCGAGCAGCCGTAGGCCCTGCCCGCCTCGCGGATGATGTTCAGGTCCTTGTAGTGCAGCCGGCTCCTGAACCCAGGGGCGAAGTCTCGCTTGGTCACCCGCAGACCGCGGTTCTCCAGCACGCCACACCGGGCCAGGCCGCCGCCCAGCACCTTGACGATGATCTCGGGGTCCACCCCTGCCTTGGCCCCCAGCACCAGCGCCTCGCCCATGCCGACCAGGGTGACCGCCACCAGGATCTGGTTGCAGGCCTTCACCACCTGGCCTGCCCCGCTGTCACCGCACAGGACCGGCTTGCCCATCACCTCGAAGATCGGCTTGACCTTCTCGAAAACCCCCGGCTTGCCGCCTACCATGATGGAGAGGGTCGCGTTCCTGGCCCCCACGTCGCCGCCGCTCACCGGCGCGTCCAGCATCGGACAGCCCCGCTTCTCCGCCGCCTCGGCTACCTTCTTGGCCACGGTGGGAGAGATGCTGCTCATGTCCACCAATGTGGTTCCCGGTCGGGCACCCTCCAGCACGCCCTTGGCCCCCAGGTAGGCAGCCTCCACGTCGGGCGAGTCCGGCAGCATGGTGATAACCAGATTGGCCTCTGCCGCCACCTCGGCGGAGGAGCCCGCAGCCTTGGCGCCCGCCGCCACCAGCTCCTGCACTCCGGCCGGAGCGATGTCGCACACCACCAGCGGATACCCCGCCTTGATCAGGTGCTGGGACATGGGCCTGCCCATGATGCCCAGCCCGATGAAGCCTATGGTCTGCTTCGTAGCTTCGCTCATACCTTCCTCCCGATCCTCCTGTAACTTGTCGTCGTTGTGCGCGCTATGATAGTCGAACGCGCGTCGCAGGTCCAAGCCCGTGGGGCGCGCTCCTGGGCGTGACGAGATGACCAGGGACAGATCGCCGGGTTCCGCCTCCAGGGAGGCGCTCAGGCCTCGCCGAACTCCTTCAGCCGCGGGTCCAGGGCCCTCCGAAGCCCGTCTCCCAGCAGATTCACCCCTAAGACGGTGAGAAAGATGGCGGCGCCGGGGAAGATGGACAGCCAGGGGGCCCTGACCATGTACTGGTAGGCGCTCTTCAGCATGGAGCCCCAACTGGGCTGCGGAGGCTGCACCCCCAGGCCGAGGAAGCTGAGGGCGGCCTCCACGATGATGGCAACCCCCACCATCAGGGACGCCTGCACCACCACGGCCGAGGCCACATTCGGCCAGATGTGTTTCAGCATCAGCCGCACTGGCCCCGCTCCCATCACCCTGGCCGCCTGGATGTACTCCATCTCCCGAACGGAGAGGGCCTGCCCTCGAACGAGGCGGGCAAAGAGGGGGGTGTAGACGATGCCGATGGCGATCATGGCGTTGGTGAGGCCGGGCCCCAGGATCGCGCCGATGGCCAGGGCCAGCACCAGGTTGGGGAAAGACCACATGGCGTCGGCAAGCCCCATCAGAAGGCTGTCCACCCATCTCCCGAAGTAGCCCGCCAGGAGGCCCATCATCACCCCCATGACCACCGAGAAGCCGACCGAGACCAGGCCGGCCTGGATTGAGACCCGTGAGCCGTAGATGATGCGGCTCAGCACGTCCCTTCCTAGCTCGTCCGTCCCCAACAGGTGGGCGGAGCTGGGGGTCTGGAGGACCAGGGCGTAGTCCTGGGCGATGGGGTTGTAGGGGGATATGAAATCGGCGGTCAGGGCCATGAAGATAACCACCGCCGTCACCACGAGGCCGAAACCCGCCCCTCGGGTTCGCAGGGTTCGGCGAAGCACCGCCAGCGGCAGCCGCCGCTTCAGGCGCTCGGCCGTTCCCTCTCGCATCTCCATGTGCAGATCGATCACTGCCATCTTTAGCCCTCGGCCGTGAGCTGATCGCTTCTTTACGCGTACTTGATGCGGGGATCCAGATAGGCGTAGAGCACGTCGGTCAGGAGATTGAGCACTACTACCGCCACAGCCAGGATCAGGATGGCCCCCTGCAGCATGGCGAAATCCCGGAACATGATGGAGTCGATGGCCAGCCGCCCCAGCCCGGGTAGGGCGAAGATGCTCTCCACCACCACGGCGCCGCCGAAGAGCCTTCCCACCTGCATACCGATGATGGTGATCACCGGAATGAAGGCGTTCTTGAGGGCATGCCTCTGGACGACCACCCGCTCCCTGAGCCCCTTGGCCCTGGCGGTCCTCACGTACTCGTTTCGCAACACCTCTATGAGGGACGAACGAACCTGCCTCATGATTACCGCCGCCTGGCCGGCCCCCAGGGTGAGGGCCGGCAGCAGCATGTACTGGAGGTTAGCCCCCAGGTTCTCCGTTGGGGACTTGTAGCCGGAGGCTGGCAACCAGCGCAGCCAGAGGGCGAAGACGTAGATCAGGATTATCCCCAGCCAGAAGTGGGGAACCGCCACCCCGCTGATGGCGAAGACGGTGCCGACGGAATCGGTCCTGGAACCGGGCCTCACCGCCGAGAGGATACCCACCGGCACCGCGATCACCACGGCGAACAGGATGGCCATCAGTGCCAGCTGGAAGGTGACCGGCAACCTGCCGGACAAGCCATCCGTAACCGGCTCTCGGGTGCGGACGGACCTGCCCATGTCCCCCTGGACCACCTTGCCCAGCCATTTCCCGTACTGGACGGGGAGGGGCTGGTCCAGACCCAGCTCCAGCCGCACCGCCTCGTAGGCCACCTGGTCCTTGGCCGCGGCTTCCCCCAGGTAGGCCAGGGCCGGATCCCCGGGCAGGAGATGGACGATGGCGAAGGTTATGATGGTTATCAGCAGCAGAACCGGAATGGATTGGATGGCACGCCGCAAGAAGTATCGGCTCATGGGACACCCTTCTTCTTAGCTGTCCAACCACGACTCTCGGATGTCCAGGTAGGTGAACTGGACCTTCGACCCCTTCATCTCCTTGCGCAGGGCCTTGTTCTCCGGCACCTGGAAGCCGCTGCCCAGGTAGGCCTTCTCCTGGATCAGGGTGAGCGCCTTCTTGTAGTACTCGGCCCGCTGCTTGACGTCGTAGGTGGTGCCCCCCTGCTCCATCAGCTTGTCCAGCTCGGGATCGGCGACGCTGCTCCAGTTGGAGGCCCCACCGGTGCCGAAGTAGCGCCGCTTCTCGTCGTCGTCCACCGGCTGGGTGGAGATGCGCCAGAAGCCGGAGTCGAAGTCGAACTTGCGCATCCTGTCGATCCAGGAGAGCCGCTCCAGGGTCTCCAGCTTGGTCCTGAGGCCCGCCTTGCTCCACATCTCGGCGGCCATCTGCCCGATGGTGTTCTCGGGCTCCCGAGCGATAACCAGCAGGTTCACGTCGATCCCGTTGGGGTAGCCGGCATCCTTGAGGGACTGCTTGGCCTTGTCCAGGTCGAAGGGGTACTTCACGATGGACTCATCGTACCCCAGGTGACTGGAGTTCCACAGAGGGTAGAGGGCAGGACGCCCGATGCCGAAGCCGATGGCCTTGGCCATGGACTCCCGATCGATGGCGTAGAGCGCCGCCTGGCGCAGCTTCAGGTTGGTGGCGAAGGGTCCAGACTTCAGGTTGAAGCCCACGAAGAAGTAGGTTGGTCCCGCCCAGGGCATCTCCCAGTAGACCAGGCTGGGATCGCTCTTGACCGTCTCCACGTCCTTGGGAGGGATGTTGTCGATGATGTGGATACCGCCGGACCGCAGCTCCACCATGGCGACGCTGGGATCGGGGATGTAGCGGCTGACGAACTGATCCACGTAGGGAAGGGTTTTCCCGTCTGCGCCCTTCATCCAGTAATCCTCGAAACGCTCGAGGACGACCCGGTCGTCGGGGATCAGCTGCTTGAACTTCATAGGCCCGGTGCCCACCGGGTTCAGAGCGAACTTGTCCGGGCCCAGCTTGTCCATGGCTGCCTTGGAGAGCATGGCCGTGGCGCTGCCGTTGCTGCCTCCCGAGAGGCCCGCCAGGATCGCCGGGGAGGGGGCCTTGAGGTTCAGCTTGATGGTGTAGGGATCCACGACGTCCACGGTGTCGATGGCGGCTGTCTGGTCCCTGGCGAAGGACTTCTTGTCGGACCTCATGCGGTCCAGGTTCCACCTGGCTACCTCGGCGTTGAAGTCGCTGCCGTCGTGGAACTTCACCCCCTTGCGGAGCTTCATCACGATGGTCTTGGGGTCCGCCTGCTCCCAGGACTCGGCCAGGCCGGGCTTCAGCTCGTAGCGGCCCACCTTGTCGTCCACCAATTCGTGGCGGATCAACGTGTCGTAGAGGCTGGAGTAGGCGGGGCCGGTGGGGATCGAGGAAAGGTGAACGTCCAGAGTGGGATAGGTCCAGGACTGGGAGTGTACCAGGGTGCCTCCCCGCTTGACCTTGGGGGCGGCGCCCGCTGCGCCCGCTGTCGGCTGGGCTGGCGAGCTGGGTGTCGAGGTCTGAGGCGTGGGTGCGCAGGCCGCCAAGAGGGTGACTCCCGCAGTGCCTACTCCCAGTTTCAGGAAATCGCGCCGGCTGAACGTCCTCATCCTGTTGCTCCTGTTGAAGTATTGCAGGGCTGCTGACGCCCCAGAGCCGAAATCGGCCCCAGGGGGCACCTCTTCTCGGCGAGGTGAGAAGGGCAAAGGGCGGAGGTACCGTGGATTTCGGTGTGTGCGCGAGTGCCGACTACGAACTTGGTTCACCAATATTACGGGTTCCATTGTGCTTGTCAATACCGTAATATGGAGATGTTGATATGATGTGGTTTGGAACCTGAACTGGTCTGACCAGATGGCTATGTTGAATGTCGCTCGCAGCCAAACCCTCACCGAGGATATCATCAACCAACTCCTCGGCCTCATCCGCAACGGGACCTGGAAGGCGGGGGAATCCCTGCCCTCCGAAAGGGCGCTGATGGGGCATCTGGGGGTTAGCCGTCCCTGTCTCCGCGAGGCGCTCCAGGCCCTGGCAGCCCTCGGCGTGATCGAGGTGCGAGCCGGACGCCGCGCCCGGGTCAAGGGCCCCACCTTCCAGTCCATCATCGACCCGGCCCGAATGGCCGGCCTGCTGCGGCCGGATGACCTGGTTCAGCTTTGGGAGGTGCGGGTGAGCCTGGAGACCGCCATCGCCCGCCTCGCCGCGGAACGAGCACACCCCGACGAACTCTCGCGTCTCGAAGAGGCGATCCTGATGATGACCCTGGCCTCGCAGCAGGACTCCCTAACCGGATACGTGGAGGCCGATCTCGATTTCCACCGCTGCCTGGCGGATGCCACCTGCAACCCGGTTTTCGTCGAGGTCTACGGGGTCATTCATCGAATGCTCCGCGTCAGCGTGCACACCACAGGCGCCGTGCCCGGCGGAATGGACCGAGGCATCCGAGCCCATCAGGGTATCCTGGAAGCCGTGCGAGCTCGCAACGCGTCGGCCGCCGAGGCCGTCATGCTCGCCCATCTCGGCGGCCCCAATCGCTACCGCGACGCCCTTGCCGGTCTACCTGCGGCGAGCCTGGAAATCCCTTCCTCAACCCGGTAGCTACAGCTCGATACCCGATGGCCGCTTTCAACCTGTCCCATTGCGACCACCAATACAACGACGGGGAGCAGACACCGGATGAACGAGAACCAACGGTTCATGGCTATCCTGCACGGGCAGGTACCCGATCGGATCCCCTGGGTCGCCAGGATGGCGCTCTGGTACACCTATCACAAGAGCAAGGGCACCCTTCCAGAGAAGTACCGCGACTGGGAGCTGTGGGACATCCAGCGCGACCTGGGCGTGGGGATCATGGGGCGCACCCGTCTGTACGGCAAGAACATGAAGGGGGTCGAGGCCCGCACCCACCAGAAGGGCAACGAGCTGCTGACCGAGTACGTCACCCCCGTGGGGACGGTCACGACCCTCCACAAGGTGAGGCCCGATCTGGCGGTATCGGTGTACACTGGAGAGGTGCGGAGCCTCGAGGTGGGGATCCACCGGGCCGACTACGCTTACCAGTCGGAGCACATGATCAAGGGCGTAGAGGATTACCCCATCGTCGAGTACATCATCGAGAACACCGAGGTGGTTCCGGCCTACGAGGACTACCTCGGGACAGCGCAGATGGTGGGAGGCGACGGCGTAGCGCTGGCCATGGTGGACAGGGTGCCGATCCAGGATGTCCTCATCCACTTCATCGGCTTCGAGCGGGCCTTCTACGAGCTGTACGACCACGTCAGCCAGGTGGAGCATCTGCTCCAGCTGCTCACCGATTTCCACAAGGAGAAGCTGTGGCCCATCTGCCTCGACGCCCCGACCGAACTGATCGAGACGGGGGCCAACCTCTCCGGGATCATGACCACCCCTGCCCTCTTCGAGAGCTACTTCGCCCCCTACACTCGGGAGTACGCCCAGCGACTCCACGCCAAAGGGAAGCTGCTGGGAACCCACCTGGACGGCGACCCCGCGCCCCTTCTCAAGGAGGTCCCCCGGTCGGGTCTGGACATGGTGGAAGCCTTCACCCCGGCCCCCATGACCAACTGCACCGTCGGGGATGCTCGAAAGGCCTACGACGGCAAGGTGATGATCTGGGGAGGCATTCCTTCGACCATCCTCTGCCCCGACTCCATGGACGACGAACAGTTCGATGCCCAGATGAGACGCCTCTTGAAGGAGGTCACGCCGGGCGACGGCTTTATCCTGGGGGTCGGAGACAATATAATGCCGGAGGCCAGCCTCGAGCGCGTCATTCTGGTTCGAGAGATGGTGGAGAAGTACGGCCGCTTCCCGATCCAGGTAGCTTAACCGGGTCGGCGTGCCGTCCCTTACTAAATGCTGAGGAGGATACCTGTGGCAGATTACGAGGCACTGAAGGAAGCTGTTATCGAGGGCAACGCAGGCCGGGCGAAGGAGCTGACCCAACTCGCCCTCGACGAGGGGAAGGGTCCCCAGGAGATCCTGGACGGCGCCCTGATCCCCGCCATGGACGTGGTGGGGGATAAGTTCACCAGGCAGGAGTTCTACATCCCGGAGATGCTGATCGCCGCCCGAGCCATGCAGGCGGGACTGGGGCTGCTGAAGCCGCTGCTGGCTCAAGTCGAAAGCAAGTCCAAGGGCAAGGTGGTCATCGGCACCGTCAAGGGGGACCTCCACGACATCGGCAAGAACCTCGTGGGCATGATGCTCCAGGGGGGCGGCTTCGAGATTGTG
>DAHVXI010000059.1:0-12387 GCA_027356795.1 Chloroflexota bacterium | reverse complement strand
GGCTGGGGGAGGAGGTGGGCAGCCTGGTGCCGGGCAAGCGGGCCGATCTGGTGATCCTGGAGGCGCCCTCCCACCTCCACCTGGCCTACTGGTTCGGCCGGAACCTGGTCCGCACCGTCCTCAAGGACGGCCGCTTGGTGTGGGAAGCATAAGGAGGCTTGACTGTGGCGGGCCTGGTAGAGTGCGTACCCAACTTCAGCGAGGGCAGGGATCCTGCCGTCGTCGATCGGATCGTCGCCGCCATGATCGCGGTGCCGGGGGTCCGTCTGCTGGATAAGAGCATGGACGCCGGCCACAACCGGTCGGTGGTCACCATCATCGGGGGCCCTGAGGCCGTGGGCGAGGCGGCTTTTCGCGGGGTGGCGGAGGCGGCGAAGCTGATCGATCTGCGCCATCACCAGGGGGAGCATCCCCGCATGGGCGCCGCGGACGTGGTCCCCTTCATCCCCATCCGTGGGGTCCAGATGGCCGACTGCGTGGCACTGGCCCGGCAGGTGGGGGAGCGGATCGGTCGCGAGCTGTCCGTCCCCGTCTTCCTGTACGAGGAGGCGGCGACCCGCCCGGATCGAAAGAACCTGGCCGAAGTGCGCGGCCCGCAGTTCGAGGGGCTCCTTCAACTGGTGGGCACCGATCCCTCCAGGACCCCCGACTTCGGCCCCAACGCCCTGCACCCTTCCGCCGGCGCCGCGGCCGTGGGCGCTCGCCACCTGTTGGTGGCCTACAACGTCTACCTGGACACCCCGGACCAATCCATCGCCAAGGCCATCGCCAAGGCGGTGCGCCACCAGACCGGCGGGCTGCGCTACGTCAAGGCTTTGGGCATCGCACCCAACGAGGCGGGGCGGGTCCACGTCTCCATGAACCTGGTCAACAGATCGGGCACCCCGATCCATCGAGTGATGGAGATGATCCGGTCCGAGGCCGCTCGCTACGGCGTCACCACCGTGGAGAGCGAGGTGGTGGGCCTCGTCTCGGCCGAAGCCCTTCTGGATGCGGCGGAGCACTACCTGCAGCTCAACTCCTTCTCCCGCTCCCAGGTGCTGGAGTACCGGTTACTGGAGGACCTCTATTCCCCTCTCCCTTTGGGAGAGGGTCAGGGTGAGGGCTCTCCCACCGATTCCCGCCTATCCTCGAAGGGTGAGGGAGACGTCGCCCCTGCCCTTATTGACGACTCCGTGGCCGGCTTCAGCGCCCGGGTGGCCTCCTCCGAGGCGGTCCCGGGGGGCGGCAGCGTCTCCGCCCTGATGGGCGCCCTGGCCTCCGCCCTGGTCGCGATGGTCTCCCGCCTGACCCTGGGCCGGAAGCGGTTCGTCGCCGTGGAAGGGAAGATGAAGGGGCTCGAGGGGCGGGCGGAGCCGCTGCGGGCTCGGCTTCTGGAGTTGGTTGAGGAGGACTCCGCTGCCTACCGGTGCTACATGGAGGCATTCCGTAAGGCGAGAGACGGGGGCCCCGAGGCTTCCAAGCAGCTGCAGGAGGCCTCCCTGCGGGCGGCGTTGGTGCCGCTGGAGAGCGCCCGCACCTCCCTGGAGGCCATGGAGCTGGCTCTGGACGCGTGCAGGCTGGGGAACCCGGTGGCTCGAACCGATGGATGCGTGGCGGCACTGGCGGCTCATGCGGCGGTCCTGGGTGCCTGCCTCAACGTTCGGGTGAACCTTTCCTCTCTGAGTCCCGAGCAGAAGCCGGAGGCCCTGGAGGCCGAGGTGGCATCCCTGGAGCAGAGGGCTGCGACCCTGCTGTCGGAGAGCTTGACGCTGGCAAGAAGCGCAAGCTAGGCGGTTTCCTTTTTCCAGGAGGCGAGAGCTGAGGGCGCGGCGGGCGAGGCACCCATCGGCGATTGCACCGGCAGGGTTTCGTCCCGTCCATCCGGACGGTGGAATGGACTACCGAAGGGGGGCAATCGCATCCCTCTGGACGGGATGCTTTCCCCTGGATCCGCAGGTTGACCAGAGTAAATGAACCTGCTACGCTCACTCGCAACTGCACATCGCGACCAAGACTAAGCTGTCATCATTCCTGTAGGGTCCGCGCGACTCTTCCCTCACCCGCCGGAGTTGGCCCTACCTCATTGCACCCCCTTCTTTCAAGGAGGTCCCGACAGCGGATGGTCCAGGTGCCTCGGGGCGCAACGGGTAATCACACCTCCAGTGCCGGCGTCGATGGGCGGACGGTGGAATCCGTCCCGCATCAGCCACACGGGTGCAGGCTAGCGGTTGCGATCACCCCGGGTCACCTTCCCCTGCAGCGTCCCCGCGACGTTTGGTCGACCGCTATCCCCCGGCCTCCTCCACGGTGCCGTCCTCTCGGCCCTGGGATCCCGGCATCAACCTCGAGGAGGTAGCGTCTCTTCGCGGTTTTCGCATCAAGGTCACATCCTGCCGAAAATACCATGAGGAGGTTACCGTTGAAGGACTCAATGACGCGCCGAGACTTTATCCGGCTGCTCGCACTGGGCTCGGGTGGCGTGATCCTGGCTGGGTGCAGCCAGGCCGCCGCACCCGCAGCGCAGCCTACCGCTGCCAAGGCCGCCGCGCCGGCTGCCACGTCGGCGCCCGCGGCGCCTGCTGCTACTTCTGCCCCCGCGGCTGCAGCAGCCACCTTCAAGCCGACCAGGCCCGTTACCATGATCTGCCCCTGGGCGGCGGGCGGAGGCACCGACCAGGTGGCCCGAATGGTGGCGACTCTCCTGGAGAAGGAGTTCGGCCAGCCGGTCAACGTGGTGAACCGCACCGGCGGCGGCGGTGCCGTGGGCCACACGGCCGGTGCCACGGCCGATCCCGACGGCCACACCTTCACCATCGTGACCGTCGAGATCGCCATGATGCACTGGATGGGTCTGGCCAAGGTGGGACCCAAGGACTTCGCCCCCATCGGCCAGGTGAACTTCGACGCGGCGGGCGTCCAGGTGAAGGCCGAAGCCTCCTGGAAGACCGTCAAGGAGTTGCTGGATGAAGCGAAGGCGAACCCCGGCAAGCTGAAGGGCTCGGGTACCGGTAAGGGTGGTATCTGGGACCTGGCTCGAGCGGGCATGCTCAAGACCGCCGGGCTTCCGGTGGATGCCATGCCTTGGGTTCCATCCGAAGGGGCAGCTCCGGCCCTGCAGGAGTTGATCTCCGGCGGCATCCAGGTGGTAACGGCCAGCCTGCCGGAGGGCCGATCGCTGATCGAGGCCAAGAAGGTCAGGGCGCTGGGCATAATGGCGGATGACCGGCTGCCCAACTTCCCCGACGTCCCGACCCTCAAGGAGCAGGGCATCAACTGGGTGATGGGTGCCTGGCGCGGCTTCGGCCTTCCCAAGAACACCAAGCCCGAGATCGTCGCCGGCTACGAGGCGGCGCTGAAGAAGGTGTTCAACTCGGCCGAGTTCAAGGATTTCATGACCAAGGGCAGCTTCGGCGTGAAGTGGCGCGACTCCAAGGAGTTCGGCAAGTTCATGAACGAGACCGACGACACCATGGGCAAGATCATGAAGGAGACCGGGCTGGTCAGCTAAGAGGAAAGCTTGCCTTCCTGTCGGGGCCATGGCAAGGACTCCTTGCCATGGCCCCGGGGGGCACAAGACGGATTCGCTGGAATGATTCTCAGACATTCGGCCTGGCCAGCTGGGAGAACTACGATGAAGCTTTCCGACACAATTCTTGGGGGCGCGGCTGCAGTCCTGGGCGCTGCCGCTTTCCTGGATACCCTGAGCTTTCCAAAGATGGCCGATGGATCGCCCGGGCCGGCCCTCTTCCCCCAGATCCTCGGGGTGCTCCTGGTCATCTTTGGGCTCATTGTCATCGTGCAATCCACGCGGCCTCATGCAGCGGAGGAGAATCACTACGAACCGGTAGCGATTCTCAAGGCCGGCGGGGTGCTGGTGGGTATCGCCCTATACGTGGCCTTCGTGCATAAGCTGGGCTTCTTGATCACGGCTACCGTCATCATGCTGGGCATGATGCTGATGATGAAGGTCCGCCTTCGGGTCGGATTGCCGGCCGCCGTGGCCATAGCACTGTTCAGCATGGTGCTCTTCGAGAAAGTGCTGCGAGTCCCATTACCGCCTGGTATCCTGGGAGGGTGACATGGAGGCTGCTCTGAGCGGGATCAGCCATCTGGCGGATCCCACCATAATCATCACCATCGTTCTAGCGTCGGCGCTGGGGTTGCTCTTCGGCGCCATCCCAGGTCTCACCGCCACCATGGCGGTGGC
Source organism: Chloroflexota bacterium (assembly GCA_027356795.1). Classification (GTDB taxonomy): domain Bacteria; phylum Chloroflexota; class UBA6077; order UBA6077; family UBA6077; genus JAJYNT01. Next base: position 8,198 of record DAHVXI010000059.1, on the reverse strand, counting down.
CCTCCTGGTGCCCTTTACCTTCTTTATGGATCCCATTCCGGCCATGGTCGCCATGGTTACAGTGTCGGCCATGGCGATCTTCGCGGGCGATATCCCGGCCGCCCTGGTGCGCATACCGGGCACTCCTGCCTCAGCGGCCTACACGGACGAGTCCTACAAGATGACCCAGAGGGGCCATGGGGAACTGGTCCTGGGGGTCGACGTGGTCAGCTCGGCGATCGGAGGCCTCGGAGGTGCCATCTGCCTGATGGTGGCGGCCTCGCTGCTGGCGGAGGTGGCCCTTCAGTTCACCTCCTTCGAGTACTTCTGGATGGCGGCCATGGGGCTGTCGGCTACCATCATGGTGGCCTCGGAGTCTCAGGCTAAGGCCGGTATCGCCGTACTGCTGGGGTTGCTGTTCTCCACGGTCGGGCTGGACATCACCCTGGGGTTTCCTCGCTTCACCTTCGGTGAGGTGGAGCTGTTGAACGGCGTCGACTTCATTCCCGCCATGATCGGCCTCTTTGGGGTGGCGGAAGTCATCCGCAACGTACTGAGCGGGGACGTGACGTTTAAGCCGGTCAAGGTGAAGGCCGAGAACATATTCCAAGGGGTGGGGAAGGTCCTCTGGCGATACCGGGGCAACATGCTGCGCTCGGGCATCCTGGGTGTGATCGTCGGCATCATGCCCGGCGCCGGTGCCGACATCGCCGCGTGGCTGGCTACCGCCATCTCCCGGCAGCGCACGAAGGAGCCGGAGAAGTTCGGCACCGGCCACATCGAGCCCATCGTGGACGCCGGAACCGCCAACAACTCGGCCCTCGGTGGCGCCTGGGTGCCTGCCCTGGTCTTCGGCATCCCCGGCGACTCCATCACCGCCATCGTGATCGGCGTGCTGTTCATGAAGGGGTTGCGGCCCGGACCGGCGATCTTCGACGAGCACCCGGACATCATCTACTCGGTCTACTTCTCCTTCATCCTGGCGAACATCCTGATGGTTCTCTTCGGCTACCTGGCCATCAAGGGTTCCACCTACATCCTGAGGGTGCCGCGGAACGTTCTGCTGCCAGCCATCGTGATGTTCTGCATCGTGGGCGCCTTCGCCATCAACAACTCCCTCTTCGACGTGGGGGTGATGCTGGCCATGGGGGTAGTGGGGTACTACCTCGAGATCAACGGGGTGCCTGTGGCGCCGGTGGTGCTGGGGCTGGTGCTGGGGCCGATCCTGGAAAAGAACTTCATGTTCAGCATGATCAAGACTAACTGGGACATGACGCTCTTCTTCAGCCGGCCGGTGGCGGCCGTGCTGGGGCTCATCACCATAGCCATCTGGCTGACCCCGGTCTACCCGAAGCTGATGAGCAGGGGCCGGAAGACCGAAGCGGCGTAGCTCCCGACGGAGGAGAAACCAAACAGAATATGCAGGATATTCAGGAATAAGCCGTACTGCTCCGACACGTAGATCCTGATAGGTGTCATCCTGAGCAATTAGGTGTCATCCTGAGTGATAGCGAAGGATCTCCGGCCGCAGGGAGATGCTTCGCTTCGCTCAGCATGACAGTACCCATCACCTTCACCGTGGCGAAGCAGTGGTGTCTATCCTGACAATCCTGACAATCCTGTCTATCCTGTTCGTCCTTCTCCGCGTCTCCGTGTCCCCGCGTCCGGTCAGGGCATCACCTGGTTCTCGAAGCGGCCGTGGTAGTGGGCACGCCCCTTGCACTCCTGGAAGATGAACTGGCAGATGGCGGTGCCAGGGTAGATGGCCAGGGGTACCGGTCCCACGTTGATCATCTCCAGCACCTGCTTGTTGGAGATGCCCGGCTGCATGAAGCTGGCCGTCATGTGGACCATCAGCCCCACCCGGGCGAAGCGGCTCCGCCCCTCCAGCCAGCCACACAGGCTGTCGGGTAGGGTTATCCGCTCGACGGTGATCCCGTGGACGGCCTGGCCCGGCATCAGCAGCAGATGGTCGTCCACCTCGATCAGCTCCGTGAGGTCCTCGAAGCTGGCGTCCTCGGTGACCGGGTGGATGTGGGGCAGGGCCCGGAAGACCCGGAACTTGTTGTCCAGGTGCAGGTCCACCGAGGCCGGGCCTACCTGATCCTCGGAGAAGGGCTCTATCCGGATGGATCCCTCCCGGATCAGCCTCAGGATCTCGTCGTGGGTCAGTATCGACATGCTCGTCCTCTCAGGCCGCCGCCGGCCGCTGCCGTCTTCCAGCGATGGTCAGCAGGTTCTCCACGTAGACGACTCCGGCGGTGTACCAGCCATCCCTCTCGGCCGCCTGGCGCTCCTCGACGCTGGCCACGGTGCCCTGAAGGCGGAGGGTGCCGGCCACCGATTTCGCCGTGATCTGGGTGGGATCGGAGATGCGGGCGTCGCTATCCAGCGCTGCCCTCACGTCCTGCTCTATCTCGTGATCCGGGCGCCGCCGGTCCGCGGAGATGGTGAGCTCGTTGGAGACGTCCACCACCCCGTCCGTTCGCCAGCTGTCATCCTCGGCGGCCCTGCGCTCCGCCTCGCTGGAGACGGTGCCGGACAGCCGCACTATCCCCTCGGCCACATTGACCACCACGCCCCGATCATCCACTCGGGGGTCGCCGGCCAGAGCCGTGGCGATGTCCGCGGCGATCTCGTCGGCCGGCCGGAGCAGGTCGGGCTTGACCTGGAGCCCGTTCCTCACCTCGGCCACTCCCTTGGTCCGCCAGGCATCCTCGGCGGCCACCATCTTGTCGACGTAGCGGCCGACCGTTCCGGTTAGGGTCACCACACCCCGCTGCACCTGGACCGATATCCCCTCCGGTCGGAGGCGGGAATCGTGGTCCAGGGCGTGCCGTACCTCAGAGGCTATCTTATCGTCCGTCAACCGTTCAGCCATCGGCGTTTCCACAGCTGTCAGCGTTCAGCCATCAGCTTTCAGCAGGGGATCCAGGCTGACCGCTGAAGGCAGAAAGCTGCTGAGCAACGAGCATGCCACCCGCGCGACCGAGGAGGCGGGGGCACCCACGATCCTAGCACCTGGCCCAGTCTCATGCCACCCCCGCGACCGAGGAGGCGGGAGGGCGAGCCACCGTGCGATGGAAACCCCGGGAATCGCGGCGAATCCCATGGCATGGCCTGTGCGACACTGGGGGTTTTTCCGGCACCGGTTGGCGGTCAGGATCCCCCGAATGGGGGGGACGAGAAACCCCCGCGAGGGGGAAGCGGCAGAGGGAACCGGTGGCACGGGACGTGCGCTTGACATAAGACGCAACGGTCGCCGGAGCGACCGGCGCGAACCTTAACAGCCGAACAGTGGTGAGAGGGCGCGGCATCTCGACGAGAGGCGTCACTCTGATGGGTTCGATCCTGGCCCAGGACGAACGCTGGCGGCGTGCTTCATGCATGCAAGTCGAACGGGCCGGTGAAAGCCGGCCAGTGGCAGACGTTTGAGTAACACGTGGGCAACCTGCCCCCAAGCGGGGGACATTCGGCCGAAAGGCCGGTAAATCCCCCATGTGGCCTCCGGGTACTAGGCCCGGCGGCTAAAGCCCAGACGGCGTTTGGGGAGGGACCCGCGCCCCATCAGGCAGTTGGCGGGGTAACGGCCCACCAAACCGATAACGGGTAGCTGGTCTGAGAGGACGGCCAGCCAGACGGGGACTGAGACATGGCCCCGACTCCTACGGGAGGCAGCAGCAGGGGATCTTGCGCAATGGGCGAAAGCCTGACGCAGCGACGCCGCGTGGAGGAGGAAGGCCTTCGGGTCGTAAACTCCTTTTGCCGGGGAAGAAGGCCCCCGTTGGGGCTTGACGGTACCCGGCGAATAAGCCCCGAACAACTACGTGTCAGCATTCGCGACAATACGTGGGGGGCAAGCGTTGTCCGGTCTAACTGGGCGTAAAGAGCGCGTAGGCGGTGGTACCCGTCGGCCGTGAAAGCCCCCGGCTCAACCGGGGAAGGGCGGCCGATACCGTATCGCTATGAGGGCAGCCGGAGGAGGTGGAACTCCCGGAGTAGCGGTGAAATGCGATGATACCGGGAAGAACCCCAGTAGCGAAGGCGGCCTCCTAGACTGTTCCTGACGCTGAGGCGCGAAGGCGTGGGGAGCGAACGGGATTAGGAAACCCCGGTAGTCCACGCAGTAAACGATGGGCACTAGACCCGGGGGGCGTTGACCCCCTCTAGGTCGCAGCTAACGCGCTAAGTGCCCCGCCTGGGGAACTACGGCCGCAAGGCTGAAACCCAAAGGAATTGACGAAGGCCCAAACATGCGGCGGAGCACGTGGTTTAATCCGAATCCGACCGTAGAACCTTACCAGGGCTGGATGCCGGAAGTAGGACCCGGAAACGGGAACGACCCGTAAAGGCGGGAGCCGACACAGGGGCTGAATGGCTGCCGTCAGCTCGTGTCGTGAGACGTTGGGCTCAGCCCCAGAACGAGCGAAACCCTCGCTGTTAGTTGTCCCTCCTCAGTGAGGGACCCTCTAGCGGGACCGCCGGGAAACCCGGAGGAAGGAGGGGACGACGACCAGTCGGCATGGCCTTAATGCCCTGGGCTTCACACGTGCTACAATGACCGGTACAAAGGGATGCCAAGCCGCGAGGCGGAGCTAAACCCAAAAAGCCGGTCTCAGTTGGGATTGCAGGCTGCAACTCGCCTGCATGAACGTGGAGCCGCTAGTAACCGCCGGTCAGCCATACGGCGGTGAATGTGTCCCTAGGTCTCGCACATCTAGTCCGCCGTGTCCCGAATGCCGACTCCCCCGAAGGCCTGCTTGCCCCCGCTAACCGTGAGGTTAGCGAGGACGGTGGGGCGAGGGTGGAGACGGTAATCAGGGATACGGGCGTAGCAAGGTGGCCGTACCGGAAGGTGCGGCCGGCAAGTGCCTTTCCGGCACGACGGGCTAAGTCCCGCTCGTGTTGCCGGACAGTTCGAGTAATCCCTCACGCCTCTCTCGAGGCGCCTCGCCCTCTCACCACTGTCGGCCCGCACCTTTACAACCAGATAGCTTCCATTCCGCTCACGAGTCAGCAGTATCAAGCTACGAAGGGCACGCGGGGAATGCCTAGGCACGTGGGGCCGATGAAGGACGCAGCTGGTTGCGATAAGCCACGGGGAGCCGCCAGCAGGCCTCGATCCGTGGATCTCCGAATGGGGCAACCCGCCCGGGGCAATACCCGGGCACCCCGTGCGCGATAAGTGCGCGGGGAGGGAACCGAGGAAACTGAACCATCTCAGTACCCCGAGGAAAAGAAATCAACCGAGATTCCCCGAGTAGCGGCGAGCGAAACGGGAACAGCCCAAACTCGTCTGTCTTAACGGTCTGCAGGCCTATGGCAGATGGGGGTTGTAAGCCGTGGCAGGACCTCTGCAGCAGGTCCGGGGAGTTACCAACGTCGAACCTAGCCGAATCCCTTGAAAGAGGAACCACAGAGGGTGCCAGTCCCGTAGGCGAAAGGTCCGGCGCTCCCGCCACGAGCTTGAGTACGACGGGGACCGAGGCCCTGTCGGAAGCAGGGGGGACCACCCTCCAAGGCTAAATACCCCAGTGACCGATAGCGTACGAGTACCGCGAGGGAAAGGTGAAAAGAACCCCGGAAGGGGAGTGAAATAGAGCCTGAAACCGTGTGCCTACAGACAGTCGGAGGGAGAAATCCTGACGGCGTGCCTTTTGGAGAAGGAGCCGGCGAGTTACTCTGCGTGGCCGGTTAAGGGTGTAAAGGCCCGGAGCCGCAGCGAAAGCGAGTCCTAACAGGGCGTTCGAGGTCGCACGGAGTAGACCCGAAACCGAGTGAGCCACCCATGGACAGGGTGAAGCCCCGACTACCGGCCGGGGCGGAGGCCCGAACCCGTCGGTGATGCAAAACCGTGGGATGATCTGTGGGTAGGGGTGAAATGCCAAACAGACTCGGAGATAACTGGTTCTCCCCGAAATGCATTTTAGTGCAGCCTCGGGGATTAGGATGCGGAGGTAGAGCCACCGGTTGGATACCGGCCCGGCCAAAAGCTGGGTGCAGCTCCTACCGAACTCCGAATGCCGCACCCCGGACCCCGGGAGTGAGACGGTGGGGGTTAAGCTTCATCGTCGAGAGGGAAACAACCCAGACCACCGGCTAAGGTCCCTAAGTCTAGGCTGAGTGGAAAAAGGCGTCCCACTGCCAAGACGGCCAGGAGGTTAGCTTAAAAGCGGCTATCCTCAAAGGAGTGCGTGCGAGCTCACTGGCGGAGCGGTGGGGTGCCGAGAATATCGCGGGGCTAAGCCTGGCACCGAAGCCGTGGGAGTAGCCGTCGGCTTTCAGCTGATGGCTATTCGGTAGGGGAGCATCGTGGGTGCACCGAAGCTGAACCGTAAGGTTTGGTGGAGCTGCCCACGAGAGAGAATGCCGGCACGAGTAGCGAACAGGCGCGTGAAAACCGCGCCCGCCGAAAGCCTAAGGTTTCCTGCGCTATGCCGATCAGCGTGGGGTTAGTCGGGCCTAAGCCGAGGGCCACGGCCGTAGGCGATGGACAACCGGTTAATATTCCGGTACCGACTGCCATCCGCTATCAGCCACGGAGTGACGCAGGAGGGTAGGCCTAGCGCGGCGTTGGAGATGCCGCGTCCAAGCCCGTAGGAGAACGGCGGGGGACCGAAAGGTCGACCGCCGCAGAACCGAGAGGTGACGGGGTAACTGGGTTGAGCCCTTCTGCCGAGAAAAGCCTCCGCGGCGAGGATGGTGGCCGCCCGTACCGCAAACCGACACAGGCAGGCTGGTGTAAACGCACCAAGGCGAACGAGCGAGACTCCGCTAAGGAACTCGGCAAACTGAGCCCGTAACTTCGGGATATGGGCTGCCCCTTTGGGTGACAGCAGACACTGCCGCAGCTCGAGGGGGTCGCAGAGAAGAGGCTTGGGCGACTGCTTATCAAAAGCACAGGTCCCTGCTAAAGCGAAAGCTGACGTATAGGGGCTGAGACCTGTCCACTGCCGGGAAATAAGGGGAGGAGTCTACGTATATAGGGCCCTAAACCGAAACCCCGGTGAAGGACGGCCGTACCCATAACGGTCCTAAGGTAGCGAAGTGCCTTGGCGGGCAAATCCCGCCATGCACCAACGGCGTAACGACCCAAGCGCTGTCTCAGCGGAGCGCTCGGCGAAACTGAAATGCCCGTGAAAATGCGGACGACCCGCGGCGGGATAAAGAGACCCCGGGACCTTCACTGCAGCCTGGTATTGGGTCACGGTTCCGGACGAAGCATAAGGCGGGAGGCTGGGAAACCCCGGCGAGAAAGGCCGGGGTGGAGCCACTAAGACCGCCCAATCCGGAGCACGGATCCTAACCTGGCCCTAGAAGTACGGGGCCGGGGACAGTTCCAGGTGAGCAGTTTGGCTGTTTCGGCCCCCTCCCAAAAGGCAACGGAGGGGTCCAAAGGTCGGCTCAGCACGAAGGGAAACCGTGCAGTGAGCTACAAGAGTACAAGCCGGCCTGACTGTGAGGCCCACAAGCCGAGCAGAGACGAAAGTCGGGTCTAGCGGACGCTACGGCACCTGGTGGACGGGCCGTGGTTTCAAGGGATAAAAGGTACCCCGGGGATAAAGGGCCAATGCCGCCAGAGAGACCCCATCGACGGCGGAGTTTGGTACCCCGATGTCAGCTTGCCACATCCTGGGGCCGGAGGAGGTCCCAAGGGTTGGGCTGATGCCCATTAAAGTGGTACGTGAGCTGGATACAGAACGACGTGAGTCGGTTCGGTCTTTATCTGTCGTGGGCGCAGGGGACTTGAGGGAGCCCGCCCCAAGTACGAGAGGAACGGGGCGAAGGGACCTACGGCGTGCCGGTTGTCGCGCCAGCGGCATCGCCGGGTAGCCGACGTCCTGAAAGGATAAGCGCTGAAAGCATCTAAGTGCGAAGCCGTTCCCAAGATGAGGTCCCCCTTGGCGTAAGCCAGTAAGGCCCCAGGAAGACCACCTGGTACATAGGCCGGAGGTGTAAGGCCGGCAACGGCCTCAGCCTACCGGTACTAATAGGCCGAGGGCTTGAGCTGGTGCTCGACGGGATGGAAGTTATCTGGTTGTGAAGGTGTGGAGAGGGGCTCCGCCTGCCTCAGCAGGCGGAGCCCCTTCGCTTGCGTGAGAACCCTGTAGTAACGACTTCAGTCGTTCGTCCATTCGGGTCGCGAACGACTGAAGTCGTTACTACAGGTCGCTTTTGTTGCCTGGATCGTCTGCGGGGACAGGAGCGCCCCTCGCGGC
>DAHVXI010000037.1:0-14188 GCA_027356795.1 Chloroflexota bacterium | reverse complement strand
CGTTGCCGAGGCCGCGGCGCGGCTGGGCCTGCGCCACGTGGTCGTCACGTCGGTTGCCCGCGACGACCTGGCAGATGGTGGCGCCTCGCAGTTCGCCGCCTCCATTCGGGCGGTTCGCGATCGGCTGCCTCAGGCGACCATCGAGGTCCTGGTGCCCGATTTCGGTGGGGCGTTGCCCGCCCTGGAGACCGTGGCCGCCGCCCGCCCCGACCTGTTCAACCATAACGTCGAGACGGTGGAGCGGCTGTCGGATTCCGTGCGGGCCAGGGCTCGCTACCAGCGATCGCTGGGGGTGCTGGCCTGGGCTAAGAAGCGTGGCCTCACCACAAAGTCCGGGTTGATGGTGGGGCTGGGCGAGAGCTGTGGTGAGGTGATTGACACGATGCGCGACCTGCGCCGTGCGGGTTGCGACGTTCTGACCGTGGGCCAGTACCTTCAGCCCACTCCACGGCAGTTGGAGGTGGTAGATCACGTCCACCCGACGCTGTTCGCCTGGTATCGGGAGATGGCCGAGTCGATGGGTTTCGGAGGAGTGGCCGCCGCCCCGCTGGTGCGCAGCTCCTACCGTGCCGGGGAGGTGTGGGCGCAGTGCAGCTAGCGTTGGCAGCCGGCATCCCGTTCGACCGGGTGACCGATGACCTCGTGGAGCGGAGGCTGTATTCGCGCGACCTGGCCGCCGTTCCGGCCCTCATGACGCGACCCTTCTTCAGAACGGTGCCCGACGCGGTTATCCGGCCGGCCGGCGCCGAGCAGGTGGCCGAGCTGCTGCGTCGGGCGGCGCAAGAGCGCACCCCGGTCACGCCTCGAGCCGCCGCCAGCACCGGCTACCTCAACGCGGTCCCCGTTCGAGGCGGCGTGGTGCTCGACCTGAACGATCTGCGGGGTGCGATCGAGCTGGATGCCGCGCGGCAGACCGTCCGCGTGCTGCCCGCGACCACCTGGTGCCAGCTGGACGACGCCCTGCGGCTGAAAGGCTTCGCCGTCAAGTCCTATCCCTCCAGCGCCGTATCGGCCACGGTGGGCGGCTGGGTCAGCACCCAGGGCCACGGCATAGGCAGCCTGGTGCACGGGGCGCTGGGCGACCAGTTGGCCGGCCTCCAGGTGGTGCTGCCCGACGGCGAGCAGCGCGCGGTCCGCCGCGACACCGATCCGCCCCTCGACTGGTTCGTGGCCGCTGAAGGCACCCTGGGGGTGGTGACCGAGGTAGAGCTCTCGGTGCGGCCTCGGCCGGCAGTGGAATCCCACCACCTGTTTGCCTTCGGCGACCTGAAGGCGCTGGGCTCGAGCGTCACGTCCCTGGCTCGCTCAGAGCCTCGCCCCTTCACCCTTCTCTTCGCCGATGCCGGCTACCTCCACCTGCTGGTGCGCGCCGGATTCCACGTCCCCATCGACCTGCCCGGCGATCCTCTGGTGGAAGGCGGCCCGTCCATCCTCCTGGTCAGCCTCCAGGGCGAGCCGGCCGAGGTCCGACGCGGTAGAGACACCCTGGCCGGGTTGCCGGAACGAGAGTTGCCCCCCGACCTGGCGCTGGAAGAGTGGAGCCAGCGTCTCTACCACCTGCGCGCCAAGCGCGCCGGGCCCTCTCTGCTTGCGGCGGAGCAGTGGCTGCCGCTGGGGGCGCTGCCCGGCTATCTCACCGCGCTGAGGGGTCTGGCCGGCCGGCACCGACTGCCGATCGGGAGCTATGGGGTGGCCGTCACTCCGGGACTGGCGCTGATAATGACGATCTATCCGGCGGACGAGCGCCGCACGGTGGAGTACCTGGCTGCCGTAGGCTTCACAAAGCGGCTGTACGACCTCGGGGCGAGCTATGGTGGCCGGCCGTACGGGGTCGGGCTGTGGAACTCAGCCTACCTGCCCCGGCTGTTCACCAAGGACCGACTGGCCGAGCTTCGGCGCCGCAAGGCGCAGCTCGATCCCCGTGGCATCATGAACCCGGGCAAGCTGTACCGGGCGCCCTTCCCGTTGTGGCCGGTCGCCTTCAGGCCGGGGGCCGAGCTGCTGGCGGCGGCCTACCTCCTTCTGCGAGGGGGGCGGTGATGGACGATCGGGTCTTCTTCGAGGGGCTGGCCGCCGAGGCGACCATCTGCGCCTACTGCGGATACTGTCGGTCGGTTTGCCCGACTTACGACGGCGTCGGGTGGGAATCGTGCTCGCCGCGCGGCCGCATCCAGCTCACACGCCTGCTCCTGGAAGGGAACCGGCTGTCGGCCGACCAGATGAAGAGGCTCTACCAGTGCACCCTGTGCGGCCACTGCACGCAGGCGTGCTCCACCCACATCGACCTGCGCCGCTTCTGGCTGTCGGCGCGGGCGGAGACCGTCACCCACGGGCTGGCACCCAACGGGCTCGGAGCCGCGGCCGACAACGTGGCCGGCACCGGCAACGTGTACGGCTACCCCAACGCCGAAAGGGCAGGCTGGGCTGAGTACATGAAGGATGCCCCCCCGGACCTTTACCAGCGCGACCGAGCGGGAGTGGTCTACTTCGTCGGCTGCTCGTCCTCTTTCTCGCCCCGCGCCCAGCGGATCGCCGAGGCGTTCGTGCGGGTGATGACGGCTGCCGGAGTGGATTTCTCTATCCTGGGTGAGGGCGAGCGGTGCTGTGGCTTCCCCCTGCTGGCCGCCGGCATGCGCGACCGGGCCGAAGTCCTCGTGGAGCGCAACCTCGCGCGCTTCCGCTCGGTCGGCGCTGCGACTGCCGTCTTTACCTGTCCCGCCTGCCGGATGATGTGGCTGGAGGGGTACGCATCTCACCTGCCGGGCGTGCGGATGCTTCATTCGACCGAGCTGCTGGTCGAGTTGGCGGCGGCCGGACGAATTCCGCTGAAAGGGTTGTTCAAGGAAGTGACCTACCACGATCCGTGCGACCTGGCGCGCAACGGCGGCGTCTACGAGCCGCCCCGACGGCTTCTGGCGGCGATCCCCGGCCTCCGTTTCCGGGAGGCGCACGAGCGGCGCGAGCGCGGGCTCTGCTGCGGGGGCGGCGGCGACCTCGAGATGGTGGACTCGGCTCTCGTCGGGCGCGTGGCTGCGCGAACGGTCGCGAAGCTGGAAGCCACGGGGGCTCAGACCATCGTTACCGCCTGCCCCCAGTGCGTACGCACCCTGACCCGTGGGTTGGAGGAGGGCGCTCCCGGGATCGAGGTGTTGGACATCGTGGAGCTGGTAGCCGGGGCACTGGACCTCCAGGCCAAACCTTGAGGAGGATCTCATGGCTCAAATGGAAGGGGTAGAACTGCCGGACGATCTCTACTACCAGCCGGAAGATCACACCTGGGTGCGACTGGAAGGAAAGCTGGCCCGCGTCGGACTCGATGCCCTCGCTCAGTGGTCGGCCGGGGCCGTCGGCGCGGTGCGGCTGAAGCCCGCGGGGCGGCCCATCGCCGCGGGGCGGCCCTTCGGGACGATGGAGGCCGGCAAGTACGTCGGCCCCCTGAAGGCTCCCATCGCCGGCCAGGTGGTCGAGATCAACGAGCAGGTGATGATCCGGCCGAGGCTGCTGAACTCGGATCCCTATGGCCAGGGTTGGCTCATCCTCGTCGACCCGGAGGAATGGACGCGCGACCTGGCTGCACTGGTCCACGGCGACGCCGTCCAGCCCTGGCTGGAGCAGTCTGTCGCGGATTGGCGTCGCCGCGGACTGTTGAGCGGGATCCCAGCATCGAAGGAGCTGCCCGGGGCCTGAGCGAAGAGAGGGGTCCGGGCAGGGATGGCACTCGGCAGCACACCCCGACCCGTCTCCAACGCCGGCGGGATGGCTCCCGAGACTCCTCGAGAGCGGATGGCCCTACTTTTGGGTCTACTACTTGTTTCGTCCCGGCGATGGGCATATAATGCCGCCTGGAAACAGGAATAGGATCTAGGTGCCCCGTAAGGGGAGAATAGGGAAGCCGGTTAGAGTCCGGCGCGGGCCCGCCACTGTGAGTGGGGAGCTGCCCCGCAAGGTGCCACTGCCGCAAGGTGGGAAGGCGCGGGGAAGCGAGGATCCACAAGCCAGGAGACCTGCCTAGATACCCTCGACCGCACGCTCGAGGCCAGCGTGGGCAGCATAATAGCGCCATCAGGAGCCCCTCGACTAGCGAAAGTGCTGGTCGAGGGGCTTTCTTTTCGGTCGCGCCGGCCCCGGGGACCGATCGCCCCGAGCCGTCGCCAACTTCGGCCCATGCCACCCACGGGCCGAGGTGACCCTTGAATTTCGCTTTGGAAGCGCACATAGACGAATTTGCCTATCCGCGCGGGACCGGCCCGGCGATCCGCTCCATCGACTTCTCCGTGCGCCGGCAAGACTTCGTCGCCCTGCTCGGCCCTGCGGGTGCGGGCAAGACCACCCTCTGCCACTGCCTGGCCGGCGTCATTCCCCACTTCGTCAGGGGCAGCTACCGGGGCAGCGTCGAGGTGATGGGCCAGAGCCTGTCCGAGCTCCGGCTGCCGGAAATCGCCCCGCTGGTGGGCTTCGTGCAGCAGCGGCCCGAAAGCCAGCTCTTCAATCTGACCGTCGAGGAAGACGTGGCCTTCGGTCCGGAAAACCTCTGCCGGGATCCCAAAGAGATCCGGGAGCGGCTGGACGAGAGCCTGGCTTTTGTGGGGATGGAGGGTTTCGCGAAGCGAACTCCCGACAGCCTTTCGGGCGGCGAGGCCCAGCGGGTCGTCCTGAGCAGCATCCTGGCGATGGGTCCCGAGCTGTTCGTTCTGGACCAGCCTGCCGCCGAGCTGGATCCACTCGGGCGCAAGCTCGTCTACGCGAGGCTCTGCCGCCTGAACCGTGAGGGCGGCAGGACCATCGTGCTGGTCGAGGATCGCCTGGACGACCTGTTGCCCTTCCTCACTCGCGTGGTCCTCATGCTGGACGGGCGCATCGTGAGGGATGCGCCGCCGGAAGAGTTCTTCGCCGACGAGGCGCTCCCCCATTACGGCATACGGGTGCCCGACGCCGTGAAGCTGCGCCACCTGCCGAAGGGCGGCTCTCGGGCATTGCAGTGGGCGTGGTCGGCGCACCAGAAGGCGATGTCCGATCGCGGGTCGCTGCCGGGCACGTGGAGGTTCGACCCTCCGGCCGGCCACGAGCTTAGAAGCGGGAAGGTCCCCTATGAGCCCCCTGCCCCGGGCGCCGTGGAGGTCCAGGATCTCGGCTTTCGCTACCCGAAGTCGGATCGCTGGGCACTGAAGGAGGTGAGCCTGGGCTTCAAGGGGGGCGAGCTCGCGGCCATCATCGGCGGCAACGGCGCGGGGAAGACCACCCTGGCCAAGCAGCTGGCGGGGCTTCTCAGGCCGTCCGAAGGCAGGGTACTGGTCGACGGCCGGGACATCGGCCCACTGTCGTTGGCGAGCCTTTCCAGCACGGTGGGATACCTCTTCCAGGATCCCGACTATCAGCTCTTCTGCAACTCTGTCTTCGATGAAGTCGGCTTCGGCCTGAAGATCGGGAAGATGCCGCCGAGGCGGATCGCGGAACTGGTCGATGCCTCGCTCCACAAACTGGGGCTGTTCTCCGTGAGAGACCGCCATCCCTACACGTTGAGTCGGGGGCAAAGGCAACGCCTTGCCCTGGCTTCGATCCTGGTTCGCGAACCCCGGGTGCTGGTGGTCGACGAGCCCTCGACGGGGCTCGACTACCGGGAGACCCTCCAGATGATGGAACTGCTGGCCGAGTTTCGGCAGGAAGGAGGAACTGTGGTCATGATCACCCACGACGTGGAGATGGTCCTTCGCTACGCGCAGCGGTCGGTCGTGATGGCCGGCGGCAGGGTGCTGCTAGACGTGGCGACGGTGGAATTGCCCCGGCATCTCGAGGTCCTGGCGCGGGCATCGATACAACTCCCGGGCTTCTACCCCGCGGCCGGCGGCCCGGGCCTTCCAACCTCGTGGGAGGATGCCGCGGAGACGGCACGTTTGATAGCCGAGGGTGTACCCGAATGAATAGATTCACTGAGAATAGGAGAGACGTTGTGGACGAGAGCATCGGTAAGCCACGAGGGGCGAAAGATCTACAGAGAGCACAGGGCTTCTGGCGGTTTGACCTGAAGGCGATCGTAGGGGGCGTTTTCCTGGGCCTGGTCATGGCGCTCCTGGTGGGTCTGGGCGACCGGGCGGACACGGCACTCACAGGCGGCGCATTCCCGATCCTTGGCGGCGTGAGCTGGGCGACCATGATGGGCATCTCCACCCTCCTGTGCGGGCAACCAGGCGGAGTGATAGCCGGCCTCATTCAAGGCTTCGTGGACATCGCCACGGGTGCGTCGCCGCTGGCCCCCATCTTCCCCGTCGTCAACGCCGTCGGGTCGCTGGTTTACTTCCTGGTCGCCTGGAGGCTCCCCATGGATCGGTGGAGCCACCACCTCCTCGCCCAAATCGCCGGTAACCTGGCCGGAGATGCCCTGGTGGCCGTCGGCCTGTACTACATCCTGGACCTCCCGGTGCCCGTCATACTGGTTTCCACCGGGGTCACCGCGGTGTCGAGCATCGTCGGCGGGACAATCTTGACCCGGCTCGTTGCCGAAGCCGTTCGCAGGTCCGGCGTCTTGGACTGACGCGGGGAGAGCACCATGTCATTATTGGCTTCCTACGCCTCTCAGGAGAGCTTCTTCCACAGGCTTGACCCGCGCACCAAGCTGACCTGGCTGGTTGCGGCACTGGTGGCTTCCTTCGCCCTCGACCGGATTCTCGTCGATGTGGTGCTATTGGCCCTCGTGCTGGCGTCCTCGCGGGCCGCGAGGCTCGACTTGGAGAGTTTCCTGCCAATCACCAGGGTCTTCTGTGCCCTGGCCGTCGGAATGATCCTGATCCAAACCGTCTTCCACGTCGAGGGAGAGGTCTTCTTTCGGCTAGGGCCGGTGGATTTCCACCGGGAGGGACTGTGGCTCGCCGTTCGAGGGTCGCTGAAGCTGTACTGCATGGTCCTGCTCTTCCTCCAGTTTACGATGTGGACCCACCCAACCGACCTGTCCCAGGCCCTGGTGAAGGCGGGACTACCCTACCGGTACGCCATGTTGACGGGTCTGGCCCTACGTTTCTTTCCCGTGCTGGAGGAGGAGCTGGGTGACATATTCGAGGCGCAGGGGGCGCGCGGGATCGAGTTCCGGGGCCCCCTGCGCAAGGGACTTGCCCTGGCTCCGATCACCGTGCCCATCTGCCTGCGAACGCTGCGCCGGGCCAACGAGGTCGCGCTGGCGATGGAGCTGAGAGGGTACGGCTTCCGGCGGCACCGCAGCTATCTCCACGCCATCGCATATCGGCCGGCCGACTACGTGATGACCGCGGCTCTGGCGGTTTCCCTCGCAGCGTGCCTGGGAGTCCGCTACCTCTACCCCGCGGGCCTGCTGTAGCGGCGGGGTTGCACGACATCCAAGCTACGGGAACGGCTGATGGCCTGCTCAACGCAGGCCATCAGCCGTAGGAGGAGCTATGCATCACTCGATTTCGAGAGGTGCGGGGCAGGGGTTGTCAGTTCCGGCGAGGCTCTATCTGCCTCCCTCGGAGGGTAGGATGGAGCCGGGGATCGATCCCTGTCCCTGCTGGAGGACCTTCGGTACCCCCTTCTCGTTGGTGGCGACCTTGTCGCCGAGGAGCTCGAAGGTTCCGTCACCCCGCACGTTGTGGCAGGTGAAGCAGCCGCCCTGGTAGTGCTCCACGAAGGTCGTGCTGAACATGTGGGCGGGGTGGACGATGTCGCGGAGGGTGATCGGTGCGCCGACTCCCCTGCCGGGATTGCTCGGAGACGGCTTGTGGCAGAGCAGGCAGGTCTGCACGCTGTTTTGATCGGTCGGCTTCATCGAGGTGCCGTCGGGCGCGGTGTTCGGGTGGTCTGCCCCGTAGTCCACCTCCGCTCGTTCCTGGGCCTCGAACGCCAGACTGTAGTTGCCTCTCGTCTTGTCGACGACCACGTGACAGGCAAGACATCCCCTCCGCGGGCCTCCCGCGGCGACGGCCGCATCCCACGTGACGTCACCGCTGAGGGCGGTCCCTTCGGATGGACTCGTCCAGTGGATCCAGGCGTGTGCAGGGCCCGCGGGGGCCTCGGTCACGCTCACCTTGTAAGTGAACGGTCCCTGCTTTGCTCCCGCCGCGATCGTTCCGCTTACCCAGGCAGCGGCTCCGTTCTCGACGGCCTTGAACGTTGCACCGGCGGGGGTCGCGGATGCTGCGTCGAACTTGGCGCCGGTCGGAATGCTGCCCGTTACGTAGACGTCCTTGATCTCAGATCCCGAGTTGTTGTTGATGGTGATGCTGTAGCTGATGGAGCGTCCGCCGCTCTCGATTGCGCCGGTCATCGAGACCGCTACGCCGTCTGTCTGATCGAGGGGAGCCGCGCCCGCGGAGATGAAGGTTCCCAAGACGAGGACCGGAATTGCGAGAGCAACAGCTAATCCGACTAGCCGTTTTCTGTTGCGCATGGCTTTCTCCTTCGCTAAGTGTCGCTTGAGGATTCGGTGGACGCCATTGGGTGAGGCGCAAGCTGCCTTGCTGGAAACGGCCGATAGCATCACCTCCCAGTCTCTTCCCGTAGGATGGAGCAAACGTGGACCGCATAGACCTGTTCAAGGGCAGGCATCGCTCCGCGAGCGCAGAGATGCCTGGAGCGCGCGAGTGGGCAGAAGGCCAGGTGATCTAGCCTTGCGTATACTTTACCAGGTTAATGAAGCGACAGCAAGAGGATGAAGCTGCGGGTTGGGCGGCAGTGCGGCGGGCACGAAGGGAGCCTGCCACTGGCGCAAGTGCACAAGAGCGAACGGCCCAATTACGTGTAATCTGGCCGTTGCCGAGCCGTCTCGATGAGCCGCAAGATAGCCGGAACTACCGAGCGTGGAGAGATGCACGATGGACAAAGTGAGTGCTGGGGATACCGCCTGGGTGTTGGTGTCGGCCGCCTCGATTGGGTCGGGCTGAACGGCGTCGGCTTCGAGCCGAATCCGGACCATGCGCCGACGATCCCCCACCAGGCGTTCATGATCTGTCAGGCGGTGTTCGCGGTGATCACGCCGGCCCTGATCACGGGGGCGTTCGCCGAGCGGAAGCGGTTCAAAGCGTTCGTCCTCTTCAGCCTGCTCTGGGTAACGGTCGTGTACGATCCGGTGACACATTGGGTCTGGGGACATGGCGGCATCCTGCACGAGCTGGGTGCGGTGGATTTCGCCGGGGGGATTGTGATGCACGTCAGCTCGGGCGCCTCCGTTGGTGGCGGCGCTGATGCTGGGCCGTCGCCTGGGCTTCGGCCAGGAGCCCATGGATCCACACGATGCGACCATGACGATCCTTGGCGCCGGCCTGCTGTGGTTCGGGTGGTTCGGCTTCAACGCGGGCAGCGCCCTCGGGGCGAGCGGGGTTGCGGTGAACGCCTTCGTCGTGACCAACACCGCCGCGGCCATGGGCGCGCTGACCTGGATGACGGCAAGCTGGGCCCACCAACAGCAGCCGAGCGTGCTCGGCGTGGGTGTCGGTGCCGTGGCCGGTTTGGCCACCACCAGTTGCCGGCTGATGGCTGGCCCGGAACGCGCTCCACGGCAACCCTCACGGCGCCACCCTCCGGCGTGTGGGCCAGGGCGTTGGAAAGCAGATTCTGGAGCACCTGCCCGACGCGGTCGGGGTCGATCTCCACGGGAGTCGACCCCTCGGCAAGCTCCTGGAGGTCGTCCACCAGCCGGCTGAGGTGGATCGCCTCCTCGTAGGCCGAGTCCAGAGTCTTCTCGTCTGGGGTCAGCACCCCGTCCCGCATTGCCTCAAGGTAGCCCCGGATGTTGGAGAGGGGCGTTCGCATCTCGTGGGCCACGTCGGTGACCATGTTCTTGCGGAGCTGTTCGTTGCGGGCGAGGCTCCCCGCCATGGAGTTGAAGGCCGTGGCCAGCTCCCCGACTTCGTCGCCGGGGGTGATCCGAACCCGTTGGGTGAGATCCCCCCGCTCCATATCACCACCCACGCGCGCGACGGCAAGAGCACGTTGATGCTGAAGACCAACATGCACGCCGGCACCCACATCGACGCGCCCAGCCACTACGCAGACCCGAATGCGGATCATCCGGCCCGATCTGGTGCGGGAGTACGAGGAGATGACGGGAGCCCCTATTGAAGAAACGCTCCCCATGAAGTACTTTGAGTACGCACACTACAAGACCGCCCGCAACGACCTGTGCGCGGTGGAGATCTTCGGGAAGGAGATACTCCAGATCCTGAACCAGCGGGTGACACTGGGAGCCTTCCCCTGGCGGTGGCTGGGCGGCGAGGGGTGCATCTGCAGGGTAGTCGCTTTCCTGGACTGATGAGTTTCGCGGAAGGAGGCATGCCATGAGTCTCTCCGGCAAGAGGGTTGCCATCCTCTTAGAGAACATCTACGAAGATCAAGAGTTCTGGTACCCCTACTATCGGCTGAAGGAAGCCGGCGCCGAGGTCGTGGTAGTGGCGCCGAAGGCCGGGGCGAGCTACACGAGCAAGCATGGCTACGAGGCCAAGAGTAACGCAGCCGCCGCCGACGTGAAGGGTCGCGACTTCGACGCCGTGGTTATCCCCGGCGGCTACTCGCCCGACCACATGCGGCGGGTTCCGGCCATGGTGGACGTGGTCCGCGATGCCCACGATGCCGGCAAGGTGGTAGCGGCCATTTGCCACGGGGCCTGGATGCTGTGCTCCGCCGACGTCCTGAAGGGAAGGACCGTCACCTGCTTCTTCTCCATCAAGGACGACGTCAAGCACGCCGGCGCGGAGTACGTGGATCGGGAAGTGGTCGTGGACGGCAACCTGGTCACATCCCGGTTCCCGGCCGACCTGCCCGCCTTCTGCGAGGCCATCATCGCGGCCTTGCAGAAGTAAGACGCGGACCCGTGCGCACCCCGATCTCGGGGTGCCCGCCCCCCAACCGAAGGACAGCCCCCTGGGCACGCCCGAAGGATTTCGAGACTTCGTGCGGCTCAGGGGGCTGTTGTGATGGACTCCAACAGACGCCTGGCCCCCTCGCGGAGCAACCCCCGGCGGGAACGAGGAACAGGGGGATCTGGCAGGACAGTCCGGATTGTGGCACAATCGAATCAAAGGGCCGGGCACGGTTGGCCTCCTCGTGACACCGATCGGGCAGCTACAGCGACGGAGCAAGCCCGTGTCTTCCCTTCTTTGTCTGTGTAGCCCTCAACCGCGGTTGAAGGGGGTGGCACCCGAACAAATGGGGCCAAGGGGTACTGTCAGGGAGTGAGCTTGCTCGACCACTCCGCGAAGAGGGGGAAAGACGTGACTGAGGTCCCCCGCTACGTCTTGGGTGCCCGGGTCGCTGTTCAGTAGCATCTGGAGGTGATCGGCGTGGAATTCGACTTCCGGCAGGAGCTAATAGAAGAGGGGGAGATCGACGAAGCAGCCGCGAGCAGCTATGCCGAGGAGCTGTCCCAGCGGTTTGCGGAATCGCCAGAAGGTGCGGCGCTCGCCGGCCGCGGTGTTGTACCGGGCGACTACCTCGACATGTTCCTGGACTACGCCCTCAGGTACATCGGTGTCAGCCCGGCCGAGATGGACACGAGCGACATCCGCGAGACCCTCAACGTGATGGCGGAGAAGGTCACGGCCAGGCCGGAGGATTTCGACCGGGCCATCCCGGAACTGGAGGGTTTCTGCGACTTCGTGGGTCGCGCCTTCGCCTTCGAGAAAGCCGCCGCGTGGAAGCATGCGATTCAGGACTACGCACCGGAATTCCGCCGCGCCATTCGGGACCCGCGGCGGTGGGGTATGGCGAAGTCGATGATGATGGAGGGTCTGTCCCGGGGCTACGACCTGAGCACCGAGGAAGGCATCAATCGGTGGTTTCGCACGAAGCAGTCCGAGCAGATCGCGGCGATCGAAGCCGAAAGGGGTGTGGCGCCTGGGGGGAAAACGTCCCTTTGGAACCGGCTGCGCCGGGCTATCGGCCTCACCACGGCCGAGGGGGTATCTGGCGCGGAGAAGCAGGACACCGGGCGGCTCGAGATCGGCGATCTCAGCAGCAGTGAGCCCGACCTCCTGGCGCCCGGCTCCGGCGCCTCGTCGAAGCGCGGCCAGAAGAAGGAGAAGAGGCGGCGCAAGCAGACCAAAGCCAGCCGTCGGCAGAACCGGCGTTAGCCGGTACCAGCCCACTCAACCGTTGGGGAGTGGCAGGGCTATCTGGAAGAGCTCCTGGCGCAGCACGGGCGCAAGCACAAGCTGGTGCCGATGCTGAAGGCGCTGAAGTGAGGGACTGAGCATGTCGAACCCCGAGGAACCACGACGGAAGTTGCATGTCGACCTGGTCGACCTGGAGACGGCCATGGAGGAAACCTCCTGGGAGGTCGGCTGGTACCTGGACCTGGAGACGGGACAGGTGGTGGCGGTTGACGCCGAGACGCGCCGGGAACTGGAGAGGATCTACACGGAGATCCCCGACGCCGAGAGCGCCGAACGGAACGATTTCGCTTCTGCCCTGGAGCAGCACCCCCTGCCGCCCTGGAGACGAGAAGCGCTCCTCGACGCGGACCTGGTCGAGAGAGGCTACGTCGACCGCTTTATTCAGGTGCCCCGGACCGACTCGCGAGAAGCTTACCGGGACATGGAGGATTTCATCTCTACGGTGCAGGATGGACGGCTCAGCGATCGGTTGTCCAAGGCGATCCAGGGGCGAGGGGCCTTTGGCCGGTTTCGCGACGTGATAGCGGAGTCCCGACTGGAGCGGGAACGGTGGCTTGACTTCAAGGAGCGCAGGGTGGGGGAGCGGCTGATGGAGTGGCTGGAGTCGGAGGAGATCGAGGCGACGGTCGATCTCAAGGCCGAGCGGGAGCCCGTCGTGTTGGATCCACCTGCCCGAACTCTGCTCATTGACGAGGCCCTGGCCTTCGCGCGGGCGGCGAGCCGGCTGCCCGGGGTGATCCGCATTGCCCTGATCGGGTCGCTTACCACCCCGGAGCCCGATCCCAAGGACGCCGACCTGCTGGTGACCGTGGCCGACGACGCGGACCTCGCCCCGCTGGCCGCCTTGGGACGAAGGCTGGCGGGGCGGGCGCAGAGCCGAAACCGGGGCGCCGACGTCTTCCTGGCCGATCCCGAGGGCAACTACCTCGGGCGCACCTGCCCCTGGAGGGAGTGCCGCCCGGGCCTCCGCCAGAGCTGCGACGCCCTCCACTGCGGCCGCCGCCCCTACCTCCACGACGACCTGGCGACGATCAAGCTGGCCGGTAGGCTCGTCGCCGCCCCACCGGTCGAGCTCTGGCCGACGCTCACGGTGCGGGGGCAGATCCCGACCGATCTCGCGGGGGCGCTGGCCGCGCTGAGGTGGGAGTGACATCCTGCCGACGCGCGTCCACGTCACCGTGCCGCGCCCCTTCCATCGCACGTCGGCGCCGTTCCAGGTGCACCTGGCGCCACTCCCCGGGGAGGAGGTCCAGAGCTACAACGGCGTTCGCGTGACCACGCCCGCCCGAGCGATCATCGATGCCGCCGCGACCGGGACGGATCCGCCCCAGATCCACAAGGCGGTCCGCGAGGCGCTCGAACGCGGAGTAGCCAACCCGGCCGCGCTCCGGGCGGCCGCCGTTCGCCGCCCCAACCAGTACCGGCGGAATGTCCGCCGACTGATCGAGGAGGCGTTGTCCCGTGCCACCGGGGGAGCGCGGTAGGACGCCAGCCGACTTCCGAGCGCAGTTGCTCCAGCGGCTGCGGAACGAGGTGTTGCGGGCCGGCATCCCGGCCCAGCGCCTCCAGCAGCAGATCGCCTTCGAGCGCCTGCTGGCTCAGCTGCCGCCCGATGACGACTGGGTCCTGAAGGGCGGTTTCGCCTTGCAGCCTATCCCGTCCCCCAGCGCCTCGCCGAGAAGCTGCACGCCTACACCTCCCCCTTGGCCAGGATAACACGCGGGTCAGGGAGCTGGTGGATCTCGTGGTCATCGCCGCGACCGAGCAGGTTGAGGCCGATCGTCTCTCCCGCAGTGTCGAGGCGACGTTCGCCGTACGCGGGACCCATCCGCTTCCGGAGCGGCTCCCCGCGCCGCCGGCCTCCTGGGCGCAATCGTTCGCGGCGATCGCGGCCGAGGCAGTGAAGCTGCCAACGACCGATCTACGGGAAGGCCACGCCCTCGCGGCGAAGTTCTGGGACCCGTTCCTGGCAAGTCGCGCCATCCACCAGATCTGGCTCCTCGGCCAGCAGCGGTGGAATGCGGCGGTGGACTTGCCACCCAAAGCTTGGCCGATGGACGAAGACCACGACCCCTCCT
>DAHVXI010000034.1:0-28693 GCA_027356795.1 Chloroflexota bacterium | reverse complement strand
CGAGAGGTCGAGCTGCTGGGGCGGGCTCGCATGCTGGCCGGCGGGGGCCGTGAGGGCGATCGCGGCGGCCTCCTGGGGGATGGCCGTCTTCAGCCTCCGCCTGGTCTCCTCGTAGGTGAGACCCTGGGCGAGGAGATCCTTGGCGAGAGTGACCAGCTCGAGGTCGCCGTCGGTGTAGCGACGCTGCGCCACGGAGGCACCATCGGCGGCCGACTCCTTTCGGGCCTGGCCGCTCAGCAGGGGCGCGAACTGATTGCTCCAGAGCCGGAGCGTGGAGGAGGAGATGCCCAGGCGCTGGGCGATTTCCATCGGACGATTACTCATCGCAACACCCCCATGGCCGATCTGAGAACGCCAAAGAGAGGCGAGAAGCGCGATAGCGCCAAATATAGCGACAAGGCTGGCGGACGTGGGCGCTATGGCGACCGGGCTGCGAATGGCGCTTCCCGGCGGCGAAGAGGGGTAAGCGCCAGCGCGGCGGCGATGATGGGGCCGACGCGCTATGGAGTGTAGCGGTACGGTGCGGCGGAGTCAACTGTTTTGAAGATGGTGGCGATGGCGGTTCGGTGCCGCCGGCGCGGCGGGGCGGCAAGGGGCGAAACGCTGAGGGGAGCGGCGGTGTGGCCCGAAGCTTGCTGGGAAAGAGGTGGATCAAGTTCCCCAGATGACGTGGGCGGCTCACTGCCCGTGAGGGAGTCACAGGGCCGTCGGTGGGGAGGAGGAGGTGCTGGTGAGGCCCAGTCAAATCTCGCCGGAGAATACCGTTTTCGCGTTGCTGTCCTTCGAGGGTGCTGACCGATACTCGAGGGCCGGGGGTCTCGGGGTGAGGGTGGCCGAGCTGTCGGAGGCGCTGGCGGAGAGGGGGTTCGAGACCCACGTGCTGTTCGTGGGGGACCCGCATCTGCCAGCTGAGGAGGCTCTGGTGGAGGGCCGGCTGCGGTTGCATCGCTGGTGCCAGTGGGTCAGCAAGTACTACCCCGAAGGGGTGTATCAAGGCGAGAACGAGAAGCTGTACGACTTCAACGATTCGGCACCCTGGTTCGTGATGGACCGGATCGTTCGGCCGGCTGCAGAGGCCGGGAAGGTGGTGGCGGTGCTGGGGGAGGAGTGGCACACGGCGGAGGCGGTGAGCCGGATCAGCGACCTCCTCTACCACAACGGGTTGAGGGACCGGGCCATCCAGTTCTGGAACGCGAACAACACCATGTCCTTCCACCGGATAGACTGGGGGAGGCTGGGGTTCACCAACACCATAACCACCGTCAGCCGCTACATGAAGCACATCATGTGGGGGCTGGGGACTAACCCGCTGGTCATTCCGAACGGCATACCGACGAGGGCTGTCGAGCCGGTGGACGAGGGCGCCGTGGCCCGGGTGCGGGAGATCCTGGGAGGGGAGCCGCTGCTCTTCAAGATTGGGCGGTTCGATCCCGACAAGCGGTGGAACATGGCCGTGGAGGCGGTGGCGCGGCTGAAGGGGATGGGGATGAAGCCGGTGTTCCCGCTGCGGGGCGGCATCGAGCCTCACGGCGAGGAGGTGCTGGGAAACGCCCGGTCCATGGGGCTTTCCGTCAAAGAGGTCAGGGCCGAGGTCCGAACGGTGGCCGACTGCATCCGGGCCCTGGAGGGTGCCGGTCCGGCGGACGTCCTGGACCTCCGCTTCTTCCTGCCGGACGAGTTCGTGAGGATCATGTATCGGGCTGCGGACGCGGTGCTGGCCAACAGCGGACACGAGCCCTTCGGGCTGGTGGGGCTGGAGGTCATGGGAGCCGGCGGCGTGGCCTTCACGGGCTCCACCGGCGAGGACTACGCCATCCCGTTCGAGAATGCCATGGTGCTGGACACCGCGGACCCCGGCGAGATCGCGGGTTACGTTGCCCACATGGAGAACCACCCCGAGGAGAGGGAGCTGATCCGGCAGGGGGCGAAGAGGACTGCGGCGACCTTCCTTTGGGATAGGGTGATCGACAATCTGATCAGCAAGCTGGAGTACATCGCCAGGAACCAGGGGGTGTTGGCGGCTGAGGAGCGAGTCTCCGTGATGGCCGGAGGATGAAATGGCAAACGACCTGGTAGTCTATGCCGTCGTCCATCAGCCCAGGCGCGTGAAGCTGCCGGCCCAGCCAATCCCGAGAGGCGCTGTGCCGGAGGATATCGAGCGCTGCCTCTTCGATGAGCGGATGAACGAGCGGTACTTCCGGAAGGTGGCCAAGTGGTGCTACTACCCCGCCACCCGCACCTTCCTCGAGCTGGTGGATGAGGGCTTCAAGTTCTCGATCGGATTCTCGGTGTCCTTCCTGTGCCAGGCCGAGATGTGGGATCAGGAGCTGTTGGCCCTCTTCCAGCGGCTGGTGCGGCACGAGAATGTGGAGCTGATCGGGGTTGAGCCCTACCACAGCTTCATTCTGTTGGTGGACTTGGAGCGGTTCATCGAGCGGATGCACTGGGCTGCAGCTTACCTGGAGCAGACCTTCGGGAAGCGACCGGTGATCACGGATACCACCGAGATGTGCATGTCCGACGCCATCTACCACGCCCTGGACAAGGCCGGCTTCCAGGGGACCGTGATGGACGGGCGACCCTGGGTGATGGAGTGGAGGGACGCCACCCATCTCTACGATCACGGGAAGAGGCTGAAGCTGTTCACCCGAGCCTACGAGCTGAGCGACGACGTCGGGTACCGCTTCTCCAACCGCACCTGGTCGGGATGGCCTCTAGCGGCCGATAGCTACGGCCACTGGTTGAGGGAAGCGCGGGGGGATTTCGTCTTCCTGGCCTGGGATTACGAGACCTTCGGCGAGCATCACTCGGTGGACACTGGGATCTTCGAGTTCCTGCGCTGGCTCCCCGGCGAGGTGCAGCGGCGGAAAATGGGCTTCCTGACGCCCAGCGAGGCGATAGCCAAGTACGGCGATCGGAGCCACGATCTCCCGTTGCCCGTCTTTCCCAGCACCTGGGCGGGCTCGGGCGGGATGGAGTTCTTCCTGGGCAACGGCGCGCAGCAGGCGATCTTCCAGCTGATGCTGAACGTCTACAACACGGCCCTGCTCACCAAGGACGCCAAGATCCTGGATCTGGCCCTCTGGCTTCTCCAGTCGGACAACCTGCACCTGATCCAGTGGTTCGGTCGCGGTGGCTCCGAGGCGGAGGTCTCCGCCTACTTCACCCCCGACGAGTGGTGGAAGCTGGGTCCCGGGGGGATCATCTGGGAGCAGCAGCAGGTCTACCGCAACTTCCTGAACGCGTTGGACGTGTACCTGTAGCCCCGCCCTACAGTCATTACACCGGCTCGCCGACGACGTGGAGCTTCAGCAGGTTGGTGCTGCCCCTGGCGGGGAGCGGCAGCCCCGCCGTGATGACCACCAGGTCCCCCTGGACCACCTGCTTCTCCCGCGCCGCCATCTCCACCACCTGCCGGATCATCTCGTCGGTGTTGTGGTAGCGGGGAGTCAGGTGGGGGTGGACTCCCCACACCAGGGCCAGCTGCCGGAGGGTGGGCTGAGAGGGGGTGGCGGCGATGATCCTGGCGGGCGGGCGGTGGCGGGCGATCATCCGGGCCGTGTAGCCCGATTCGGTGGAGGCGATGATCGCCTTGGCCCCCAGCTCGTAGGCCATCTCGCAGGTGCCCTGGCCGATGGCGTCCGTCACGCTGCGCATCCTGGCGGCCGTCGTCTTCCGCATCAACTCCTCGTAGGGCAGGGCCTCGTCGGTGGTCTCCGCGATGCGGGCCATGGTCGCCACCGCCTCCAGCGGGTAGGCGCCGGCGGCCGTCTCGCCGGACAGCATGGTGGCGTCGCTCCCGTCCAGGATGGCGTTGGCCACGTCGTTCACCTCGGCGCGGGTTGGCCTGGGGTTGCGGATCATGGAGTCCAGCATCTGGGTCGCCGTCACCACCGGCTTGCCGGCGGCTCCGCACTTGGCGATGATCATCTTCTGCAGCAGCGGCACCTGCTCGGCCGCCACCTCGATCCCCAGGTCCCCGCGAGCGACCATGATGGCGTCGCTCGCCTCCAGGATCTCGCCGAAACGGTCGATGGCCTCGTGCTTCTCGATCTTCGCCATTATGGGGATGTCGGCGCCCCGCTCGGCCATCTGCCTCCTCAGCTGCCGGATGTCCTCGGCCGACCGCACGAAGGACATGGCCACGTAGTCGACCCCCTGCTCGATGCCGAAGGCCAGGTCTTCCCGGTCCTTGTCGGTGATGGAGGGGACGCTGAGGGTCCGCCCCGGCACGTTGACCCCCTTGTGGGACTTCAGCACCCCGCCCAGGAGGACGGTGCACTCCACCTCGGCGTTGGTGGTCCGCACTACCTTCATCTCAAGGGTACCGTCGTCCAGCAGGATCCGATCGCCGGGCTTCACGTCCTTCGATAGCTCCGCTCCCCGTATGGTGGCCTTCTCGCTGGTGCCCACCACCTCCTCGGTGGTCAGAACGAAGCGGCTGCCCGCGGCGAGTGGCATGCCGTCCTGTGCCATCTCCCCCACCCGAATCCTGGGGCCCTGGAGGTCCTGGAGGATGGCTATCACCTGACCCTCCTCCGCGGCCACCCGTCGCACCAGCGCCATCAAGGCGGCGTGGCTCTCGTGGGTGCCGTGGGAGAAGTTGAGGCGGGCGACGTCCATCCCCGCCCGGATCATGGCGCGCAGGGTGGCCGGGGAAGCGGAGGCCGGTCCCAGGGTGCAAACGATCTTGGTTCTGCGCATCGAAACCTCCAAGCGGTCGGCTATCAGCTATCGGCTATCAGCTATCAGCCCCAGCCCTCACCCCGTGACGCGAGCCGGAGCAGCGTCACGCCTCTCCCAAGGGTAGAGGGAGGGCCCCGGCACTCAGCGCTCGGGACCGAGCGCTCTCTCCGCCGGCTGCCGGAACATGGAGTGCGGGCCGGGCGGGACCAGCACCCGCAGCGCCTTCGGCGCTACCTGCAGGGTGACCGGCGTGGTCCCGACGTAGTCGCCGTCCAACTGCACCGGCAGGGACCCCTTGGGGGCGATGGACAGCCTCGAGCAGCGGTAGAAGCGGGCTCCCCGATCCCTGGCATGGCGGCCCAGCAGGACGCTGGCGGCGTGGATTGCCCCCTCCAGGACGCCCCGACCCCGGAATGCCCAGACGTCCAGCAGTCCGTCGTCGGCGAAGGCCTGAGGGGCCATGTTCAGCACCCCACCGTAGAGCCGGATGTTGCTGGCCACTACCATCAGCACCCTCTCCCGCGACACCAGGCCGTCGGCGACGATGGTGGCCTCCACTCCGCGAAGCTTCAGCGCCTCGACGCCGGCAGCGATCACGTATGCCAGCATCCCCAGCCTGCGCTTCGCCGTTGGATCCATGTTCTGGGTCACCGAGGCATCGAAACCCACGCCGGCGACGAAGAGAAAGTAGCGGCTGTTGGCCATCCCCAGGTCCGCCCTCGCTACCTCCCCCGTCAGCAGCATCTCCGTGGCCCTGCGGACGTTCAGGGGGATTCCCACCTCCCTGGCCCACACGTTGGTCGTGCCCATGGGGAGGACCCCCAGTGCCGGGTGCTGATGGGCCAGGGCCTGGATGGCCAGGTTCAGGGTGCCATCCCCTCCGGCGGCTATCACCACCTCCACGCAGGCCACCACGGCGGCCCGCACCGCGCGCTCCAGCTCGCCGGCGGAGGGGGATACCACCACCTCCACCTCCCAGCCGGCGGAGGAGAGACGGGTGACGGACTCCGCGATCTCCCGGCGGTGGTCCCGTTGCCCCGCCCTCGGGTTGTGGATCAACAGGGCCTTCAATCTTCCCCCTGCACGAACTTCACGATCTCCTCGAGGGCCGGCTCCAGCGGCTCGGAGGTGTCCACCACCATGTGGGGGCGGCTGATCTCCTCGAACTCCGCCTTCATCCGCAGATACACCTCCCAGCCCGCCTCGGACCGGTCCTCCGGGTTCAAGCGCTCTATCCGCCTCCGCAGCCTCTCCTCCACCACCTCGTCGGGGGCCACGGTCCGCACGATCAGCAGGTGAGCGCCGTCGCTCTCGGCCATGCGGTAGAGGGTTCGCCTCCCGTACTCGTAGATGTTGGTGGCATCGAAGATGACGTTCTTGCCTTGCCGGAGGAGGCGATCGATCCTCCGGTGGGCTATGTGAAAGACCTTGCGGTTCTCCGCCGCCGTGTAGCTGGGGTGAGGGCTGAGCCGGTGGCGGATCTCGTCGGTTTCGATCACCTTGACCGCCACTCGCTCGGCCAGCAGCCGGACCAGGTAGGATTTCCCCGTGCCCGGCGGGCCGACCATGACGATCAGGGTTGGAGCCTTTCGGCCGGGCATCGGCGACGGTCCGGCCGGCACCGCGGGCCCTTCCCTCTCCACCGTTTCCCCTCCCCCCTCTGGTAGGCGAATGCCCGAGACCGCCCCAGGGTGCGAGCTGCCAGTAGGGGCGCACCGCCCGTGCGCCCCCAACATAATACAACACTCCTGGGGCGGTGGACCGGAAGGGGGCCATCGTGTAGAATTCCATGGGTTTTTGCCGCCGATTGCCCACCATTCTTGCTTTTGTCTTCCCTTGAAAGCGCTACATGATAGGTAGGGTGCTAAACGGGCGATACCAGCTGTCTGCCCTCCTGGGTGAGGGCGGCATGGCCGTGGTCTACGAGGCCGAGGACCTGCTGCTGGGCCGGAAGGTGGCGGTCAAGGTGCTGCGGGAGCAGTTCGCAGCCGATCCCGGTTTCCTGGCCCGGTTCCAGCGGGAGGCCCGATCGTCCGCCGCCCTCTCCCACCCCAACATCGTGGCCGTCTACGACGTGGGTTCCGAGGCAGGGACCCAGTACATCGTCATGGAGTTGGTGCCCGGCCGGACCCTGAAGGAGATCCTCCAGGAGGAAGCCCCGCTGGGCGCCGCCCGGATCATAGAGCTGGGCCGGCAGATCTGCGAGGGGCTGGAGTACGCCCACCAGCACGGGATCGTGCATCGGGACGTGAAGGCCCACAACATCCTGGTGACTCGGGATGGGTGGGCGAAGATCGCCGATTTCGGGATCGCCGTGGCCCTGGGGGCTGCCTCCCTGACCCAGTCGGGCTACGTGGTGGGATCCGCCCACTACATATCCCCCGAGCAGGCCAAGGGGGAGCAGAGCACCGCCTCCTCCGACCTCTACGCGACCGGCGTCCTTCTGTACGAGATGGCCACCGGCCGGCTCCCCTTCGAGGGCGAGACCTCCGTGGTGGTGGCCCTCAAGCAGATCCAGGAGGATCCGGTGCCGCCGCGCCGGCTCAACCCCAGGATCCCCGAGTCGCTCCAGACCATCATCCTTCGGGCCATGGCCAAGGAGCCTGCCCAGCGGTTCGCCTCCGCGGCCGAGATGGCGCGGACGCTGGTAGCCTGTGCCCGCGCCAGTCTGGAGGCAACCCAGCCCCACGCCATGGTGACGCCGAAGCCCGGGGGGGTGATGGAGAAGGCGGCGGCCGCCGAGCCGGTGGTTGCCCCTCGGCAGGGGCGGCGCGGAGGCCCGGGCGGCTGGGTGGTGCTGCTGGTGGTCTTCGCCGCCTTCCTGTGCACCCTGGGCTCCATCCCGCTCGGCTTCCTGGCCTACTCCAACGGCACCCTGGGGAGGCTCTTCCCCGCCCTGGCGTCGCCGACGGCCGGCTCCGGCGGTCCCACGTCTGGGCCGGCCGTGGAGCCGACCCCGCAGCCGACCCCCATGGCCACATCTATCCCGGCCCTGAGGGCGCCGAAGCTGGTCGGCATGCCCTTCCCCACGGCCCTGCAGCAGGTGCAGAAGGACGGCCTGGACCTAGCGATCGCCGGTACGGCCTACGATTCCGAGTATCCCGCCAACTACGTGGTCTCCCAGAAGCCGGAGGCCGGCCAGCCCATCGAGAAGGGTGTCCGCATCGAGGTGGTGGTGAGCGTTGGCAGGGAGACCGCCCAGGTGCCACGTGTGGTGGAAGACACCCTCAAGGTTGCCCAGGACAAGCTGAGGGCGGTCGGGTTCCGTTGGAGTGTGTCGGAGGAGTACAGCGATCAGACCCCGGCCGGCATCGTGATGGCCCAGAGCCCCGCACCGGAGGTCTCCGCCGAGAAGGGCTCCCTGGTGGCGCTGCGGGTCAGCAAGGGGAAGGAGAAGGTGGCGGTTCCCAACCTGGTTGGCAGGACCGAGGCCGAGGCCCAGGAGATGATCGTGAAAGCCGGGCTGGCCAAGGACTACCCCAACTACCAGGACTACACCTTCGTGGCGCCGGGCAGCGTGCTCAGCCAGGACCCGAAGCCGGACACCATGGTGGAGAAGGGTACCATCGTCCACATCGCGGTGCGTAAGCCGGAGCCGACCCCTCCTCCCCCGGCGCCCACCGCCACGCCGCCCACCAAGCGGTAGCAGGACGCGGGGAAATCCCCTCTCCCCCTGGGAGAGGGTCAGGGTGAGGGCTATGCCTGAAGCTTCGAGCCAGCCCTCACCCGCCCTCGCTTCGCTCGGTCGGCCTCTCCCAGAGGGAGAGGCGGCTGCGGGCCCCCTCTCCCTCTGGGAGGGCGTTAGGACAGCCGCTCGAGGACGTCCCTGTTGAGGATGGCGATGCGGCCCTTATCCATCCGGATGGCGCCGGCTTGCTCCAGCCCTTTCAGTGCCCGCCCCACCATCTCCCGGGCCGTTCCCGCCATGGTAGCCATCTGCTGTTGGGTGAGGCGGCTC
Organism: Chloroflexota bacterium; assembly: GCA_027356795.1. Lineage (GTDB taxonomy): Bacteria > Chloroflexota > UBA6077 > UBA6077 > UBA6077 > JAJYNT01. Next base: position 20,049 of record DAHVXI010000034.1, on the reverse strand, counting down.
CCCCCATCGGAGGCGGCGGACTCCCTGGCGTACTGGAGGAGGATCTTGGCGACCCGACCGGTCACGTGGCGGAAGGAGAGGTCCTCCACCAGCTCCACCAGGTGGCGGAGGCGAGAGGCCAGGATTCGGATCACGTTGCGGGAGATGGCCGGCACCTCCTGCATCAGCCGCTGCATGTCCTCCCCGCGGATCAGGTAGAGGCTGGTGGGATCCAGGGCCTCCACACTGGCCGGGTTCGGTCCGCAGTCGAAGACGGGGACCTCGTTGAAGGTGTCCCCCGGCTTCATGATCTTGAGGATCTGCTCTTTCCCCTCGGGCGAGGTCTTGAACACCTTCACCCGCCCCGACTTGACGAAGTAGATCGCCTCGCAGGGTTCCCCCTCCAGGATGATCACGCCCCCCCGCTCGAAGCTCCGCCCTCGCAGCAGGGGGCGGGTTCGCTCCAGCTCGGGATCGGACAGCCCGGCGAAGTAGGGGATCTGTCTCAGGAAGTCCAGCGGCACGCTCATATCACTGAGGATATCAGACCACGGGTGGGAGGACAACGTGCCGGCCGCCGATCCGCCGATGGCAGGGGTGGTTGACAGCCCGGGGAAGCCGCAATATAATCGCTTTCCGATACGACGTCTCGTATAGTGAGACGATGTATCATTCGCTCCCCTCCCCCGGAGGCCGCCCACGAGCTCGCTGGAACGCGCTTTCGATCTGCTGACGACACTGGAGAAAACGGGCCCTTCCTTGGGCCTCAGCGAGTTGGCTTGTGCTACCGGCATCCACAAGGCCACTGCTCAACGGCTGCTCTGCGTACTGGAGCGTCGTGGCTTCGTGCAGAGGGTGCACAGCCGCTACCAGGTAGGTGCGGCATCGGTGCCCCTGGCCTATGCCTTCCTCGGAGAGAACAATCTTCCCCGGGCCGCCCGGCCGATCCTGGAGCAGTTGACGCTGGTCTCGGGCGAGACCTCGTCCCTGTTCGTGAGGCAGGGCTTCGACCGGGTGGTGATCCAGCGTGTCAACAGCCCTCATCCCCTTCGGTACACCCTGCAGGTCGGGCAAAGGCTGCCCCTCCACCTGGGGGCCTCCGGCCGGGTGCTGGCCGCCGCCATGTCCGAGGAGGAGTTGGAGCAGCTGCTGGCCCAGCTTCAGGAGGTGCGGCTGGCCAGCGGCGAGGTCCTGACCAGGCAGGAGTTGAAGGCCAGGATCGAGGATGCGAGGCGGAACGGCTTCGCCGTCAGCGTAGGGGAGCGTGCTTCGGAGGTTGTCTCGGTGGCCGTGCCTATCGTGGTGGCGGGAGAGGGTACGGTTGCCGCCCTGACCATCGCCGGACCGGTCAGCAGGATGACGGAGGAGAGGATCCAGCAGTTGGCCGGCGAGGCGCACCGGTCGGCCGAGGAGATAGCTCGAGCCTACGCCCGCATGTAGCGCTTTTCGAGAAACCGGGCTATTTACCCCGTCCATCCGTCCATCCATCCACACGGATACCCATCCCGCAGTTGGAGAAAACGAAACATGGGGCTGAATCTCGCGCAGAAGATAATCCGGGATCACCTGGCCGAAGGTGAGTTGAGGCCTGGCCGGGAGATCGCCCTTCGAATCGATCAAACCCTCACCCACGACGCCATGGGCACGATGACCCTCCTCCAGTTCGAGGCCATGGATATCCCCCGGGTGAAGACCAGGCTGTCCCTCTGCTACGTGGACCACAGCATGATGCAGGCGGGCTTCCAGAACGCCGACGACCACATGTTCCTCCAGACCATGGCTGCCAGGTATGGACTGCTCTTCTCTCGGCCGGGCAACGGCATCTGCCACCAGGTCCACCTGGAGAGGTTCAGCGAGCCCGGGGAAACCCTCCTAGGCAGCGACAGCCATACCCCTACCTGTGGCGCCGTGGGGATGCTGGCCATCGGGGCCGGCGGTCTGGACGTCGCCGTGGCCATGGCGGGAGGCCCCTACTACCTGAAGATGCCAAGTGTGGTGCAGGTCATTCTGAAAGGGAAGCTGCTTCCCTGGGTTGCCAGCAAGGACCTGATCCTGGATCTGCTGCGCAGGCTGGGCGTAAAGGGCGGGTTGGGGCGCATCTTCGAGTTCGCCGGTGAGGGAGTCGAAACGCTCACGGTCCCCCAGCGGGCCACCGTCTGCAACATGGGGACCGAGCTGGGTGCCACCACCAGCCTCTTCCCCAGCGACCAGATGGTCCACTCCTTCCTCAGGGCCCAGGGGCGCGAAGGGGCCTGGAAACCGCTGTCGGCCGATCCCGACGCCGGCTACGACGAGAGCATCGAGCTGGATCTGAGCTCGCTGGAGCCGCTGATGGCCTGCCCCAGCAGCCCTGACGAGGTGGTGCCGGTGCGAGAGGTGGAGGGGATCGCCGTCGACCAGGTGTGCGTCGGCTCCTGCACCAACTCCTCCTACATCGACCTGATGACGGTGGCGGCCATCCTGAAGGGTAAGCGCGTTCATCCGGCGGTTAGCTTCACCGTGACTCCGGGCTCCCGCCAGGTCTTGCAGATGATCTCGGAGGCCGGGGCGTTGACGGATCTGATCGCCGCAGGCGCCCGCATCCTGGAGTGCAGCTGCGGTCCCTGCAACGGCACCGGCCAGGCACCCGCCACGGGTGCCGTCTCCGTCCGCAGCTTCAACCGTAACTTCCCCGGCCGCTCCGGCACCACTCCCGACCAGGTCTACCTCTGCAGCCCCCAGGTGGCGGCGGCCATAGCCGTGACCGGCAGGGTCACCGACCCTCGCCGTCTGGGAGATGCCCCCCGGACCGAGCTGCCCGAGCTGTTCGCGGCCGACGACGGCATGATCCTGCGACCGCCCGAGAACTCGGAGCAGGTGGAGATCCGGCGGGGGCCCAACATCAAGCCGCTGCCGCGATCTACTGCGCCGGCCGAGAGCCTGCGGGCCCCGGTGCTGCTGAAGACCGGCGACAACGTCAGCACCGACGACATCATCCCCGCCGGAGCGAAGCTGGGGCCGCTGCGCTCCAACGTGCCGGCCTCGGCCGAGTACGTCTTCGAGCGGATCGACAGCAGCTTCCCAACCAGGGCGAAGGAAGCCGGGGCCGGGATCGTGGTGGGCGGTTGGAACTACGGCCAGGGCTCCAGCCGCGAGCACGCCGCCCTGGTGCCCGCCTACCTGGGCGTCAAGGCGGTGTTGGCCAAGTCCTTCGCCCGCATCCACCAGTCCAACCTGATCAACGTGTGCATCCTGCCGCTGACCTTCGCCGACGAGGCCGATTACGATCGGATAGAGCAGGGCGATCTGCTGGAGATGGTGGGAGCCAGGGATAGGGTGGCTGCCGGAAGCGACCTGGTGATCGTGAACGTGACCAAGGGGATAGAGATCCCGGTTAGACACGCTCTGACCCCCAGGCAGGTCGAGGTGTATCGGGCCGGCGGGATGCTGAACTACTTCCGCGGAAAGGCCCCGGCCTAGTACACGACCACAGAGAAGGTGATATGTACTGTCATGCTGAGCGCAGCGAAGCATCTCCCCGTGGCGAGAGGAGATCCTTCGCTATCGCTCAGGATGACACCTGTCAGAACCAATGTGGCGGAGTACTAGGAGGGATTTGCAGCCCAAGCTATTGCCTTCGATATCGTCGAACAGATCTGACGCCTTCGTCAGAAGCACGTGGAGGTGCAATCTTGTCGGGTGAACTCAGCTACACCCTCGTCGAGAACTGGGAGAAGCTGCCCCAGGGCTTCAAGCACCTGGACTGCGTCGGTGCCGGCATCGACGCCAGCGACCGCGTCTACGTCATCACCCGCATGGACGCCAGGGTGATAGTCTACGAGCCGGACGGCTCCTTCGTCACCGCCTGGGGCGAGGGGATCTTCACACCCCGCACCCACTGCATCAAGTTCGGCCCCGACGGCTCCGTCTACGCCGCCGACGACGGCAACCACACCATCCGCAAGTTCACCCCCGACGGCAAGCTGCTGATGACCCTGGGCACCCCGGGAGTAGCCTCGGACACGGGATACAACCCCAACGCGGGCTCGGGCTACGACAAGCTGGCGAGCATCACCCACGGCGGACCTCCCTTCAACCGACCCACCGGCGTGGCCCTCGCCCCCAACGGCGAGATCTACGTCTGCGACGGCTACGGCAACGCTCGGGTCCACCGCTTCTCCGCCGACGGCACGCTGATCCAGTCCTGGGGCGAGCCGGGCACCAAGCCGGGTCAGTTCAACCTGCCCCACGACGTCTGGGTGATGCCTGATGGCAGGGTGATGGTGGCCGATCGGGAGAACGATCGCATCCAGTTCTTCAGCCCCACCGGTGAGTTCCTGGACCAGTGGACCCACGTCCAGCGTCCTACCGGCCTCGCCATGGACGGGGACGGGCTGATCTACGTCTCCGAGCTGTGGTGGCGGGTGGGGCAGAAGTCCTTCGTCCACGGCCCCATCACCGAGGACAGGCCGGGCAGGGTGAGCGTTCTGGCTCCGGACGGCAGGGTGCTGGCTCGATGGGGAGGACCCAACCGGACCGATCCCGGGATGTTCATCGCCCCCCATGGGATCGGGGTGGACTCCCACGGGGATATCTACGTGGCCGAGGTCACCGAGACCTTCGGCGTCAAGGGTGGTGGCATCCTCTCCGGCAGCCACTCCTTCCAGAAGTTCGCCCGGAGCTAGTACTCCGCCACATTGGTTCTGACAGGTGTCATCCTGAGCGATAGCGAAGGATCTCCTCTCGCCACGGGGAGATGCTTCGCTGCGCTCAGCATGACAGTACATATCACCTTCTCTGTGGTCGTGTACTAGGCTGTGGCACAGTGGTTCCGATAGGTGTCATCCTGAAGCGCTAGCGAAGGATCTCTTACGATGAGGAGATGCTTCGCTGCACTCAGCATGACAGGGCGTATCACCTTCATCGTGTCAAAGCACTGAGTGCGTCGTTCCACAAGTACGGTAGGGTGCATCCCCCGCCGCCAGTCGCACATCTGGCTTCAGGCGGCGGGGTGCAAGGTTGTCAATCAGGTGGCGGGGTGCAAGGTTGTCATTCCCGCGAAAGCGGGAATCCAGCCTGAGACGCGAAATGGGTTCCCGCTTTCGCGGGAATGACGGGGCAAAGCCCGCACTCGACCGGAAAAGCCCGCACTCGACCGGAATTGAGGAACGACGCACTTAGGTTGTGACACGGCGGTCTTACCTCTAGGGGCCGACGTCTCTGCCGGCCCGTGGGCGGGTCTCAGACCGGTCCCTACGTTCCTTTTGCGATTGCAGCAGTCTTCGGCCAATCCGGATTATCCAGACTGCCCCGAGGGACGTGCGAGATCGGCGGCGGCGTTATCATCCTCGGCACCAAGGTGGGCGGTTCGTACTCGATATATGTGGAGGAGACCGGGATGAGCAATCCCCGCGTGTTGATCACGTCCCATTTTCTGCGAGCTGGCTGTGAGGTGGATGGCTATCTTCGCAACGCGGGCCTGGAGCCGCTGTTCAAGCAGTGCCATTCCGAGGAGGAGATGATCGAGGCCCTCCAAGGGGTGGATGGCATCATATGCAGCAGCGATCCCCTGTCGGCCCGAGTCATCGAATCCGCCGAGAAGCTCAAAGTGATAGCCCGCACTGGCGTGGGCTACAACACCGTAGACGTGAAGGCGGCTACGGCCAGGGGTATTCCGGTCTGTACTCTGCCCGGTGCCAACCGCCATGCCGTGGCGGAGTACGCTTTCACTCTGATGCTGGCCTGCGCCCGAAATCTGCTGCAAAACCTTGATGAAGTGCAGAAGGGCGGCTGGAAATCCTACGATGGGCTGGAACTGGCGGGGAAGACCCTGGGGATCGTGGGGTTGGGGACCATCGGAAAGGAGGTTGCCCAGCGGGCGCGAGCCTTCGAGATGAGGATCCTGGCCCACGACGTGGTGCGAGACGAGCAGTTCGCGGAGGCGTACGGGGTAAGCTACGTGTCCCTGGAGCAGCTTCTCCGAGAGAGCGACTTGGTCAGCCTGCACTGCTTCCTGGACAAGAACAGCTACCACCTGATCGACGCGGAACGGCTGGCGTTGATGAAGCCTACCGCCATCCTGATCAACACCTCCCGAGGGGGTGTCGTGGATAGCGAGGCGCTGTACCAGGCCATCCAGGAGAAGCGGATCGCCGGGGCGGGTCTGGACGTCCACGAGCAGGAGCCACTGGGGGAGAGCCCCCTGCGGGGTCTGCCCAACGTCCTTCTTTCCCCCCACGCGGGGGCGGCAACCGTCGAGTACCGCAGCCGGGCGCCGTTCCTGGCGGCCGATGCCGTGATCCAGACCCTCAGGGGCGAGCGGCCGGCGCACCCCGTCAACCCGGGGGTCTTCCGGCGGTAGTCCTCCGCGACGGCTTCCGCGATGGCTCGTCACAGAGATGTGCTCGACGGACCGTGGAGACAGTGTCACCGCACAGCACGCAGAGAACGCACAGCTGCCCTGTAGTCGACTTCTCTGCGCCCAATGTAGAGGGAGGATGCAGGTGGTAACAGCTACCTTCGCCCGCTTCGCCGCGGGGCTTACCTGCGAGAGTCTGCCCGAGGAAGCCAGGATCGCAGCGCACAGGGTTCTCCTGGACTGGCTGGGCAACGCGTACACCGGGGTGGCCACCGGCGCCGGCCGGATGGTGCACGGCGTGGTGGTCGAAGAGGGCGGCGTTCCGGAGGCCACCTTGATCGGCTTTGGCGCCAGGAGTTCCGCCCTCAACGCTGCCCTGGTCAACGGCGCCACGAGCCACGTCGGCGAATACGACGACATCTACAGGAGTGCCATCTACCACCCCGGCTCCCCCACGATAGCGGCGGTCCTGGCGGTGGCGGAGAAGCTGCACGCCGACGGCAAGAGACTGATCGCCGGGATAGTGGCAGGTTACGAGGTGGGGACCCGGATCGGAGAGGCCATCATGCCTTTCCACTACCGGTACTGGCACATCACGGGCACGGCCGGCACCTTCGGGGCAGCCGCCGCAGCCGGGAACCTGCTGGGGCTGAGCGAGGAGCAGATGACCTGGGCCCTGGGGAGCGCCGGCAGCCAGGCGGCGGGCCTCTGGCAGTTCCTGGAGGACGGCCAGATGATGACCAAACCGCTCCACACCCCCAAGGCCGCGAGCAACGGCGTCCTCGCGGCGCTGCTGGCGAAGCGGGGCTTCAACGGCGCTACCCGCATCCTGGAAGGGGAGAAGGGCTTCTGCGCCGCTACCTCGACGGCATGGAGCTTCGACAAGGTGCTGCCCACCCTGGGTGAGCATTACAACGTGGTCGATACCACCTTCAAGGCCTACCCTTCCTGCGGACACACCCATCCCGCCATCGACGCCACCTTCGGGATACTGGGGAGTCACGGCGTGAGACCCGAGGAGGTGGAGAGCATCCTGGTGCGCACCTACTCCGTGGCCCACGACATCGCGGGCAATCCGAACCCGGAGACCACCTACCAGGCCAAGTTCAGCATCCCCTACTGCGTCGCCATAGCCCTCCGTTTCGGCCGGGTGGGCACGGCCGAGTTCGCCCAGGAGCGGGTGGTGGACCCTGAGACGGTGGCGCTGATGTGGCGGGCGAAAGTGGAGCCCGACCCGGAGCTGAGCGCCATCGCCCCGGCCAAGCGCCCGGCCATAGTTCGGATAACCACGCGGAGCGGCCAGAGCTACTCCCACAGGGTCGACTTCCGCAAGGGCGACCCGGAGAACCCGCCTACTCAGCAGGAGTTGGAGGACAAGTTCCGTGACCTTGCATCCGCCACTCTCTCGGCGGAGGAGGCCGAGGCCACCCTGCGGGCGATCGCTCGGGTGGAGGAGTTCCAGGACGTGTCCTCCCTGCTGAAGCGGTAATGGCGTAAGCAACCCCAGTCAGCTTTGGGACTCCCAACCTGTAGAAGCCGGCTCCTACGTACCCCCATCCATCATCGCCGACCTACGACGAGCGGCCACCGAGCCGGGCTCGTCGTCCTTTATGGGGAAACCCGTAGTGGCCGGCGCCTCCGGCCATGACTGAAATGGCTCTTGTCCCCGCCTAGTCCATCCGAAAAGATGACAGACACCCCCGGAGATCCCTCCTTGACCGCCGGGCTCCCCCGCCCTAGACTGCACCCTGGTGTGCTAATCCCTTTGCCACGTCTTAGCCGTCCTAGAAACGGGTCTCCCGTTGGAACCCCCGAACCGCAGAGGTTGGACGCCCTTGGAGCCAGATACCACCGGCAGGATGGCCTGCCGGCCCGTTCCCCTGGGCGAGCTCACCTACACCGTCGTAGACCTGGAGACCACCGGCCTGAAGCCCCAGGGCAACGGGATAACGGAGGTCTGCTGCCTGCGGCTCCAGGACGGGAGGGTGACGGACCGCTTCTCCACCCTGGTCAATCCGGGCCTGCCCATCCCCCCCTTCATCCAGTCCATGACCGGCATCACCGACGCCATGGTGCGGGACGCGCCGACCTTCGGGGAGGTCATCCCCTCCCTGCTGGAGTTCCTGGGGGACTCGGTGCTGGTGGCCCACAACGCCCCCTTCGACCTCTCCTTCCTCAACTACGGGCTCTACTGCCACGGGCACCGCAGCCTCCACAACCCGGTGGTGGACACCTGCCGCCTTGCCCGACGGCTGCTCCCCGGCCTGCCACGGGCCAGCCTCGACGCCGTCACCCAGCATCTGGGGATCTCCGTCGAGGACCGCCACCGGGCCGCGGGCGATGCCGAGGCCACGGTGGCGGTGCTGCTGCGGCTGCTGGCCCTCTGCGGCGAGCGGGGGGTGGAGAGCGATGCCCAGCTGATGGCCCTGATGGCCTCGGGGCGCCGGAGGGAGGAGGTCGAGACCCCTGCCGGGAAGGGGGACCGGGCGGCCCGGGTGGCGGTGCTGGCGGAGCGGGCCCGCTCCCTCCCCGACGCCCCGGGCGTTTACATAATGCGATCATCCTCGGGTCGGGTGCTGTACGTCGGCAAGGCGATCTCCCTGCGCCGCCGGCTGGCCTCCTACTTCACCGATCGAGTCCCCTTCAGGACGAAGCGGCTGCTGGGCCAGGTGGAGACCATCGAGCACCTCCAACTGGGCTCGGAGCTGGAGGCGCTGCTGGAGGAGTCGCGCCTCATCAAGCAGCACCAGCCCCACTTCAACGTCCTGCTGAGGAGCTATCAAGACTTCCCCTTCATCAAGGTGGAGGAGAGCGGACCCTACCCCCGCCTGGTGGTCACACGGGAGCTTCACTACGACGGCGCCCGCTACTTCGGCCCTTTCCGGAACGTCCGGGAGACGGAGCAGGCCCTGGAAATCGTCTCCCACTGCTTCCGTCTCTACGACGATCGCTGTCCAAGCCGCTCCGAGGGGGATTCCTGCCTCTACCTGCAGATGAACCGCTGCCCGGGCCCCTGCCTGGGTCCGGTCCACGAGCTGAGGCACCGGCAGGCGGTGGAAGAGGTGTGCCATCTGCTGGAGACCCGAGCCGAGGTGCTGGAAGCAGAGCTGACCCGGCGCCGCGACGCGGCCGCCGACCGGCTGGATTTCGGGACGGCGATCCTTTATCGGGACGGCATGGAGGCCCTGGGGAACGCCCTCGCCCGCCGGAGGCTGCTGGCCCCGGCTGTGGAGGATCTGAACGTCCTGGCGGTGTGCCCCTCGGTCCACCCTGGCTGGGCTGAGCTGTTCGTCTTCGGCCACGGCAGGCTCACGGACCGGCTGCGGGTCTTTGCGGGGGGTGAGAGGGTGGACCGCGCCTCGGTGGAGAAGCTGCTGGAGGCGGTCGCCCACCGCTGGGCCGACGGCGAGAACGAGGTGGACCTGCGGATCGACGCCGAGAAGCTGGACCAGGTCAACATCATCTCCCGCTGGCTGGAGGATCAGGGCGACGACGCCAGCACCATAGCCCTGGGGCCCGGCTGGGTCAACGGCGGGTTTGCGGCGGTGGTGGACCGGGTGATGGAGGCGGCGCGGATTGCGGCTAGGGGGGTGGGATGACCAACGAGGAAGTGGCCGCCGTCTTCGACGAGCTGGCCGATCGGCTGCAGGCCCGCAAGGAGCTGATCTTCAAGATCAGGGCCTACCGGAAGGCTGCTGCGGCCCTGCGGGAGCTGCCGGTACCGGTGGAGCAGTACCGCCGGGAGCGGGACCTGAAGGGGATCCCCGGGATTGGGGAGGCGATCGCCAAGAAGATCGCCGACCTGCTGGACAGCGGCAGCTTCAAGCTGCTGGACGAGCTGCGGCGGGGGGACGCGGAACGGGTCTGACCGGGCGACGGGGTGCGGTCGTTTGCTACAATTATGGTTGGAGAGCTCAGCGTGCCGGTCTTGGCAGCTGGCCGGCCACTTGCAAGTAATTGATCGTGCTGCGTCCCAGCGGTGAAGGGGAGGAAGACCATGCGGTTGCGCTATCGCTTCGTTTCGGTGGAATACGGAAGGCCTGCCCAGGTGGACAAAGGGCAGCGGTCCGGCTGGAGTCGCTTCTACCCCATGCCCTATGCCCGCGGGGACACCTGGCGGCCTCCCACCGACGTCTACGAGACCGACGAACACATCGTGGTGATGATGGAGTTGGCTGGGGTCAGGGAAGAGGACATCGAGGTAACCATCTTCAACGATATCCTGGTCGTTTCCGGCGGCCGGCAGGACGTCCATCGCCCGGAGAAGGTTCTGTATCACGAGATGGGCATCAACTTCGGCCGTTTCCGCAGCGAGGTCTTCTTGCCCCTTCGGGTGAGCCCCGAGTGCGTCGAGGCTCGCTACGAGAACGGCTTCCTCTACATCTGGCTACTGAAGAGCTGCCAGCCGTAACGCCCTGCAACAGCTTAGGAGGAGATAGCGATGACGGTTGACGACTTCGCCTCTGTGAACCTGGCGCCCGACGGCGAGAATCCAGACAAGGGCGACCTACCCTTCGACGTGCCCATACTCCCCTTGAAAGATACGGTCGTTTACCCGCTCACCGTCGTGCCTTTGGCGGTTGGGCAGGAGCGATCTTTGAAGTTGGTGGACGACGTTGCCGCTCGGGACCGGTTGATCGGCCTGGTGGCCCAGCGCAACGCGGAGACTCAGCTGGCGGGTCCCGACGAGGTGTTCCATGTGGGAACCCTGGGGAAGATCCATCAGCTGCTGAAAATGCCCGACGGCACCATTCGGCTGGTGATGCAGGGGCTGCAGCGGGTCCGCGTGCTGGAGTACAGCCAGGAGCAGCCCTACCTGATAGCCCGAGTCCAACCGATGCCGGAAACCGAGGAGGAGGGGCTGCAGGTAGACGCCATGGCTCGCAACGTGGTGAGCCTATTCCAGCAGCTCGTGAACCTCTCCCCCTACCTTCCAGACGAGCTGGTTGCCGCCGCCATGAACGTGGAGAGCTCCCGGCAGCTGGCCTACTTCGTGGCGATGAACCTGCGGCTGGAATTGGAGCAGCGCCAGCGGTTCCTGGAGACCGACTCGATATCCGAGAAGCTCAAGGTGCTGACCGGCTACCTGAACAAGGAGCTGGAGGTGCTGGAGCTGGGCCGCAAGATCCAGAGCGAAGCCCAGGAGCAGATGACCAAGGCCCAGCGGGATTACTACCTGCGGGAGCAGCTCAGGGCGATCCAGAAGCAGCTGGGTGAGGAAAGCCCGGAAGAGGCCGAGATCCGCGACTTGAGAGAGAAGGTGGAGAACTCCGGCATGCCGGAGGAGGCCCGCAAGGAGGCGGAGCGGGAGCTGTCCCGGCTGGAGAAGATCCCCTCGGCGTCGCCGGAGCACGGTGTCATCCGCAACTACCTGGACTGGCTGACCGCCCTTCCCTGGGACGTCAGCACCGGCAAGACCATCGACGTTGCGGAGGCCCGCCGGATCCTGGAGTACCTGGCGGTCCGGAAGCTGAAGGAGGAGCGCCAGGAGGGTGAGGCCGATCCCTCCGCCATGAAGGAGCCTATCCTCTGCTTCGTCGGACCTCCCGGCGTCGGCAAGACCTCCCTGGGGCAGTCCATCGCCAGGGCCATGGGCCGGAAGTTCATCCGCCAGTCGCTGGGCGGCGTGCGGGACGAGGCCGAGGTGCGGGGCCACCGGCGCACCTACATCGGCGCCATGCCCGGCCGAATCCTCCAGGCGATCCGGCGCGCCGAGTCCAACGACCCGGTCTTCATGATGGACGAGGTGGACAAGATCGGGGCGGACTGGCGTGGCGATCCCTCCTCGGCGCTGCTGGAGGTGCTGGATCCCGAGCAGAACAAGGACTTCCGGGACCACTACGTCGACGTGCCATTCGACCTCTCCAAGGTGATGTTCATCACCACGGCCAACACCCTGGAGACGATCCCCGCCCCCCTGCGGGATCGGATGGAGATCCTCCAGCTGGCCGGCTACACCGAGGAGGAGAAGGTCCAGATCGCCAAGAGGTACATCGTCCTGAAGCAGATGAAGGCCCACGGGCTGAAGCCCGAGGAGGTCGCCGTCGAGGACGATGCCCTGCACACCATCGTTCGGGACTACACCCGAGAGGCCGGCGTCCGGAACCTGGAGCGGGAGGTGGCCACCGTCTACCGGAAGGCGGCCAGGGAGATCGCCGAGGGGGTCGCGGCAACCGTTCAGGTCACTCCGGAGAAGGTGCGGGAGTATCTGGGCAGGCCGAGACACTTCGCCGAGGTGGCGGAGCGGGTCGACAGGCCCGGGGTCGTCACCGGCCTGGTGTGGACCCCGGTGGGTGGCGAGATAGTGTTCATCGAGGCGGCCTCGATGCCCGGCGCCAAGGTGCTGAAGCTGACGGGCCAGCTGGGGGACGTCATGCGGGAGTCGGCGGAGGCGGCCTACAGCTGCATTCGGTCCAGGCTGGCCAAGCTGGGGGCTCCCGAGAACTACTTCGAGAAGCACGACATCCACATCCACGTGCCGGCGGGTGCGGTCCCCAAGGATGGCCCCTCCGCGGGGGTCACCATGGCGACGGCCCTGGCCTCCATCGTCACCGGTCGGCCGGTGCGCCACGACGTGGCCATGACGGGCGAGATAACCCTGCTGGGCAAGGTGCTGCCCATCGGCGGCCTGAAGGAGAAGGTGCTGGGCGCCCACCGGGCGGGGATCACCACCATCATCCTGCCCAGGCGAAACGAAGGTGACCTGGAGGATCTGCCGGCGGAGCTGCGGGAGCAGATGGAGTTCGTGCCGGTGGAGACCATCGACGAGGTGCTGGCCAAGGCGCTGCTTCCGGCGAAGGAGGGCGAGAACTCCAAGCGGCACGCTCCGTTCGGCGAACCCACCCCAGCGTAGGGGCCGGCGATCGAGGCTACCCCGTAGGGGCGGTTCGCGAACCGCCCCTACCTTCCCCTTTTTCTCGGGTCATCTCACTTTCATACAGGAATCTTATGCGGTTCCGCCGCCATTCTTACGCCCCTCCCGGATCATGTCTTCACACCCTGTTCCCCCGGCGAGACTGTGGATTCCTTAGATGCGTTCGTAGGAGGGATGAATGCCAGCGAAGCAGCTTGTCTACGACGAGAAGGCCAGGCAGTCCCTGAAGAGGGGCATGGACATCCTGGCCGAGGCCGTCAAGACCACCCTGGGACCCAAGGGTCGCAACGTGGCCCTCGACAAGAAGTGGGGAGCGCCCACGGTCACCCACGACGGCGTGACGGTGGCCAAGGAGATCGAGCTGAAGGACTCCTTCGAGAACATGGGGGCTCAGCTGCTGAAGGAGGCCGCGACCAGGACCAACGACGTGGCGGGCGACGGTACCACCACGGCGACGGTGCTGGCCCAGGCGATCATCAACGAGGGGCTGAAGAACGTCGCCGCCGGCGCCAACCCGATGCAGTTGAAGCGGGGCATCGAGAAGGCGAGCGAGGCGGTAGTGGCCGAGATCAAGGCGATGGCGATGCCGGTCAAGGGCAAGGAGGAGATCGCGGACATCGCCTCCATCTCCGCCGCCGATCCCGAGATCGGAGATCTGATCGCGGAGGTGATGGACAAGGTCGGCAAGGACGGCGTCATCACCGTCGAGGAGGGCCGCGGGCTCCGCTTCGAGACCGAGTATACCGAGGGGATGCAGTTCGACCGGGGCTACATCTCCGCTTACTTCGTCACCAACCCCGACCGGATGGAATCGGAACTGGAGGATCCCCTCATCCTGATCACCGACAAGAAGATCTCCGCCATCTCCGACATCCTGCCGGTGCTGGAGCGGATGCTGCAGACGGGCAAGAAGGAGCTGCTGATCATCGCCGAGGACGTGGAGGGCGAGGCCCTGGCCACCCTGGTGGTGAACAAGCTGCGGGGCACCATCAACGTTCTGGCCGTCAAGGCGCCCGGCTTCGGCGATCGTCGCAAGGCGATGCTGGAGGATATCTCCGTCCTGACGGACGGCGTGGTGATCTCGGAGGAGGTCGGCCGGAAGCTGGATGCGACCCAGATGGCCGACATGGGCGAGGCCAGGCGGGTGGTAGCCAACAAGGACGAGGCCACCATCATCGAGGGCAAGGGTGATGCCGCGGAGATCCAGGCTCGGATCAAGCAGATCAAGGCCCAGATCGACGAGACGACCTCCGATTACGACCGGGAGAAGCTGCAGGAGCGGATGGCCAAGCTCTCCGGCGGCGTGGCCGTCATCAAGGTGGGTGCCGCCACCGAGGTCGAGCTGAAGGAGAGGAAGCATCGGGTCGAGGACGCCCTCTCGGCGACCCGAGCGGCAGTCGAGGAAGGCATCGTCCCCGGCGGCGGCGTGGCCCTGGTCAAGGCCATCTCCGGCCTGGACAAGCTGCAGCTCGAGGGCGACGTGGCGACCGGTGCCCAGATGCTGCGGCGTGCCCTGGAGGAGCCTATCCGGCAGATCGCCAAGAACGGCGGCATGGACGGCTCCGTAGTGCTGGAGGCGGTGCGACGGCTGCAGGCGGAGAAGAACGACGGGAACCTGGGCTACGACGTCATGACCGGCCTCTACACCAACATGGTGGAGAGCGGGATCATCGATCCGGCCAAGGTGACCCGATCGGCCGTGGAGAACGCCGCCAGCATCGCGGCCATGGTGCTGACCACCGATGCGCTGGTTGCCGAGGTTCCGGAGGAGGAGAAGCCCGCGGCCCCGCCGATGCCGGAGTACTAGGCCGATAGCAACGACGTTTCCGTCGGTTGTAAGGGCGAAGCATTTCGCGCCTGGCGCGAAATGCTTCGCCCCTACTTTGGACTGCGGTGGCTTGGCGCCGCACTCCAAGTGGTCCTAGTCCGGGATCTTCAGCTTCTGGCCGATCTGGAGGCTGTTGGAACTGGGAAGGACGTCGCGGTTGGCCTCGAAGACCTTGCTCCACTTGGAGGCATCCCCGTAATACTTCTGGGCGATACCGGTGAGGGTATCCCCCGAGGCCACAACGTGGGTGCGCTCCTGCTGCGGGGCTGGGCTCGGGACTGCCGTGGGCAGGGAAACGATCGCGGCCGGGGCTACCGTCGGACGAGCGGCGGTGGGATCGGCCTTGGAGCCCTCGGAGGTCTCACTTGGTCGGTAGGCGAAGGCCAGCACGACGGCCGCGATGGCCAAGGCCCCTACGACCACCTGAGGAGGTACGCGCCTAACCAGGGCGCGCCAACCCGAGTCGTGGATGCGCCGACGGTCGAGGTCGTGGGTACGCATCTGCACCTCCTTGCTAGACGAGGCGGCCCTACCGGCTCATTATACAGGTTGATCCAGCGGGTGCAAGGGGCAACAGGTTGGCTGGGAAGACCCACCCTATGGCCGCTCGCCGGCGAACGACAGTGGAATCGCGATCCGCTTCCGCTGCTGGAAGCGGACGATCTCCCGGTACCCTGCGGCCCGCAGCGCCTCCAGCGCCTGGTCGAAGTGGATGCCCACGTCGGCGGGCTGGTGGGCATCCGAGCCGAGAGTAGCGGGTACTCCGAGACGGCCGCAATCGGCCAGGAGGGTTGGGCCCGGGTAGATCTCTCCTACCGGCTTGCGGAGACCCGCTGTGCTCACCTCGATTGCCACGTCCGCGTCCTTCAACGCGGCCGCGACCTGAGAGTACAGGGGCCCCACGTCGCCCTTCGGACGGTGGCCGAACTTCTTGATGACGTCCAGGTGGCCCACGACGTCGAAGAGACCGGTGGCCGTGGCCTCCTTCACCAGGTCGAAGTAGCGGCCGTACAGCTCGTCGACGTCCCACCGGGCGTAACGGTCCACGTACTGGGGGTCGTCGAAACCCCAGTCGCCTATGAAGTGGACGGAGCCGTAGACGTAGTCCCAGGGGTGTGGCTCCAGGATCCGCTGCAGGGTCTCCGCGTACCCGGGGTAGTAGTCGGCCTCAACCCCCAGCCGAATCGGAATCTGGGGGAAGCGGTCGCGCAGCCGGAGCACGCTCTCCACGTAGCGGGGGAGCTCCTGCTCGGCCATGGCGAGGCTGGGGTCCCTGCGGTCGGGCGGCAGGAAGTACAGATGGAGGTGATCCGAGAAGCCGATCTCGCTCAGCCCCCCGGCCAGCGCCTGCTCCACGTATTCCTCCATGGTTCCCACCGCGTGGCCGCACCGGGCGGTGTGGATGTGGTAGTCAACCAATCTGGTGCTCATGCGAGGCCGTTCCGCAGGAGGGGTGCAAGCTCTGCCAGGCTTCGGACCCTCAGGGGATGGCGGTCCGGCTGGAGATCGTAGCGGTCCAGCAGAACCGCTTTCAGCCCGACGGCTCGGGCCCCACCCACGTCGGCCAGGAACTGGTCGCCCACGTGCACGCCCTGCTCCGGAGGGATGCCCATCTCGCTCATGGCCGCCTCGAAGATCCGTGGGTCGGGCTTTTCGAACCCCACCAGGCAGGAGGCCGCCATCACGTCGAACCATTTCCGCAGCCCTATCCTCTCCAGCTCCGGCGCGGGGTCGTCGGTGACGTTGGTGATGAGCCCCAGGCGGTATCCCGCCTCCCTGAGGCCGGCGAGGGTCGCCTCCACCTCGGGGAAGGGACGAAGCTCTTTCTCCTGCTCCCAGTAGCGGCTGCGGATCTCCTCGGCGAGCCGGAGGGCATGGCCCAGACCCGCCTCCTCCATCACCAGCTGCTGGTAACGGAGATAGAGCTGATCCCGCTCGGGGCGGCTCAGCAGGTGGATCGGGGTCTCCATACCGGCCAGGGTGTAGTGGTGGTCGGCGGCCAGGTAGCCCCGGCGCAGAACCACCGGGTCCACGTCGAAGCCGAACTGCCTCAGGGCTATCGCCTGCCGGTACTCGCGCGCCGGGTGAAAGTAGACCAGGGTCTGGTAGAGGTCGAGGAAAACGGCGGTGACGGTCACGGGTGGCAGCCTCTCGTCCTGTTTGACGAATGATATCACAGGCCGGCAGGGAGCGCGGGCGTCCCGCAGCGCACGCGCTCCCTGCCGCCGAGACCGATGTGGCGAAGGACTACACGGCCTGCCGGGGTCGGGTCTCTGCCGTCCCTTGGGGCCTTGCTGGCGAGCGGAAGTAGTAGGTGAATGAGGTGGCAAGGAAGGCGAGGTAGGCCAGCACCTCCAGCAGCGACGGGTTCCCGTTGTAGCCGACCAGGGCTGTGAGGAAGCGCCCCAGGGTCGACTTCTCGTCGAGGAGCCAGTTGACATTCCAGACGTGCTCGACGACCTCCGGCAGGAGCCCAGCCTCCTGGAACTCGTGGATCCCGTGGGCCAGGAGACCCGCCGCGAAGATCATGAGCATGACCCCGGTCACGTTGAAGAAGGCTCGCAGGTTCAGCCGGTGGCTGCCCCGATAGACGGAGTAGCCGAGGCCCGCCGCAAGGACCAACCCTAGGAGCCCGCCGACGGCCGATTCGGCAGGAGTGGTGGTTCGGCTGGCGGCGAAGAAGAAGAGGGCGGTCTCTATCCCTTCCCGGGCCACTACCACGAAGGCCATGAGCATGAGGGCGGCGCCGGATCCCGAGCTCAGCGCCGCCTGGAGCTTCTCCTGAAGCTCTGCCCGGATGCCCGAGGCCTGCCGCCTCATCCAGACTACCATGTAGGCGAGCATCGCCACGGCCAGGAGCATCGTGCTGCCCTCGAAGATCTGCTCGGCGGTGCCCGCCAGTTCGCCCACCGTGAAGAAGATGGCCGCTCCTGCCAGCAGGCTGACGAGGACGGCGAGCCCCGTTCCTACCCACACCGGACTGGAATGGCGGTGGTTCCCAGTCCTGGCCAGATAGGCTAGGATTATTCCCAGGATCAGCGTGGCTTCCAATCCCTCCCTGAGGGTGACGAGCAACGGTGCTACCATGTCCGAAACCTCTCCATCTCGTTATCGCCCGCCGGGGCTGAGTATGGCCTTGCAGGCGCAGTTAGACTATACTAACTTGTGGTCCACGTCAAGCGGGTTGCCCTGGAGTTCGGTGAGGGGCTGCCGGAAGAAAAGGGTGGTGCGACGCGGGCCAGCAACCCCTGGCAAGACTGGAGGAACGGCTTGGCGACGCCTACCATAGAGGAATACCTGGAGACCATCTACATCGTGGGGATGGAGAGCCTGCCGGTCAGGAGCGCGCGGGTGGCGGAGGCCATGGGCGTCTCAGCCCCAACCATGACCGACACTCTGAGGCGCATGGCCCAGCAGGGCTACGTCCAATCCGAAAGAGGGGCGGGGGTCGTCCTGACGGCCAAAGGCAGGGAGCTGGCCGAAACCCTGGTGAGGCGCCATCGTCTCTCCGAGAGGTGGTTGGTGGACGTGCTGGGGCTGGACTGGTCCCAGGCCCACGAGGAAGCCTGCAGGTTGGAGCATGCCATCTCGCAGGAGGTGGAAGAGAGACTGGCGAGGGTCCTGGAGTATCCAGCCACCTGCCCTCATGGAAACCCGATCCCCGGCTCCAGCATCCGGACCGACGGCGATGCCATGCCCCTGAGCCAGGCCGCCGGCGGGGAGGAGGTCACCGTCGTCAGGCTGTCGCCCCTGGCGGAGGAGGACCCGGCCCTGCTCGACTACTTCCGCCGCAACGGCTTGGTCCCGGGAGCGACCTTTCGAGTGGCTGAAGTGTCTCCCGCCGCGGGGGTCGTCACCCTTGAGGCGGGTGGCTCTACTGTGTCTCTTGGAATGAAGGGCGCCTCCTCCATTTGGGTGCAGGTGAGCCGGTAGGGCCGTCTCCGGTGTCGAGCAACCCTTCGCGCCTGGGAAGGCGCTCCTGCGAGTGCCGAACCATCCCCGGCACCTGCTTCCCCGGGAACGTGACGCACACCCTTTCCTACCCTGTCCCTTTACGTCCAGGGGGGGTAGATGTAAAATCCCGCTAGCTCGGAGCTAGAGGGGGCGAGAGGGTGAAAGGTATCGTAGCGTTCGTGCTGGCGGTGGGACTGGTGGCCGCGGGGCTGTGGCTCTCGACCGGTCTGGGAGCCATCCAGATCTGGCTATTCGGGGGCGGCCTGATCGGGTTGGTGGGGATCTCCGCGGAGAGCTTCCTGGAGCAGCCCACCTCGTCGGAGCCCAGGGACCAGTACCAGGCCTTCACCCTTTGGATTGCCCCCGGGCTGCTGGTGGTGTCAGGCCTGTGGCTCACCCAGGTGACCCCTCCGGAGTCCCAGATGGTGGTGGTGGCGGGAGCAGCCCTCTTGATGGCTGCCCTGCTGATGGGACTGAAGTCCAGCCTGGATCCCGGCGGGCGCTACTCCCGGGCGGGGCGATTCGTGGCCAACCTGGCTCTGTATCTGGTCACCTTCCTCCTCTTCGCCCTGATATACCACACCAAGGAGCGGAGCCTGGTCACGGCCAGCGCTACCGGTCTCGTCGCCCTGCTGGCGGCCCTGGAGGCCCTTCGCTCGGGCAAGGGGAGACGGCCCTTTGGGTGGCGGATGGCTGCGTTGGCAGGCCTGGTGGTGGCTGAGACGACCTGGGCGCTCAACTACTGGCCGGTCAGCGGGCTGGTGGGCGGAGCCCTGTTGCTGCTGACCTTCTACGTTTTCACCGGACTGGTGGTGGCGATCCAGGAGGGGGCCTTGGAGCGGCGAATGTTGCTGGAGTACGGGACGGTTGGCATCGCGGGCTTCATGGCCATCGCCTGGGCGGTACTGTAGAGAGACTCGGTGGGGGCGGGTCCAGGACCATTCCTTACAAGTTAAGGTCTGCACAGAGTTGTCAATAGGCGGGCGGATGAGCAATCCTTATGTATGAGCAAACGCAGACATACCGACTCACACCGTCCGGCCGTGTTGGAGCGGGATCGGGCTCGGCCCAGAACCG
>DAHVXI010000027.1:0-19436 GCA_027356795.1 Chloroflexota bacterium | reverse complement strand
AACCCCGAGTTGGAGGCGGATCTGAAGGAGATCCTCGGCCCCGACTGCCTGACCGTCTGCGATGTTGGCTGACTATCACCTCCACTCGCACGTTTCCCACGATGGGAGGGGGAGGATCGAGGAGCACGCCCGGCGAGCGTCGGAGATCGGTCTCGCCGAGCTGTGTTTCACCGAGCACCTCGATTTCTACCCCTCCGAGGACGGCCTCTCCTGCTCGACGATCCCGTCGGAGACCCAGCTACGGCTTTACCTGGAGGAGGTGCGGGATGCCCGGGGGCGCGGCCCCGTCAGGCTGCGGGCGGGGGTGGAGCTGGACTACAAGCCTGAGACCGACCGCTGGGTGCGGGAGCTGCTGAGTCGCTTCAGCTTCGACTTCGTCCTGGGCTCCGTCCACAACGTGGGCAGGTGGGGCGTGTCTGGGCCGAAGGAGATGGCTCTGGCCTTCTTCGAGGAGAGGGGCGTCGAGGGGGGCTGCCAGGATTACTACGAGGTCGTGGAGCAGGCCGTCGCCACCGGGCTTTTCGATTCCTTCGCCCACCTGGACCTGGTGAAGCGCTTCCGCCCGCAGAACGGCACCCTGATCCTCCAGGGCGCCCTGCGAGATCGGATCTTCGCCATCCTGGACCGAATGGCAGCCACCGGAACTGGCATCGAGGTCAACGGCTCGGGCCTGATCCACGACGCCCGAGAAGCGTATCCCAGCCTGGAGCTATTGAAGCTGGCTCGAGATCGGGGCGTGGCCACCCTGACCGTCGGCTCCGACTCCCACCGACCCGAGACCGTGGGCCGCCACCTGGCGGAGGCCCTGGATCTCGCCCGGGCGGCGGGCTTCAGCCGCTTCCACACCTTCCAGCAGCGGGTGCCGGCGGCCGTACCGATTTAGCGCGCCTCACAATACCCGTAGGGGCGATCCTCGTGATCGCCCAGGACCAGGGCGAACACAAGATTCGCCCCTACTCCGGCAGCCCCTTGATCCCGGCCAAGGCCTCGGGGGCGAAGCGGCCGTTCCGCATCAGGACCCGGCCATCCACCGCGATGCTGCACTCCGAGGGGATCACGTCCACGTGGGTCTTGGCCGACCAATCGGCTCCCGTCTCCTCCGGGTAGGGATCCCCGAAGGCCACGTGGACGCCGGGGATCTTCTCGTCCTGGAGCAGGTTGCCCGTCAGCGTCTTGACCCAGAGGTTCGCTCCGATGGCGAACTCCCCCACACGGTCGCTGTACTCGCTGGTGGCCAGGTACTGCTTCAGCTCCTGCCTCAGATCCCGGTTCTCGGTGCTCACGTCCACGACGCGGCCCCGGGCCACGGTGAAGGTAACGCCCAGGTCCAGCACCCCGTACTTCCGGCTGAAGTAGTCGCCCAGCAGCTCGGCTACCAGAACCCCCTCGGCGTCCTCCGGGCAGGTGTAGGTCTCCCCCTCCGGGAGGTTGCCCCACTCGCCTTGGTCGTGGTAGATGCCCGGGCAGGGCTTCCAGCGCAGCTGCCGGCTGAAAGTGGCTCGAAAATCGGTGCCCTTGGGATTGGTGACCCTAATCTCCCGGGCCGGCCGGACCAGCTCGGTGATCCTCTCCACCACCTGGGCCACCACGTGGTAGTCCGCCAGCATCCCCTGGACCATCAATCGCTCGTCGATGTCGATCATGTGGCCGTGCCGCACGTTCAGCTCGTCGACCAGCAGGTGGCGCAGGGGAATGCGGAAGGAGACCTCACCCTTGAGCCCCCGGGCGGCGAAGAAGGTGGCGGTGGGATGAGTGGCCCGCAGAGCCTCGGCCAGGTTCTCGGGCAGGGAGGTGTAGGGCCGCACCCCGAAATCCTCCAGCCATGTCATCTCCGCCTCGGCCCCCACCCGGCGGCATTCCTTCTGCAGCGCCAGGCCGATCCGTTGGGTATCGCGGTCGCTGATGATGGTGACCCGGTCCCCTTTCCCGATGGCCAGGCAGGTTACGACGGCGTTGCGAGCGCCCTGCAGCAGCAGTTCTTCCGGGATTCCTGAGTTCTCAGGGCTGTCCACGCGGTAGCCTCCTCTGTTGCTTGAGGGATGCCGGCAGCCCGTGGGCCCGGCATCCAATGTGGAGCTTTCGGTAATGCTTCTCTTCACATCGCCAGAATCGGGCCAATTATAGTCGATCCCGCCGACCGTTTTCCGGCCGATAGCCCCCCGAAGGCATCCAGGTCGCTACTTCTTTGGCCTGGATCCTGCACCGGCGTCTCCCCTGCCGGGCAGGCAGCGGTCACGAGGGTACTATTGTTCTCGAGAAGGAGTGCTCAAGATGGCGTTGATGGCGTTTGCCGCCCCTATCCTGCCGGGCAAGACCCAGCAGTGGAGACGTTTTGTGGAGGAGTTGAACGGGCCCCGCAGGAAAGAGTACGAGGATGCCCGGCGGCGGCAGGGTGTGCGGGAGCGGGCCTTCCTGCAGTCCACCCCCCAGGGAGACGTGGTGATCGTCACCATGGAAGGCGACGATCCGATGGAGTCCTTCCGTCGATTCGCTGCTACCAACGATCCCTTCACCCGCTGGTTCAATCAGCAAGTGACCGAGATCCACGGCTTGGGCCTCAACCAGATCGCATCCCAGCCTGCGCCTCAGATGATGGTGGATTCCGAACCCGGAGCCGCCCAGCAGCGGCAGGCGGCCTAGGTCCGGAAGGGGCTTCCGGCAGGGAGGGGTGGGCGATCCGAGACAGAAGCCGGATCGCCCACCCCTCCCTCCATTTCTTCGCCGATCCTTTCGGTGGGGCTTGCCTCAGCTCTCGACGGCCGGACCCTCCCTACTCCTGGGGGTCGCGACCCAGCTGCTCCCGGAAGGTTGCCCGCACCCGCGCCCGGACCTCCGGGCTCAGTAGCAGCTCCACCCCCGTCCGGGCCAGCAGGGTGGCTCCCGTGGCGATCAGCTGATCCGCCCGTGGGGTGATGGCGGCGGCGGCGAACTCGGGGCTGTGGCCCACAACCCCCTTGTCGCAGATCCCCATGTAGGGGTGGATGGTCGGCACCAGCTGGCTCACGTCGCCGATGTCGCTGGAGCCCACGCCGCCGTCGGTGGGCGGGACCTCGTACTCGATGGCGAGGGCCTCCATGTTCTCTCGCAGCAGCTCGATCAGGGTCTGGTTGCAGACCCGGGCCTTGTAGCCGACCCCCTTGTGGATCTGAGGTCGGGCGCCGGTGGCGAGAGCCGCACCCTCCACGATGTTGATGAACCTCCGCTCCAGCTCCTCCACGTACCCCTGATCCTTGGCCCGCAGCAGGAACTTGGCGGCGGCGTAATCGGGGATGATGTTGGGGGCGTCCCCGCCGTGGGTGATGCAGCCGTGGACCCTGGCGTCGGGCTTCAGCATCTGCCTCATGGCGTTGAGGCTGAAGAAGAGCTGCAGCACCGCGTCCAGGGCGCTGATCCCCTGGTCGGGGTAGGCCGCGGCGTGAGCCGACTTTCCGAAGAACTCCACCTCGAAGTGCGAAACCGCCAGGGAGCCCCGATCCAGGAAGGTGGAGTCGCGGGGGTGCATGATGATGGCGGCGTCCAACCCCCGGAATACCCCGGCGTCGGCCATGGTTACCTTGCCGCCTCCCCCCTCCTCGGCCGGGGTGCCGATCACCTGGATACTCCCTTCCAGGTTGGGGAGGGCACGCTTGAGGGCGATCCCGGCCCCCAGTGCCCACACGGCCATCAGGTTGTGGCCGCAGGCGTGGCCCAGCTTCGGCAGGGCGTCGTACTCCGCCAGGAAGGCCACGGCCGGTTTGCCCCGGCCGAAGCTGGCGACGAAAGCCGTCTCCAGCCCCGCCACCGGCCGCTGGACGGCGAAGCCCTCCCTCCCCAGCTCTTCCACCAACAGGGCGACGGCCCGGTGCTCCTGGAACTGGAGCTCCGGGTTGGCGTGGATGGTGTGGGATATCTCGGTCAGTCGGGGGTGGAGGCCCTTGACCTCCCTGGCAATGAGCTCCTTGACGGCTTCCACTGAGGTCGGTGGCATTGCGGCGCGCCTCCTTATCGGTCCTTATGGTCGGCTATTGTCCCACAATGTTCTTCTGTTTTCGAGCGGGCTCGCCACTTGTGGTATCATCTGATTGAGCTCACCGGACTGAAGATCCCCCACAAACGCCTGTACCGTTGGGTGTTCGACCTCTACACGAGCCTGCCCATCGACTACGTGGACGCTTACCACGCGGCCCTCATTGAGAGTCGTGATCCCCCGGAGTTGTACAGCTACGATCTGAGGCTGCCAATCCTTCGGGCCGAGCGGCGGCTGTCGCAGCGGCAGTTGGCGGCCCTAGCCGGGGTGCGTCCGGACACCATTTCGGCCCTGGAGCGTGGGGAGAGTACCGGCATCCGTTTCGACACGCTGGCCCGCCTCTGCGAGGTGCTGGAGTGCGACCCCGGGGATCTCTTCGAGGTGGAGGAGGATTTTCACCGAGTGCCGGTGCTGGGCGGGCCCGACGAGGACGACCTGGCTCGGCAACGGTTGCGGGAGCGGCGGTGAGTCGCCATTACTCCAGGTCCAGGTGATCCCGTATGGCCTGCCGCACCGCTTCGCGCCGCGATTCGTCCTCCAGGTATCCATATACTCGGCGTAGCCGCTCCTTGGAGATGGTGCGGATCTGGTGGGCCATGGCGATGGAGTCCAGGGGTTGGCCGGCGGCGCCCTTCGGCAGCAAGATCTCATAGGGGTAGAGACGACGGTGGGTCGAGGTCAGGGGTAGCACGGTGACGTTCGGCATCACCTGGTTGAAGACCTCGTTGCTCACCACCAGCACCGGACGCAGGCCCTTCTGCTCCGAACCCCGGACCGGGTCCAGATCGGCCTCGATGACGGCCCACTGAAGGGCAGGCATCACGCGATCCTTCGGGCGGTTTCAGCGTCGGCCAGCTGGAAATCCTGCTCCACGTCTGCCAGATCCCGCAGGAAAAGAGGGTCTTTCACGGCTTCCTCCAGCCGGAGGCGATCCTGGCGGCGACGCAGCTCCCGGAGTTCCTTCAGTAGGGCGCGCTCGACCAGAGCGTTCTTGCTGGGAGCCATGCCTCGCTTGACCGCTTCATCCAGGTCCTCCAACACCTCGCGGCTGAGGCTGAAGGTGGCTTTCTTCGTTGCCGTTTCCATGAGGGCTTCCTCCGGTTCGCCTGCCTGTGCTTGCTCTCATTACCATACCACGCGCTTGCCGATGGAGCAAGCCGAATGCCACGCTGATCTCAAACAGCGTAGGGCAGGGCGCTCTGCCCTGCCGCCCGTCCCTGCAATTGCTCGCCGGGCGGCGGGGCACAGGGCCCCGCCCTACATGATTTCCTCCCGCGGATGCCGCTGGTGGGGTATCAACGGCTCCTACGCCACGGCCACGCCGCTCGCCTGCAGCAGCTCCGCCACCCATCCCAGGTCCAGCTCCGCCAGCTTGCCCCGAGTCGGAATGCCGGTAGCCGGATCCCATCCCTTCATCTGGTACAGCAGGGTGATCGCCTCCTCGAACTGCCCTCGTGAGAGGGCCGTCCCCTGGATCCGCCCGTCGGGCAGCGGCTCGAAGAAGCGATCGGGCAGCCGGTCGTCCTTCCGGCGGATCCCCTCCCGAAGGTTGAATGCGTGGGACATGTTGGCGATCCGCTCGCCCACCTTGGAGATCTCGAAGGGGTTGGTGTCCCACCCGGTCACCGCTCGGGCCATAGCCACGAACTTCTCGAAGGGGATGCCCACCCGGGGGGCGTAGCCGAAGTTGCAGACCCCGGCCGCCTTCCAGAAGTTGAAGATGTTCTCCGCGTAGAGGAAAGCCCGCACCTTGCGGGGGCCGAGATCCAGGGCATCTATCGGCTCCAGCACCCCGAAGGGGGCCAAGGTCTTCAGGATCGCCGATTCCTTCATCTGCAGGGCTTGGTCGTGGACGGCCAGCAGGTGCTCGGCGCCGGTATCGGAGATGGCGTAGCCCAACCCCACCCCCGGCTTGCCTCGAGGCTCGTGCATGGGTAGTTCCTGGCCCTTGACCTGCATGGCAAACCGTTCGGAACCCCGGCCGATCTGCTGGGCGGCGCGGGCGCTGCCCTCGGCCAGCAGGTTGCCGATGCCCTCTCGCCGGGCGATCTTCTCCACCATGGCCAGCACCGCCGCGGCGTTGCCGAAGCGGAGGTCGATCCCGTCGGTGTCCGCCTGGGTCAGGATGCCGTTCTCGTAGCACTCCATGGCGAAGGAGATGGTGACCCCGGTGGAGATGGTATCCAGGCTGTACCGGTTGCACATCTCGTTGGCCTTGGCGATGGCCCGCAGGTCGCTAACCCCGCATCCGGATCCGAAGGCCCCCAGGGTCTCGTACTCGGGTCCACCGTAGCGGGAGTCGGTCGCGTATTCCCCCTCGACCTTGGACTCCCGCTTGCAGCGGATGGGACAGCCGTAGCAGCCCTTGGCGCCGGAGAAGATCTCCTCTTTGAAGGCATCCCAATCGATGGACGCGGCCCCCTCGAAGGTGCCGAAGCGGAAGTTTCGGGTCGGGAGGATGCCCGAGGCCTGGAGGCCGCTAAGCAGCCCGGCGGTGCCGGTATCGTACAGCACCCTGGTGGTGGGGTTGTTCAGGTACTCACCGGCGTACCAGCGGGCCAGCTCGTGCACCGCTTCCTGGTCGAAGGGTTTCAGAGGATTCTTCCCCCGCACGGCGATCGCCTTCAGCCTCTTGGAGCCCATGACGGCCCCCATGCCGGTGCGGCCGTTGGCATGCTTCCCCTCGTTCAGGATGCAGGCGTAGCGGACCAGCTTCTCGCCGCCGACCCCGATGCCGGCCACACGGATCCGCTGGTCCCCCAGCTCCCGCCGGATAGCATCCTGGGCCTCGCCGGTATCCGTACCCCAGATGGCTCGGGCGTCCCGGATCTCCACCTCACCATCGTGGATCCAGAGGTAGACCGGGTGGGCTGCCTGTCCCTTTATCACGACGGCGTCGTAGCCGGCGAACTTCAGCTCGGGACCCCACCAGCCGCCTGCCTCGGACTCGCCGTAAGCGCCCGTGAGGGGCGAGCGGCCGGCCACGCTGTAGCGGGGCATGGCCGGGAGATTGCTGCCGGTCATCACCCCGGCGGCGAAGATCAGCAGGTTATCCGGCCCCAGCGGATCGGTGCCGGCGGCCTGCTCCTTCAGGAGATAGTAGCTGGCAAACCCCTTTCCTCCCCAGTAGCGCCGGTAGAACAGTTCATCCGGCTGCTCCACCTCCCGGCTCCCGCTGGTCAAGTCGATCCTGAGCAGCTTGCCGTTGTATCCGTTGGGCATCGTTGCCTCCTATCTAGCTATCAGCTATCAGTGTCGTGGTCTTCCCCTCTCCCGGGGGAGGGGAAAAGAACATGGTATTGGGGACACCCCAAACCAGCACTCAGCACCCAGCACTCAGCACTGTGGCTGCGCCCTGAACCCCTGTCATCCTCCGGCGCAGTAGGGGAAGGCTTCCAGCAGGTCACCGTCCGTAAGGGGGGAGTCGGTGTCCGCCCTCTTATCGTTGACCAGCAACATGGAGAGCATCCCCAGGGGCATCCCCAGCGACTCCAACAGCTGGCCAGCGGTAGATGGACCCGCCAACTGTACCCGCAGGATCCTCCCCTTGTCCGGCATATAGAGGTTCAGGGCGCCGTGGAGGGTTACCGTGACGGAGGCCAAATCGCTTCCCCTTTGAAACCATGGAGGTTCGTCCGAAAGGCGCGCGACAGCGCGAGTGCCAAGACTGCAGGATATGCCGTGACCTCCGCCATGTCAACGCCGACCCTCCCTCCCTGCATCCAAGTTGTACCTCGTCCGCTACAGGAGTATAGTGAGCGTACCTCATCCTTCCTCGAGGGCACGCGGAATTGCGGCGGCAGCACGTGAGGATCTGAGAGGGTATCCAGTGAAAACGGGCAAGCTCTCTCCCAGCGATCTGGAGAGGATCGTCTTCCCCTACCTTGGGGTTCGGAGGCCCGACGTGCTGGTGCGGGCCGCCGTCGGGGAGGACTCCGCCATCATCGACTTCGGCGACTGGGTTTGCGTCCTCTCCACCGACCCCATCACCGGCGCCGCCAAGAACGCGGGGTGGCTGGCCGTCCACGTCTCCTGCAACGACGTGGCCTCCAGCGGGGCCGAGCCGGTGGGGGTGCTGGTGACGGTGCTGCTGCCCGAGCGGGCCACGGAGGAGGGGCTCCGCGACCTGATGGAGGAGGCGCACCGGGCGGCCTCGGAGCTGAAGATCGAGGTGCTGGGGGGGCACACCGAGGTCACCCCCGGTCTACCTTTCACCATCATCTCCTCCACCGCCGTGGGTAAGGCGCCCAAGAAGCGCTACGTCGTCTCTTCGGGAGCCCGGGTCGGGGATGCCCTGGTGCTCACCAAGAGCGCGGGGCTGGAGGGGACGGCCATCCTGGCTACCGACTTCGAGGATCGGCTGCGAGACTCCCTGGGAGCCGGCTTGCTGGCCCGGGCCCAGGCGTTCCGGCGGGAGATCAGCGTGGTGGCCGAGGGGCTTGCCGCCGCCTCCATGGGGGCCACGGCGATGCACGATGCCACCGAGGGCGGGGTGCTGGGGGCCGTCCACGAGATGGCCACCTCGGCGGGACTGGGGGTGGAGCTGCGGGCCGACGCCGTCCCGGTCCGGGAGGAGACCCGGGCCCTGTGCGACTTCTTCCACGCCGATCCCCTGAAGCTGATCTCCAGCGGGGCGATGCTGATCGCCTGTCCCGACGGCGACCGGATGGTGGAGGGACTCTCCCAGCGAGGGATCACCGCGGCGGTGGTCGGCCGGGTTACCGCCACGGAGTCGGGCCGGTGGGTGATCTCGGGCGGCCGGCGGTGGGAGCTGGAGCCATCCTACCGCGATGAGCTGTGGCGCATCCTGGAGTCCGGTCGAGGATCTGCCTAGCACCGCGGTCTCGACGGGTCCTCCTCCCCCGTCGACCTTCAACGCCATGCGACCCGAGGCCGCCCCGATCGATGTCTCCCCAGGGGCCCCGGCCGGCCAGCCGCCCAATCGGTCCTTGCGGTCCCTGCTACAATACCCCCCACGACTCGGCCCAGAGGGGTGAGAGGAAGCTTGATCGACGCCCTGCTGCACCAGCCCCACCACGGCTTCTCCAACGAGGTGGATCTCGCCCATCTCCAGGGGCTGCTGGAAGACAGGCACGCGGTTCTATGGCTGGACCTAACCGACCCATCGCCGGAGGAGCTGGATCTTCTGCGGCGGGAGTTCGGCTTCCACGAGCTGGCCCTGGAGGACGCCACCCTGCCCCACCAGCGACCCAAGCTGGACGAGTACGACCAGTTCTACTTCCTGGTGTTCTACTCCGTTCGCTTCGACAAGGGCGACCTGGCGATGGTGGAGCTGGACGTCTTCGTCGGGCCCAACTACGTGGTGGCCGTCCACAAGGGCGCCGTGCCCGAGATCCAGGAGGGGCTGCGCCGGTGGCAGCGCACCGACGCGATGCTGGCCCAGGGGGTCGGAGCCCTGGTCTATGCCCTGCTGGACAGCCTGGTGGACCGCTACTTCGACCTGGCCGACCAGGTCGCGGAGCAGGTGGCGGAGATGGAGGAGCAAATCCTGGCGGGGGCGGACCACGGGACGGTTCAGTCGGTCTTCGGCCTGAAGAAGGCACTGCTGGCGCTGCGGCGGGTGCTGGGGCCCGAGAGGGACGCCCTCAACGTCCTGATGCGGCAGGACATCCCCCTGCTGGATCGCAAGACCATCGTCTATCTGCGGGACGTCTACGACCACCTGGTGCGGATCACCGACACGGTGGATCTCCACAGCGACCTGTTGACCAACGCCCTGGACGTCTACCTCTCCTCGGTGTCCAACCGGCTGAACCAGGTGATGAAGACCCTCACCTCGGTGACCATCATCCTGATGTCGGTGGCGCTGATCGCCGGCGTCTACGGGATGAACTTCAGGAACATGCCCGAGCTGGAGTGGGGGATGGGCTACGGCTGGGCACTGGGGCTGATGGTAGCGGTGGGCGGCGGCCTCTACCTCTACCTGCGCCGCAAGGACTGGATCTGAATTAGAGATGCTTTTCGACACGGCGCTGGCGTCCTCATCGACAGTCGGTTCCCGCCGGCGGGTCCGAGGCAAGCTCACCCCCCGCTCACGGCAAGTTCCCATGCGCGCAGGAGCGGCCCCAGCTCCGCCATCACCTCCTCCACGGTGATCCACTCCAGGCAGCGGTGGTCGATGGGGCACTCGAAGTGGTCGCAGGGGCTGCACTCCACCTGCCGGTAGACGATCCGGTGTCGGGCGCGGTCCAGCGGGGCCCACCGCTGCCGGTTGGCCGGCCCGAAGATCCTCAGGCTGCGGGGCGCCGTGGCCGCCGCCAACTGGGCGGGGCCGCTGTCGTTCCCCACGAAGAGGTCCACCCTCGCAAGGAGGGCGGCCAACCCGCCCAGGGAGAGCTTGCCCGCCAGCTTCAGGGCATGCTCGCCCAGACGCTCGCCCAACTGATCCCCCAGCGGAGCCTCCTCGGGGCCGCCGACCATCAGCAGGGCCGCCCCGTACCGCTCTCGGAGGAGGGCCGCCAGCTCTCCGAATCTGGCCAGGGGCCACCGTCTCGCGGGGGCCCGAGCGCCGGCGTGGAGGGCGATCAGCGGCCGGTGACGGAGCAGTTCCTCGAGTCGCGGGATCCTCTCCAGCTCCTCCTCGTCCTCGGGGAGAAGGGGGAACTCCAGCTGCACGCCCGCCGAAGGTATCCCCAGGGCGTGCACCAGCCTCAGCACCCGGAGGAGCTCCGGCTCCCGAGGCGACATGGACAGCAGCAGGTGGAAGTTCGCTCCGACCTCCTGGTCGGCGCAGAAGCCAGCCGTCGCCCGACCTCCGAGGGCCAGGGCCAGACGGGCGAAGGCGGGGACGTCCGCCTGAAGCTGAAGCACCAGATCGTAGTCGTGGGAGCGAGCCTCCGCCAGGAAGGCGGCCGGGGCGCTTCCCGCCTCCGGATCGCCATCGCCGGGCCGTCCCGGGAGGGGCAGGATGCGGTCGATCCAGTCGAACCGGCCGAAGAGGTCCGCCGCCCAGGGCTGGGCGATCAGGGTGATCTCGGCGGCCGGAAAGCCGCGTCGCAGTGCCCGCAGCCCCGGCAGGGCCAGCAGCAGGTCGCCCAGCTGGCCGGGGCGCACCACGGCGATCCGGCCGACCTCTCGCGGGTCACTCCAGGGCAAGGGCCGTGGACGGCGGGCATCGTCGGGCGGCAGGTCGCCGCAGAAGTGGCGGTAGAGGCAGGGGAAGGCGCCGCAGGTGCCGGCATCGGCAGGGTTATCCGTGGCGTTTTCGCCGCATGGGCAGAACCCCGTCACGCTGCTTTCCTCCGTCCGCCGGCGCGGCGCATCTCCCGCTCCTCCCAGGCCTCCTGCCGGGCGTCGCGGTAACCCCACTCCTTCACGTCCAGGGAGTAGGTCCCAATGCCGTCCAGTAGGAAGCCCCGGCACAGCTTCCCGCCGGTCCAGGGTTGGATCCGGGTCTGCTGAAATCGGGCCAGCAGCTCGTCCAGCACCCAGGAGGGGATCAGCTCCCGGTGGGAGGGGTAGATGTAGCGGAACAGGACCAGGTTGCCGAGCAGCAGCTCCCAGTTCTCCCCGAAGAGATCCAGGAGGTGCCTCCAGTCCAGCTCCGAGGCTGTGGCTACGAACAGGTGGAAGATGTCCGCGGCGTCGTAGCGCTCGCGGCTGGCGACGAAGGCCTTGGAGTAGATCAGCTCCTCGGGCGGGACGATCCGGGTGGGAATCCCGAGGATGATCCCCTGCTTCGAGCGGTCGAGGTAGTCCTCGTCCACGTAGCTCAGCCAGTTGCCCATGCCGTAGATGAGGTCCACCTTCTGATGGTTCATCAGGGCCTCAGCCAGCCACTGCTCGTGCTTGACCCGGGCGTTGAACCCGATGCCCTCCAGCACCCTCATGGCCCAGCCGGTGTGGTCGGGCAACAGATAGACGTCCAGATCCTTCACCACTCTCCAGAACCCGCTGTACCAGTGCAGCGCGAACGCGCCTCCCACCACGTAGGGGACTCTCGCTTCGTTCAGCGCCGAGAGCGCCCTCTGAAAGATCTCCCGGATGTGCCGGGCAATCGGATACGCGCGGGGGACCTGATGGCCTCCCGGCCACCGCAGTTTCGGCTCCTCAGCCATCGATCATCCACCTCCCGGCCGGCTACGTGGCCGGTGACGTTATCTCCAGCTCACCTCGGACCGCTCTCTCGTACAGCTCCAGGTATCCGTCCACCATCCGCTCCACGCCGAAGTTGGCCGCGGCGTGTTGCCGGCAACGGGAGGGGCTCAGAGAGTCCACCCGGTGAACGGCCTCGATCATCTCCTCCACGCTATCCACCAGGAAGCCCGTCTCGCCGTGGACCACCAGCTCCGGCAGCGCCCCCTTGCGCATCGCCACCACCGGCGTGCCCGAGGCGGCGGCTTCCAGCGCCACCAGCCCGAAGGGCTCTTCCCAGCGATCGGGCATGAGCAGACAGCGGGCCTCGGCCAACAGCTGGCTCTTCCGCTCGCCGGTCACCTCCCCCAGGTACTCGACCCTATGGTTGATGTGGGGCCCCACCAGCCGGTCGAAGTACTCCTGCTGGTCGGGGTGGGGCGGCGGGGCCGCGATCAACAGCCTGATGCCCAGCCGATTGGCCACCTGGATGGCCAGATCCACCCCCTTGTTCGCGTGAAACCGTCCCAGGAAGAGCAGGTAGTCCTTCCTGGCCGAAGAGGGGTGGTACGTGTGAAGGTCGATGGCGTTGTGCACCACCCCCACCACGTTGAGTCGGGACGCGGCCGCCTCCTGGGAGTGGCTAACGGCCACGTAGGGGTGCTCGGGGAAGCAGGCCAGTACCGGGTGGGTGTAGTGAAGGGTGCTGAGACAGCGGGTCTCGCGCAGCCTCGCCATGGCAGGTCCGGCGAAGAGGCAGTGATTGTGGATCACGTCGAAGCCGTCGGAGAGGGCCAGGGCTCGGCTGGCGTGAGCCAGCTCCCGGTAGTCGAAACGCTGCACCTCCTCCACCTGGGGGAAGTGGATGAAGCGGGCCGAGGTCACGGAATCTCGATGGGCGAACAGGGTCACCTCATGTCCCCGCCGAACCAGCTCCTCGGTTATCAAGGAGGCGATCAACTCTGATGCCCCATAGCCCACGGGCGGCGTGGGCAGGTGAGGCGTCGAAAGCTGGGCTATCCTCATCGAGCGGGACTCCAGGTCGTCCGACAGTTACCCGACGCTGTTCCATGGCGCCGAAGGTGGAGGCGGAGGGCAAGAGGCATACCAACGAGCCGTCAGCTAACAGCTATCAGCTATCAGCGGGGCTGGGAGGGCATGGCTTGCCACCGCTTTCGTTCCGACCGAAAGCTGCGGCAGGCCGCAACACCCCAAAGGGGGAGCGCCCGCAGGCGCTCCCCCTCTCTTGCTGATAGCCGATAGCCGATAGCTGATAGCCGATAGCTATTCCAGGCCCATGGACTGGCGGTAGATCCTGATGACGGCGTCGCGGGTCACCCGGACCGGGTTCACCGGCACGTTGCCGCTCTTGAAGGTGTCCTCCACCATGGCGTCCAGGTGCTCTTCGGTGACCCCGTAGCGCTCGAAGGTCTCGGGGATCCCCACGTCCTGCCCCAGCTCCCGGACCGCCCTCACCGACTCGTGGGCGGCCTCCATGGCGGTCATGCCGAAGGTGTCCACCCCCAAGGCCTCGGCCACGTCGGCGAAGCGATGGGGGTTGCCGATCAGGTTGTAATCCATGACGTAGGGCAGCAGGATGGCGTTGGCGACCCCGTGGGGAACGCCGTAGAAGCCGCTCACCGGGTGGCTCATGGCGTGAACGATGGTGACCCGGGTGTTGGCGAAGCCCATCCCGGCGATGGTGCTGGCCAGCACCATGTGGGATATGGCCTCCAGGTTGCCGTTGGCCACCGCCGGCCGCAGCCACTCGCCGATCATGCTGATCGCCTTTATGTCCAGGCCGTCGCTGATGGGGTTGGTGTTCAGGTTAACGTAGGACTCCAGGGCGTGGCACAGGGCATCCATACCGGTGGCCGCCACTACCGGCCCAGGCAGCTTGGTCAGGAGCGACCCATCGATCAGCGCCACCCTCGAGAAGATGTAGGGCGACATGATGGGGAACTTGAAGTGCTGGGCATCGGTGATGACGGCGGTCGGCGTGACCTCGGCGGCCGTGCCGCAGGTGGTGGGGATGGCGACGAAAGGAGGGATGGGGTTCTTGATCTTGCCAACCCCTTCCATGGCCCGGATGTCCAGGTCGGGGTTGGTTGCCACCGAACCGGTGGCCTTGGCAGTGTCCATGGAGCTGCCGCCGCCCACCCCCAACAGGCAGTCGCACCCCTGCGCCCTGTAGACGGCTGCCGCCTCCTGCACGCACTTGATGCTGGGGTTCGGCTCCACGCCGTTGAAGACCACATATGGGACGCCCGAGGAGTCGAGCCCCTCGACGATGCTGTTGAGCACGCCGGCCCCTTCGACACCCCGGTCGGTGACGATCAGCACCTTGCTGCCGCCCAACCTCTTCAGCTCTTGACCCGCTTGGCGGGCGCATCCCGGGCCGAAGATCAGCTTGGCCGGCATCTCCCAGCTGTAGGTGCGATTTAGATCCAGATCCATTGGCATGGTCACAACCCTCCTTGTTGTAGTTCTCAATACAGGTCCTAGCCGATTCGGTATCTCGCCAGCGCTTCCTCGTTCAGCTCCATCCCTAGCCCCGGCCGCTGCGGCACCGCCAGGTAGCCGTTCTCCGGCCGCAGGGGCTCCTGCACCACGTCGTCGAACACCATGATGTCCAGATCCCGAAGGAAGTACTCGGCCTTCAGGGCGTTGGGTGTGGCCGCCATCAGGTGGACGTGGACGTCGTGGAAGTAGTGGGAGGACACCGGCAGGTCGTAGGTGGAAGCCAGGGCCGCCACCTTCATCCACTCGGTCACCCCGCCCACCACGGCCACATCGGGCTGGAGGATGTCGGCTGCCCGATGCTCGATGATGTCCCGGAAGCCCCAGCGGGTGCACTCCTGCTCGCCGGTGGCTATGGGGGTTTCGAAGGTGGCCGCCAGCTCGGCTCCGCCCCGGAAGTTGTCGGGCAGCACCGGCTCCTCGAACCAGTCGATGTCGTACTCCTCGAAGGCCCTCATGATCTTGCGGGCGTAGTTGACCTCGTTCCAGGCGCAGTTGGCGTCCACGGCGATCTGGACGCCGTCCCCCAGGGTCCGGCGCAGCGTCTTGATCCGCTCCACCTCCTGCTGGAAGGAGAGGGCGCCCACCTTGATCTTGATCGCCTTGAAACCCTGCTCCACCACTCCGGCCATCTCGTCGGCCATCTGCTGGAAGCTCTCCCCCTGGCGGTAGTAACCGCCGCTGGCGTAGAGCGGGACCCGGTCGGTGAAGCCCCCCAGCAGCTTGTAGAGGGGGGCATTGAGCGCTTTCCCCTTGATGTCCCACAGGGCGACGTCGATGGTGCTGAGGGCGCGGATCACCGCCCCCTTCCGGCCCACGGTGAGGGTGGTGCGGTACATCTTGTCCCAGAGCCGCTCGGTATCGAAGGGGTCTTCACCGATCGCCAGGGGCCTCAAGAGGTCGTTGATGCCGCTCAGGACGACGGCGCCGCCCAGGGTGTAGGCCGAGCCCGCGATCCCCTCGTCGGTGCGGACCCGTGTGACCACGTACTCGCGAGCAGTCACAGTCTTGTTGGACATGGAGGTGGGCTTACGCAAGGGGATGGAGATCAACATCCCCTCGACGTCGGTGATCTTCATCGTCGAACGCTCCTCAGCCTCAAAGAGACCGCAGCCGGGCGCCCGGTGGGAAGGGCCCCGTTGTCCGCCGTCGACCCGAAACCGATGGTCGGGTATCCGAAGTACTGCTGCCGGGGGTTAACGCGTCGCAGCCTGAGCATAATCTCTCGTCGAAATGGTGTCAAATGGAGACTCTCGACGCCCTTCACAGCTCAAGAGGAAAGCGTAGCGATGCTATATAATGGGCGTCGCACTCAACCCCCCAACTGCGAGGCTCCCATGAACCTGGCCCAGGCCATCGACGCTTTGCTCGCCTCCGAGCTCTCGGGCGGCATCACCGCCCACCGCCGGTTGCCGGCTCGGGAGGCCGTCTGCTCCCCCTTCCCCTCCGGCACCGACCCACGGCTCGTCGCGGTGCTGCGGGACCGGGGCATCCAGTCCCTCTACTCCCACCAGGCCGAGGCGATGGCCCACGTCCAGGCCGGGCGGAGCGTGGTGGTGGTCACCCCCACCGCCTCGGGGAAGACCCTCTGCTACAACGCCCCCGTCCTGGACGCCATCCTGAAGGCGCCGGAGACGAGAGCCCTCTACCTCTTTCCCACCAAGGCACTCTCCCAGGATCAGATGGCCGAGCTCCACAGCCTGGTGGAGGCGCTGGAAGTCGACATAAAGACTTACACCTACGACGGCGACACGCCGGTCACCGCACGGCGCATCGTGCGCTCGGCGGGCCACATCGTGGTCACCAACCCGGACATGCTCCACGCCGGCATCCTGCCCCACCACTCCAAGTGGGTGAAGCTGTTCGAGAACCTCCAGTACGTGGTGGTGGACGAGCTGCACACCTACCGGGGGGTGTTCGGTAGCCACCTGGGCAATCTGCTGCGGCGGCTGAAGAGGGTGTGCCGGCATTACGGCTCCAACCCCCAGTTCATCTGCTGCTCCGCCACCATCGCGAATCCCAAGGAGCTGGCCGAGAGGCTGCTGGAGGAGCCGGTGGAGCTGGTGGACAGGAGCGGCGCGCCCTCGGGCTCACGGGACGTGGTCTTCTACAACCCGCCGGTGCTGAACCGCCAGTTGGGGATCCGGCGCAGCGCCCTCCTGGAAGCCCGTCGGGTCGCCGAGCGCTTCCTGGTGCCCAACGACATCCAGACGATCCTCTTCGGCCGGAGCCGGCTCTCGGTGGAGGTGCTGCTCACCTACATGAAGGAGGCCGCCGCACGCTGCAAGAAGTCGGAGCGGTCGGTGCAGGGCTATCGGGGGGGATACCTCCCGAACGAGCGCAGGGCCATCGAGCGGGGGATCCGGGATGGCACCATCCGGACGGTGGTGAGCACCAACGCCCTGGAGTTGGGGATCGACATCGGGGGGTTGGAGGCCAGCCTCCTGGTGGGCTATCCGGGCACCATCGCCAGCAGCTGGCAGCAGATGGGGCGCGCCGGGCGCCGTCGGGGCCAGGCCCTCTCCCTCTTCATCGCTACCAGCGACCCCCTGGACCAGTACATCGTGAGCCATCCCGACTACTTCTTCGGCCAGTCGCCGGAGAGCGGCCTGGTGAACCCGGACAACCTGCTGGTGATGATGGACCACCTGAAGTGCGCCGCCTTCGAGCTGCCCTTCCGGGATGGGGAGCCCTTCGGAGCGGTGCCGGTGGCCGAGATGCTGGAGTACCTGGGGGAGGAGCGGGTGCTGCACCACGCCCGGGACCGCTGGCACTGGATGTCCGAGGCCTTCCCTGCGGAGTCGGTGGGGCTGCGGGCAGCCGCCCGGGAGAACTTCGTCATCATCGACGTCACGGAGCCGCAGCCCCGGGTGATCGGGGAGGTGGACCGCTTCGCGGCGCCGATGCTGATCCACGAGGAGGCCATCTACCTGCACGGCAGCGAGCAGTACCAGGTGGAGAAGCTGGACTACGAGAACAAGAAGGCCTTCGTTCGCCACGTGGACGTGGACTACTACACCGACGCCAGCCTGGCGGTGAACCTGGCGGTGCTGGAGGAGTTCGACCAGTCGGCGGAGGGGGCAGCCACCCGGTCCCACGGAGAGGTAAACGTGGTGGTGCTGACCACCATGTTCAAGAAGATCAAGTTCGACACCCACGAGAACGTCGGCTCGGGCCCCATCCACCTGCCCGAGGAGACGATGCACACCACCTCCTACTGGCTCTCCCTCTCGCCCGAGGCGACGGCCGGGCTGGGGAAGGAGGAGCTGCAGGCGGGGCTGCTGGGGCTGGCCAACGCCCTGGGTCTGGTGGCGACGGTGGCCCTGATGTGCGACCGCCGCGACCTGCGCACCGCCACGGAGGTGTGCTCGCCCCACACCGGTCTGCCGACGGTCTTCCTGTACGAGGCCTACCCCGGCGGGGTGGGCTTCAGCCTCAAGCTGTACCGGATGCACCGCACCCTGCTGGAGGAGGCTCGGCGGCTGGTGGCTACGTGCGACTGCGATCGGGGCTGCCCCTCCTGCGTCGGCCCGCTGCTGGAGGTGGGCGAGGGCGCCAAGGTGGCGACCAGGAGGATGCTGGAGAGGTGTCTGTGAGCCGCCCAGCCGTTGCTGCCGGTCGAGAGCCCGAGGCTAAAGCCGTCGGGCTGAAAAGACGAAGCCCTTCGGGCTGAGTCGAGCGGGGG
Organism: Chloroflexota bacterium; assembly: GCA_027356795.1. Lineage (GTDB taxonomy): Bacteria > Chloroflexota > UBA6077 > UBA6077 > UBA6077 > JAJYNT01. The sequence goes on along the minus strand of DAHVXI010000027.1, from coordinate 1,131 downwards.
GAAGCAACAGATGGCTCGGTGGCGGCTGTCTTCCCGTGGATGCGGGTTCTCGAGCCTCGACTTTGGCCACGTGAATCGTCATGGAGCCCATCGAGGGAACACGGCATGAGCGATTCTTGCCATGACCTGGCTCGCTCCATCGGCAGCATTGCCGCAGACTACCGATCGCCTGAAGGTATCGCTCCGATCACTTCCCGTGTGGACAGGTGGATATCCCAGTTCGATCCAAGTGAGCGGGCGACGATCCTTCGAGAGATGAACTGCCTCCTTCAGCGTTACTATTGGTCGAGAAAACGTGTGCAAGATAGCATTCGGTCATTCCTGGCCCGCGAGGACCCGTTTGGGCCTGATCCCAGGGCTTCGCTCCAAGGGATGAACTTCATACGAATCCAAGTGGAAGGCGAGAGCCAGTTGGCATTACTTGCGCTCTTCACGTACGTTGTCTACAAGGACTATGGGCTAATCCTTGGCCTATGTGGTGGCTCGGACATCTTCGTGTATGTGGATGATTGCGTCTACACAGGGAACCGCTTGCGCTATGATGTAGTTCCGTGGATCCAGCGTTACGCACCTCGTGGTTCAACACTCATAATCTACCACATAGCTGCTCACCTTGAGGGATGGCAGTACGCAAAGGGCTATGTGTTAGACGCGGCACACCAGAAGAATGTCACCGTCAAGTGGTTTCATGCGGTAGAGATAGACAATCGGGCGGTTGTGGATGGGAGGGTCGAGTTCTTATGGCCGAGGCGCGTTTCAGGTGATCGCAATGTCGATGCATACGAGGAGCGGGTAACTCGTCGTTGTAGTGAGAATGGTTGGGCGCTGAAGCTCTGGCGAGACGAGTCAGTTGTACAGGAGGACTTCTTCTCTTCTACTGAGGCTAGGGATATCGTGGAGGGAGCATTCCTCAGGGTTGGTGCTCGCCTAGTTATGGCTGCGGGCACACCCGCGCCGTCCATGAGACCGTTGGGGTTTAAGAAACTTGAATCGCTAAGCATGTAGCCATAAGTACGGCACGCTTCTCGCCAGGCAGTCCGGCGGGAGGTGCCTGGGATGGTTATCGTGCATCTGACAGACGCGCAACGGCAGGAACTGCGACGGATGAGTCGGCAGGGAGTCGGGCGAGTC